>CAZEIW010000173.1:0-52258 GCA_964512305.1 uncultured Burkholderiaceae bacterium | reverse complement strand
GCGCGGCGGAACGGTGTCGACGACGGGCATGCGCCGGCGCAGATGCCGCAGCCCGCGCACAGATCGGGGTCGACGACGGCCTGGCTGAGGTGGGCCCGGCCGTCGGTGCGCGGCCGCATGGTCACCGCCGCATAGGGGCAGTCGGCAAAGCAGCGGCCGCAGCCGTTGCAGTGCGCCAGGTCGACACGGGCGGCCGGATCGCGCGCGCGCGGCGGAAGCCATGGAAGGAGCGCGAGCAGCAGCGTTGCGCCGCCGGCCAACTGCCACAGCACCCTCGGCGACGACGCGTACAGCAGGGGAAAGAGCCCGAGGTAGAACCAGTCCAGGTCGAGCAGCGCGTCGACCGACGAAAGATCGGCCGCTGCCTGGCTCGCCGCGGGCTTCGCGATCGACAGCGCGAGCAGAGCCAGCGGCAGCCCGATCGCGATCGCCGCGCCCGGTTGCGTGCGGGGGCGGCTGATCCGCTGGATATGCACCCACATGCCGAGGAGCAGCAGCAGCGGGATCCCGATGTGCAGGAAGATCAGCAGCGAAAACAGCCGGTCGGTGACGCTGCCGCCGCCGAGAAAGTTGCGCACGATCGGCTCGCCCGAGAGCGGCAGCCAGTCCAGCCACTCGGAGGTCGCGATCAGGCTGAACTGCGCCAGCCGGTCCCAGACCAGCCAGTAGCCGCCGAGCCCCGACGCGTAGACGAGCCACAGCAACGGAACGCCGCTCAGCCACGAGAACCAGCGGAAGCCGCGCACGTGGTCGCTGATCCACTCCCGGGCGAGATGCAGCAGCACGATCACCAGCATCGCGTCCGACGCGTAGCGATGCAGGCTGCGTGCGAAGCCGCCCAGCGGCCAGCCGTTTCGCGTGATGCGGTCGACCGAGGCGTAGGCGCCGGTCACGCTGGTGTCGAACGCCGCGTACAGGTAGATCCCCGTCGCGGCCACCAGCCAGAACAGGACGAACGCCACGGCGCCCAGCTGGCGCAAGGGATTGGCCTTCGGTCCGAAGGCCGCGTCGAAGCGGGCTTCCAGGAATTGCAGCCCGCTTTGCAGCGCGGAGCGCATCACCGCCGGGAACTCGCTGACGCGCAGGCGGGTGTCGCCTCCCTTCCGCTCAGCCGCGAAACTGGAAACCACCCTTGCTGTCATCGAAATCGACCACCAGCACGTGCCCGGGAGCGAGCGTGACCGTGGCCTCGGCCGAGTGATTGAATTCGCCGCCCGGAAGGTCCGACAGGCGCGCGATCAGGTGGTGGACACCCGCGGGCACGGGAGCCCTGCGATACACGGTCGACGCGCCGTCTTTCGCCAGGCCCGATGGCGGGGCCACGACGCTGAACAGCGCCTCGCCGTCGAGCGCGATCTCGACTCGCACGGGCGCGCGCTCGCGCGGACAGACCGACTTGGCACGCATGTTCGGAGCGAGCTTGGCGAGCTCCTCGGCGGTCCGCTCGTGGCACGCTTCCATGCGCGCGCCGGCGTGGATGAACGACAGCTTGAGCAGCGCGGTGTCGGGCGGCAGATGAACGTACCTGGGCGAGGTCGAGAAATAGCCGATCGCCACGACGAACACGGCGTACAGCACCGCCTGGGCGGCGTAGCGAGTCGACTCGCGCAGCACATCACGCATGGTCGGCGCGACCTCCGAGGCGGATCAGGTCGCCCGCCGCCGTCCTCGCGGCGATGTGCGGGGCCAGCCGGAACGCGTCCGAGAAGCAGTCTTCCTGGGACAGGCCGCGCGAGGCGAAGGCCGGGTGGGCCGCTTCGACCATGTTGACCGACCCGCATGCGTAGACCTGGAAGCCCGCCAGCGTCGGGTGGTCCTGCAACACCGCCTCGTGCACGAGGCCCGTGCGCCCGGTCCATTGATCCTCCGGGCGCGGCGCGGACAGCACCGGAACGTAGCTGAAGTTCGGATGTTCGGCCGCCCACCGCTCGGGAAGACCCGCCAGGTACAGGTCCTTTTTCGAGCGCACGCCCCAGTAGAGAACCATCCTGCGCTGGATGCCCGCGTGGAAGGCGTGCTCCAGCATGCTCTTGACCGGGGCGAAGCCGGTCGCGCCGGCGACGAAGATCATCGGCTTGCGGCCGTCCTCGCGCAGCGAGAACGCGCCAAGAGGAGCCTCGAACTCGATCTCGTCGCCCGGCTTCATGCCGTTGAACACGTGCGTGGTGAACCTGCCGCCGGGGATCAGCCGGATGTGGAGCTCGATCGGGCCCCCTTCGTGCGGCGCCGTCGCGAACGAGAAGCTCCGCTTCTCGAACGTGCCGCCTTTGCCCGCCAGCAGGATGTTCAGGTACTGGCCGGCATGGAAGCGCACCTGCCCGCCCTCGCAGACGAGCCGGACGCGCATCACGTCCTCCGCGAGCAGTTCCATCGCTTCGACCCGCGCGCGGTGGCGGCCCGGCGCGATGCCACCCAGGGCCACCTTCGGCGTGTATTCGAGCTGCAGGTCCGAGAGCGGCGTCGCGCAACAAGCGAGGATCATCCCCGCCCGCCTCTCCTGGTCCGTCAGCGCCTCGCGCTGGTATGCGCCGTAGTCGACGCTGCCCTGAACGAGGCTGCACTTGCACACCCCGCAGCCGCCGTTGCGGCAGTCGAACGGGAACACGATGCCGTCGCGCAGCGCGCAGTCGAGCACGGTCTCGCCCGGCCGCGCCTCGACGATCCGGTTGTCGGGCGCGATGATCAGATGGAACGCCTCCCTGCGTCGACGCCACTTCGGCGGCAGCCATGGCAGCAGTGCCGTCAGCATCGTCGCGCCGACCACCAGCAGCCACACCTCGCCCACCGTCCAGCGGTAGAACAGCGGAAAGATCGGCAGGTAGAACCAGTCCAGCGCGAGCGTGGTCGGGACCGTCGACAGGTCGGCGGGGCCCTGGCTGACCGCGGGCTTCGCCAGCGACAGCAGGAGCAGCGACCCCATCAGCCAGATCATGATCGGCGCCGGCGGATTGGTTCTTGCGCTCGGCACGCGCTGCGTGTGGATCCACAGCAGGGCGAGAACGCCCAGCGGAAACCCGATGTGCAGGAACGACAGCAGCGAGAACAACCGGTCGTTCACCGCTCCTTCGAAGATGAAGTTGCGCGCCAGCGCGCCGTTGAAGATCGGCAGCCGGTCGAGCCACTCGGTGGTGCCGAGGGTCACGAACTGCGCCAGGCGATCCCACGGCAGCATGTAGCCGTTGATGCCCGACACGTAGACCATCCAGAGCACGACGACCCCGGACAGCCACGAGAACCACCGGATGCCCCGGTAGTGGTCGAACAGGAAGTGGCGTCCCAGATGCAGCAGCATGGCGAGGACCATCCCGTCCGACGCATAGCGGTGCAGGCTGCGGATCACGCCGCCGGCGTACCACTGCTGTCGCGTCAGGTGCTCGACCGAGGCGTACGCTTCGTCGACCCCGGTGTTGAAGAACGCATAGAGGTACAGGCCGGTGGCGAGCACGACCCAGAACAGGAAGTAGCTGATCGCGCCGAGGCAGTAGAGCGGGTTGCTGGCTTCGCCGAACGCATGGTTGAAGAGGCGTTCGACCCACAGGAAGACCTGCCGGCCGGCGCGTTGAACGAGCTTCAGCACGACGGACTCGCGTCGCGTGCCCGCGGTGCCGGGCGCCGCTGGCGGCGCCATTCGTTGACGAGGTAGAAGACGACGGCCCCGATGACGGAAATCCCTGTCAGGATCTCGATGAACAGCGCGTAATTGAGGCGGTAGCGCCCCGACGCCGGGTCATACACGGTGCACAGGATGCGGACCCGCTCGACAAGGGCCGCGAGCGTCGGTTTCGCGACCGGCGAGCCTGCGATCAGGTCCCGCAGCGGCGTGACCAGCATCGGCAGCTCGAACGATTCGCCATAGATCTGCCGTGCGACGCGGCCGCCCGGATCGACGATCGTCAGCTGCGTCACGTGGTCGAAACCGCCCTGGGTGCGTTCGAAAGCGAAGCCGAAGTCGCGGGTCAGCGCGGGGACGTCGGCCGCGTCCGGCGCAAGAAAGTCCCAGCGCGCGGCGGCGAGCCCGTGCCGGCGCGCGAACTCGCCCATCGCCGAGGGGTTGTCGAACGGAGGGTTGAAGCCGATCGTCACCGCATTGAAGGCGTCGGTGCCGAGCGCCTCGTGGGCCTGCCGCAGGGCCCGGGCGAGGAATTCGACCGCGGTCGGGCAGACTTGCGAGCAACCCGTATAGACGAAGTTCACCACCAGCGGCTTGCCCCTGTAGCCGGACAGGCTCACGCGGCTGCCGTCCGTGCGGGTCAGCGTGTATTCCCCGACGGGCTTGCCAACCACCGCCTGGCTCGTCCGAAGCGCGTGATCGAGGTCCAGCCCGACGGCCCCGGTCGCGCCGCACGCGAGCGACAGCGCCGCGATGCCGAGCGAGCGCGCGAGCAGGCCCGCGAGCCGGTGCGCAATGGCACGGCCCTCAGTGCAGCACCGAGGCATCGATGATCGCCGCCGACAGCAGGACGGAGAGCTGCAGCAGCGACGCATGGAAACTCGCCATCGCCCGGCGCGGTCCCGGGTCGCGCGCCAGTTGGGCGGTCTTCAGCAGCAGATAGGCGCCGCCTGCGACGGCGCCGGTCAGGTAGATCCACGACAACCCGCACCATGCGGGCACGATCGACGCCGCCACCAGCAGGATTGCGCTCGCGAGGATCGCGCGCGCCGCCGCGGCATCGCCGACCACCACCGGGAGCATCGGCACCCCCGCCGCCTCGTAGTCCTTCCGGTACGCGATCGAGAGGCTCCAGAAATGCGGCGGAGTCCACAGGAACAGGATGATCGCGAGCCACAGCGGCGCCGGGTCCAGGCGGTCCGGCGCCACCGCGGCGGCGCCCGCCAGGACGGCGAAGCTTCCCGCCAGGCCGCCGATGACGATGTTGAGCCAGGTGCGCCGCTTCAGCCAGACCGTGTACACCACCCCGTAGACGAACGCGCCGAGGAACGTGTAGAGCGCCGCCACCGCGTTGGCCGCGATCGTCGCGACCGCGACCGAGCCGGCGCACATCAGCACGATCAACGCCAGCCACGCGGGCGACCGCGAGAGCGCGCCGGTGACGAAGGGGCGGCGGCGGGTGCGCCCCATCCTGGCGTCGAGGTCGCGCTCGACGTACTGGTTGAACGCGCCGGCCGCCGCCGAGGAAACGACCACCGCGAGCGCCACCCAGGCCGCGCGCCACGCGCCCGGCGCATGGCCGGGCGTCACCGCAAGGCCCGCCAACGCCGTGAAGCCGATCACCAGCCCGATCCGCAGCTTGAACAGGTCGAAGATGACTGCAGCGCGTCCTCGCATCGTGCCCTCCGCCGTTGCGTGCCGGCCGCCGCGGGTGATCAGGAAAGCGGCCACACGGTCGACAGGTACTTCCAGTTGACGAAGTAGTACAGGACGAACGACACGAGGAAGATGAGCGCGAGCGTGAACGTCCCTGGCGCGACGAACCCGGCCAGCCCGATGTTGCCGTGCCCGGAAATCGCCGCAGCGACGGGCTGCGCGGCCGGCGGGGCGGCGCGGCCCGCGCGCACGCTGACCGCCTTGTACTCCGGCGTCTGGATCTTCCTGCCGAAGAACACGCTGCCGACCGTGATGACCAGATAGATCGCGCCGCCGGCGATCGCGGCCAGCCCGCCCAGCGCCATGATCCCCATCATCAGGTAGGCGGTGCCCGGAAATTCGTAAGGCAGCGGGTTGCCCGCGAAGGTCATGTCCCAGTGCCGGCGCGGCACGCCGAGGGTTCCCGCTCCCATCATGAACAGCGCGAACACTCCCATGCCGAGCCCGAACAGGTAGGGCTGCCACTTGGCCAGCTGCGGGAACATCATCTCGCGCCGGAACAGCACCGGGATCAGGAAATAGGTGAGCGCCATGAAGGCCAGGGTGGTGCCGATGACGACTGTCGCGTGGAAGTGCCCCGGAACGTACAGCGTGTTGTGGATGATCAGGTTGAGCTGCTCCGTACCCATCATCACGCCGGATATGCCGCCGAGGAAACCGAAGCCGACCAGCGACATGAACATGCCCGAGAACACCGGGTTGCCCCAAGGCGCCTTGCGCAGCCACTCGAACAGGCCCTTGTCGAATCCCTTCTCCCTCTGTGCGACCTCGATCGAGCCCGGGACCGTCAGGCCGTGCACCATGGTCGCCAGCACCGCCAGGTACATCGCGTAGCTCGTGTTGAAGATCTTCCAGTTCGAGGTCAGGCCCGGATCGGCCAGCAGGTGGTGCGCCGATGCGAGCTGCAGGAACAGGATGTAGAGCAGGAACGCCCCGCGCGACACCCGCTCCGACATCGGCCGCGCCCCGAAGACGATCGCGCCGATCGCGTACCAGACCGAGACGTGCGCCGCGACGTTGATCTGCTGCGAGCTGTGCCCGAAGGCCCAGAAGACCGTCCGGTACATCAGCGAGTCGATGTGGTTGATCAGACCGACCGACCACAGGAAGGTCGGTATCAGGATGATCGCCCCTGAGGCGATCGTGAAAATGGCGATGATGCAGGCCGTGACCGCGCCGAACGTGACCAGCGGAACCGAGCCGTTGTACGTGCCTTCGCTCTTCGCGACGACCAGCGTGCCGAGGAACACGAAGCAGCCGATCAGCGCGCCGACCGCGAACAGGATGAGGCCCAGGTAGAACGCCGGGTGGGCGCCCATCGGCGGGTAGGCGGTGAACATCACGCTGGAATCGCCGCGGAAGACGGCGACGTTGTTGACGACCGCTCCGATCACCATCAGGTAGAACGCGAGCCAGGCCCAGCGCGGCGCCGCGATCCTGCATCTCAGCAGCGTCGAGGCGCAGAAATACAGGACCGCGATCTCGAAGAAGATGATCCAGCACACGAGCATGTCGACGCCGTGCGCGGTCAGGATCATGTAGAACCAGTCCGCCGGCAGCAGGTGGACCGCGGGCCAGCGGGTCAGCAGCACGCCGAGCGCGAGGATGCCGCCGACCAGCAGCGACACCACGCCGGCGACCGCGTTCCAGCGGATCAGGGTTTCGGCCTGCTCGTGGAAAACGAGCCCCGTTGTCGGACAGGTCCGGAAGTTGCGGTTGATCGCCATCGCCGTTCCTCTCCCTAGGGCTTGACCACGTACAGCTTGCTCGACATCGTGTGGTGATTGATGCCGCAATATTCGTTGCAGATGATCGAGTAGGTCCCTGCGCGGGTCGGCGTGAGCGTCACGACGTGTTCGTAGCCCGGGTGGACCTCGATGTTGATGTTCTCGGGCTGCAGCGAGAACCCGTGCAGGTAGTCCATCGACGACAGGTGCACGCGGTAGGTCTTGCCCTCTTCGAGCTCGAGCATCGGCCACCACTGCCAGAGCCGCGCGATCATGTACACGTCGGACCCGGCGGGCGCGTGCACGACCGGGATCTTCAGGTCGGTCTCGGTGCGCACCGTGTACTTGTCGACCATCGCCTGGGTCTTCTTGCTGAACGCGTCCGCGGTGGTCCGGTACGCCTCGTTCGATAGATTCTGCTTACCGTAGATGTGCCAGTAAGGCATCATGAAGAACATGACCATGCACCAGATCAGCGCCAGCACGATCCAGGTGCCTTCGACGCGATCGAGCGGCTGCTTCCACCAGATTCTTTGCGGCGGCGGGGAAATGGATGTCATCGGTTCGTGCTCCGTGGACGTGTGATCGGGGCGGACCTGCTCAAGGCGCGACGGGGATGCCGACGATCTCCATCACCCCCCAGATGATGTAGAGCACCGCCGGTGTCGCCACCCCGATGAAGAGCAGCAGGAACGGATTGTCGAGAAGGTGCTGCATCGCCGGGATCGGCTCGTCGGCGTCGTCGGCGTCCCTCCCGCCTGCTGGATTTCTTTCGCTGTTCATTGAATGCCCCGGTGGAACAACCATTCGCCATCCGGCCGCTGGACGCGCCGGAGCCCGCGCTGCCGCCGGCCTCCTTGTCCGACCGTGAGCCGCACCGCGCGCAATCTAGGCGCGCGAGTGCCGGATTGAAATTGATTCGAATCAAGGAAAGAAAACCTCGCCGATCGCATTGCTGCGATGTCGGCGCGCGTGTGCCAAGATCGCCGTCATGCAAGCCGTCGATCGCCTGACCCGGCTCCCTTCGTCCGCTCCTTCCGGCGCGGCCGCCGGGGCGCCGGCCCGCGGCGACGCACGCGCGGTCGCGCTCTGGCTGCTCGTGTGCTGCGCGCTGCTATGGGCGATGGTGGTCGTCGGTGGCGTGACCCGCCTTACGCACTCGGGGCTCTCGATCACCGAGTGGCAGCCGATCGTCGGCACGCTGCCTCCCCTGTCGGAAGCGCAGTGGGCCGACGCGTTCGCGAGGTACCGCCTCACCCCCGAGTACCAGAAGGTCAACCTGGGAATGAGCCTCGGCGCGTTCAAGGCAATCTTCTGGTGGGAGTATTTCCACCGCCTCCTCGGCCGCGCGATCGGGCTCGCATTCCTCGCGCCGCTGGTCTGGTTCGTCGCGCGCCACAGGGTTCCCGCCGGCCTGGTGCCAAGGCTCTTCGGCATCTTCGTCTTGGGGGGCCTGCAGGGCGCCATGGGCTGGTACATGGTCCAGAGCGGACTGGTCGACGATCCGCGCGTCTCCCAGCTGCGCCTGACCGCGCACCTCGGGCTGGCGCTGCTGATCTTCGGCCTGATGTTCTGGACGGCGCTGACGCTGCTGCGCCGCGACCCGGCGTCGGGTCGCGCGCCGCCCCGGGCGTTGAAGCGCGATGCGTTCGCGCTGGTGGCGCTGGTGTTCGTGATGGCGCTCAGCGGCGGCCTCGTGGCGGGGATCCGCGCGGGGTTCGCGTACAACACCTTCCCGCTGATGAACGGCTCCCTGGTACCGCCCGAGATCGGGCTGCTCGACCCCTGGTACATGAATCTGTTCAACAACATGGCCACCGTCCAGTTCGATCATCGCCTGATCGCCTGGGTCCTGATCGCTGCGATCCCGGTCTTCGCGTGGCGCGCGCGATCGCTCCCGGCCTCTTCGCGGAGCGCGCGCACCGGTGCGTGGCTGCTGCTAGCCGCGCTCGCGGTGCAGGTGGCGCTCGGGATCGCGACCCTGCTGCTGGTCGTGCCGCTCGGGCTGGCCGCCGCCCACCAAGCCGGCGCCGTCCTGCTGTTCGCGGCGGCGCTGAATGCCGCTCACGCGCTGCGCTAGCCGCGATCCGGGGCGCGCCGCATGGCCGGACGCCAGGGCTGACTGAAATGCCTGAAACGATCGAGCTGGACGTGCGCGGTCTCGAGGCTCCCGAGCCGCTGGTGCGGGTGCTGTCCGCGCTCGATCGGCTTGCGCCCGGCGCTTCGCTGGTCGTCAGGATCGACCGCCTGCCGATTCCCCTGTACCGCGCGTTGGAGCTCAGCGGGTACAGCTACGAAGAGCGTGCGGGCAAGGAAGCGCCGTTCGAAATCACGATCCGGCGGCGCTGAGGGCTTCGGCCTCTCGTTCAGGCTTGAACCACTTCAGCGCGGCGTGCAGCCGCACCACGGTGCCGATGACGAGCAGGGCCGGCGACCGCACGCCCTGGCGCCTCGCCTGGGCCGGCAGCGTTGACAGCGTACCCACGACGACGCGCTGATCCGGCCGCGTGCCCTGCTCGACGATCGCGGCCGGCGTGGCAGCCGCCATGCCGTGCGCGACGAGCTCGTGGCACAGGACCGGAAGCGCCAGCAGCCCCATGTAGACGACCACCGTCTGCCTCGGGCGCGACAGCAGATCCCAATCGAGATCCATCGTCCCGTCCTTCAGGTGCCCGGTGACGAAGACGCAGGATTGCGCGTGGTCGCGGTGGGTGAGCGGAATGCCGGCGTACGCGGCGACTCCGCTCGCCGCCGTCACGCCGGGCACGACCTCGAACGCGATCGCGTTCTCGGCCAGCGCTTCGATCTCCTCGCCGCCGCGTCCGAAGACGAAAGGATCGCCGCCCTTCAAGCGCACCACTTGGCGGCCCGCCCGGGCGAGCCGGACCAGCAGGGCACAGATCTCTTCCTGCGGCAGCGTGTGCCGGCCGCTTTCCTTGCCCACATAGTGCAGCTCCGCGCCGGCCTTGGCCCATTGGAGGATCTCCGGCGCGACCAGCCGGTCGTAGACGATCGCGTCCGCCCCCTGTAGCAGGCGCACGGCGCGCAAGGTCAGCAGCTCGGGGTCGCCCGGACCGGCCCCGACGAGGGCCACCCGGCCCCCCGCCGCCGGAGCGCCACGGGCTGGACCCAGGGCCGCCGGCGCGCCCGCGATGCGCACGCGCCTCATTTCCGCGAAAACACCTGCCGTCGGTCGGAGCATCCGGTTTCGCCGCCTTCGATGCCTGAGAGCTGTCACTCGACGCTAGACCGTGCCAGCCTGGATTTCCTTGAGATCCATCAAGGAACCTGGAGCGCCATCGGATCGATGCTTCGCACCTGATTGAGCACGCAATTTCATCCACGCACGCGCATGGAGGCGAGAGTGAATCGAGGCGCGCAAGTCGTTCGTCTGCTGATCCTGGCATGGCTGCCGCTGGCGGCCGTGGCTGCCTCGGCGCAGCAGGAAAAGAAGGAGTCGCAACCTGCCGCCGGCAGCATGGGCAACGGCGATGCCGCCAAGGCCCAGGAAGGCCACACATCGCCCGGGACCCTGAACTACCAGGGAGCCGCTCCCTCGCCGCTGGCGAATGAGGAAATGCACCAGGACATCAATCCGAAGGCGCCGCCGATGACCAAGGCGGAATTCGACAAGGGGCGCCAGATCTATTTCGAGCGCTGTGCCGGCTGCCACGGCGTGCTTCGCAAGGGCGCGACCGGCAAGCCGCTGGTGCCCGAGATCACGCTGGACAAGGGCACCGAATACCTCAAGGTGTTCATCAACTACGGTTCGCCCGCCGGCATGCCGAACTGGGGCAGCTCGGGGCAGCTGACCGAGGCCGAGGTCGATCTGATGGCGCGGTATGTGCAGCAGACCCCGCCGCAGCCGCCCGAATTCGGCATGAAGGAGATGGAGGCCTCCTGGAAGCAGCTGGTCCCGGTCGACCAGCGGCCGAAGACCAAGATGAATTCCTACAACCTCGACAACCTCTTCTCGGTCACGCTTCGCGACGCCGGCGAGATTGCGCTGATCGATGGCGACAGCAAGAAGATCATCAACATCGTGAAAACCGGCTACGCGGTCCACATCTCGAGGATGTCGGCCTCCGGCCGCTACCTGTTCGTGATCGGGCGCGACGCGAAGATCAACCTGATCGACCTCTGGATGGCCGTGCCGGACAACGTCGCCGAGATCAAGATCGGGTTGGAGGCGCGCTCGGTCGAGACGTCGAAATACAAGGGTTACGAGGACAAGTACGCCATCGCCGGCTCGTACTGGCCGCCGCAGTACGTGTTCCTCGAGGGCGACTCGCTCAAGCCCCTGAAGATCGTCTCCACCCGTGGGATGACCGTCGATCCTCAGGAGTATCACCCGGAGCCGCGCGTTGCGTCGATCGTCGCCTCGCACTTCCACCCGGAGTTCATCGTCAACGCCAAGGAGACCGGGAAGATCAACCTGGTCAACTACCGCGACCTGAACAACCTGCAGGTCACCACCATCGACGCGGCCCGCTTCCTGCACGACGGCGGCTTCGACGCGAGCGGACGCTACTTCCTGGTCGCCGCCAACGCCTCGAACAAGGTCGCGGTGGTGGACACGCGCGACGACAAGCTGGCTGCGCTGATCGACGTCGGCAAGACGCCCCACCCCGGCCGGGGCGCCAATTTCGTCGACCCGAAGTTCGGGCCTGTCTGGGCCACGGGGCACCTCGGCGACGAGTCGATCTCCGTCATCGGCACCGATCCGCTCAAGCACAAGGACAACGCGTGGAAGGTCGTGCGCTCGCTCAAGGGTCAGGGCGGCGGTTCCCTGTTCATCAAGACGCACCCGAAGTCGCACAACCTGTGGGTCGACACGGCGCTCAACCCCGATCCCAAGGTCAGCCAGTCGATCGCGGTCTTCGACACACGGAATCTGGAGAAGGGCTTCGAGGTGCTGCCGATCGCCGACTGGGCGCAGGTCGGCGATGGCGCCAAGCGCGTGGTGCAGCCGGAATACAACCGCGCCGGCGACGAGGTGTGGTTCTCGGTCTGGAGCGCGAAAGACCTGCAGTCGGCCATCGTCGTCGTCGACGACAGGACGCGCAAGCTCAAGGCGGTCATCCGGGACCCGAGGCTGGTGACGCCGACCGGAAAGTTCAACGTCTACAACACTCAGCACGATGTCTACTAGGAGCCATTCGATGAAGATCCGCCATTCGTTCGCGGCCTGCGCAGGCCTTTTCGCCATCTGCTCCGCCCTGCCCGCCATGGCCGAGGACCAGCTGGCGCTCGCCAAGGCGAAGGGCTGCACCAACTGCCACGCCGTCGACAAGAAGGTGATCGGGCCCGCCTACAAGGACGTCGCCGCCAAGTACAAGGGGGACTCTGCGGCCGCCGCGAAGCTCGCCGATAAGGTCGTCAAGGGCGGCGGCGGCGTATGGGGCCAGATCCCGATGCCTCCGAACAAGGTCACGCCGGACGAGGCGAAGAAGCTCGTCGACTGGGTGCTTTCGATCTGAGCCAGCAAGGCGCGATGCGCATCCCGGACGCCGCTGTCGGCTCTGCCCTGAGGCGGGCGGCGCTGGCCGTGGCCGCGATCGGCGCGTGCCTGCCAGGGTGCGCGGCCGCGGCCGAAACGGACATGGCGCCCCCGCCCGCGCGCCAGGATCAGCTGATCCGTCTGCTGAAGAACGACTGCGGCTCCTGCCACGGCATGCGGCTGACCGGCGGACTGGGCCCGGCGCTGACGTCCGGCGCGCTCAAGGACAAACCCGCCGACAGCCTGACCGCGACCATCCTTTCGGGCCGGCCCGGCACTCCGATGCCGCCGTGGCGGCCGTTCCTTTCGGATGCCGAGGCCCGCTGGCTGGTCGACCGAATGCAATCGGGAGACTTCGATGGGCGCTAGGGAATCCTGCATGGGCCTCGCGTTGCCGCTCGCATTGGGCCTGGCGGGCTGCACGCAGCCGCTCCTGCGCGGAACGGGCGATCTCGGGGTCGTGATCGAACGCGAAGCCGGCCGGGTGCAGATCGTCGAGACGAGCGGCGCGACCGGGCTGGGAACGGTGGACGGCCTCGGCGACCTGTCGCACGCGTCGGTCGTCTATTCGCGCGACGCGCGGTACGCCTACGTGTTCGGGCGCGACGGCGGCCTGACGAAGGTCGATCTGCTGGCCCGGAAGATCGAGCGCCGCGTCATCCAGGCCGGCAATTCGATCGGCGGCGCGATCTCCGACGACGGCCGGCTCGTCGCCGCGCAGAACTACACGCCGGGCGGCGTCAAGGTCTTCCGGGCCGACACGCTCGAACTCGTCGCCGATATCCCGGCGACCTACGGGCCGAAAGGCGAGCGGTCCAAGATCGTGGGCCTGGTCGATGCGCCGGGCAGGCGCTTCGTCTTCAGCCTGTTCGACGCCGGCGAGATCTGGATCGCCGATCTGTCCGACCCGTCGTCGCCGAAGATAGCGAAGTTCGAGGGGATCGGGCGGCAGCCCTACGATGGCCTGATCACGCCGGACGGCCGCTACTACCTCGCGGGACTCTTCGGCGAGGACGGTCTCGTGCTGCTCGATCTGTGGCATCCAGAGCGCGGCGCGCGCCGCATCCTGGATGGCTACGGCAGGGGCGAAGCGCCGCTTCCCGTCTACAAGATGCCGCATCTTCGCGGCTGGGCGATCGCGGGTGAGCGGGCCTACCTGCCCGCGGTCGGCCGGCACGAGGTGCTCGTGATCGACACGCGCGACTGGCGCGAGGTCGGGCGGGTCCAGGTTCGCGGCCAGCCAGTGTTCGCGATCGCGCGTCCGGACACGCGCCAGGTGTGGGTGAACTTCGCATTCCCCGACAACGGCGCGGTGCAGGTGATCGATACCGAGACGCAGCGGGTCGTGCGGACGATCGAGGCGGGCAAGGCGATCATGCACATGGAGTTCACGCCCCGGGGTGACGCGGTCTGGATCTCGGCCCGCGACGACGATCGCGTTGCCGTGTACGACACCGCGACGTTCGCGCGCGTGGCAGCGCTTTCCGTTCCGGGCCCGAGCGGCATCTTCTTCACGAGCCGCGCGGCCCGCGTGGGATTCTGATGCGATCGGCGCCGGCCAGCGACGGGCGCGACGGCGCTGGGGTCCGGCCCCCGGTCGCGCGCGCCCGGGCGTCCGGCGAGGTCCGCCCCGGCCGGTTCCAGCGCCGCCTGTTGAACGATTTCCAGCGCGACTTTCCGCTGACCGCGGAGCCATTCCGCGAAGTCGCGCGGCAGCTCGGTACCACGCAGGGCCGGGTGCTCGGCGCGCTCTGCCGCCTGGCTGCGAGCGGAGCCGTCAGCCGCGTCGGCGCGGTCATCAGGCCGGGCAGCCTGGGGGCAAGCACGCTCGGGGCCATGTCCGTTCCGGCGCCGCGCCTCGCCGGCGTCGCCCGAATCGTCAGCTCGCAGCCCGAGGTCAATCACAACTACGAGCGCGAGCATCGCCTGAATCTCTGGTTCGTCGCAGCAGGCGAGGATTCCGCGCGCCTCGACGCCGCCCTTTCGCGCATCGAACGCGAGTCCGGTCTCGAGGTCATTTCGCTCCCGCTCGTGACGGACTACTACATCGACCTGGGCTTCCCGCTCGAGGGCGCGAGTGCCAAAGCCGGGGTCGCGGATCGCGCGGCGCCGTGCGTCCGGCGCGCGCCGCCGCTGAGCCCTCGCGATCGCGCCCTCATGCGCGCGCTGCAGGACGGCCTGCCGCTCGTGCCGAAGCCGTTCGGGGCGCTGGCGCAACGCGCCGGCTGGCACGCGGCGGGCGCCGCGCATCTCGCGATCGAACGCATCGAGGCCTGGCTCGACGACGGCACGATCAAGCGATTCGGCATCGTCGTTCGCCATCGCGCGCTCGGGTTCACGGCCAACGCGATGTGCGCCTGGGATGTTCCGGACGATCGAGTCGATCGCCTCGGCCTGTCGCTGGCTCGCGAGGCCGCGACGACCCTGTGCTACCGGCGCGCCCGCGCCGGAGCGGCGTGGCCGTTCAATCTCTTCTGCATGGTGCACGGTCGCGATCGCGGCACCGTGGAGCAGGAAGTGCAGGCGCTCGGCGGGCGCGTCGGACTCGAAGCGTACCCCGGCGCGGTCCTGTTCTCGCGCCGCGCCTTCAAGCAGCGCGGCGCGTGCTACGTCGCGCCCGCGAAGCATGCCCATGGATGAGATCGATCGCCGGGTCGTCGATGCGCTGCAACGGGGCTTTCCGGTGTGCGAGCGGCCGTTCGACGCCGCGGCGGCGGAACTCGGCCTGTCGGAAAGCGACCTGATCGCGCACATCGGGCGCCTGCTCGATGCCGGAACGCTCACCCGCTTCGGCCCGCTGTTCCAGGTCGAGCGGATGGGCGGCTCCCTGACCCTGGCCGCGATGGCCGTCCCCGAGGATCGTTTCGATGCCGTCGCGGCCCAGGTCAACGCCTTGCCGGCGGTCGCCCACAACTACCGGCGCGAGCACGCGCTGAACATGTGGTTCGTGCTGGCGGGCGAAACGCCGGAGCAGCTCGCCCAGGCGCTGCGCTCGATCGCGCAGGCGACCGGTCTGCCCGTGATGGCGCTCCCGAAGGAGCGCGAATACTTCCTCGGACTCGAGCTTCCCGCCCGCGCATGAAACCGCCCGCCGACATCGAGGTCCAGCGAATCGATCGCGCGATCGTCCAGGCGACGCAGGCCGGGCTGCCGCTCGTGCAGCGCCCGTACCATGCGATCGCCGATGCCATCGGGGCCGCGCCCCATCAGGTCATGGCGCGGGTGCAGGCCATGCTCGACGACGGGCGGATCCGCCGGATCGGCGCCGTGCCGAACCACTTCGCGCTCGGCTACCGCGCCAACGCGATGAGCGTATGGGACGTTCTCGACGAGCGCGTCGACGAGCTCGGCGCCCGCGTCGGCGCGCTCCCGTTCGTGAGCCACTGCTATCGCAGGCCGCGGCGCCTGCCGCACTGGCGCTACAACCTGTTCGCCATGGTGCACGGCGGCGATCGGGCCGAAACCGGATCGAAGATCGAGCGAATCCGGGCGCTGCTCGGCGACGCGAGCCGGGCCGGCGAGGTGCTGTACAGCAGCCGCATCCTGAAGAAGACGGGCATCCGGCTCGCGCTTGCGGAGTAAGGGATCGATGTTGCGCGTCACTTCGTTCATGCAGGAGATCGTCCGGCCGACACCGCCCGGACCGAAGGCCCGCCTACCGGGCCCGGTCGTGATCTGGAACCTGATCCGGCGCTGCAACCTCACCTGCCGGCACTGTTACTCGTTTTCGGCGGATGCCGACTTCCCCGGAGAACTGACGACGCCGCAGATCCGGGCGACGATGACCGACCTGTGGGACGCCGGCGTTCGCATGCTCGTGCTCTCGGGCGGGGAACCTCTTCTCCACCCGGACATCTTCGAGATTTCACGGCGGGCCAAGTCGATGGGTTTCCATCTCGCCCTCTCGACCAACGGCACGCTGATCGATGCCGGCCGCCTCCCGGCGATCGTTTCGATCGGATACGACTATGTCGGGATCAGCCTCGATGGCCTGCAACAAACGCACGACCGCTTCCGGCGCAAACCGGGGGCGTACGAGGCATCGCTGCAGGCCGCGCGCCTGCTGCGCGATGCGCGCGTGAGAGTCGGGCTGCGCTTCACGCTGACCCGGGAAAACGCCCACGACCTGCCGGCGCTGCTCGATCTGATCGAGCGCGAGGGCATCGAGCGCTTCTACCTGTCGCACCTGAACTACGCCGGCCGCGGCAACATCCACCGCGACACCGATGCGCAGTCGCGCACGACACGCGCGGCGATGGATCTGCTGTTCGATACCTGCTGGCGCCTCGTCGAGCAAGGCCGTCCCAAGGAATTCGTGACCGGCAACAACGACGCCGATGGCGTCTACCTTCTGCAATGGCTGCGCCGGCGCTTCCCGGACCGCGAGGAGCACCTGAGGGCCAAGCTCGCGCAGTGGGGCGGCAACTCGTCGGGCGTGAACGTGGCCAACATCGACAACGTCGGCGACGTTCATCCCGACAGTTTCTGGTGGGATCACACCTTGGGCAATGTCACCAGGCGCCGCTTCGGCGAAATCTGGGCGGACACCGGCGACCCCGTCATGGCGCGCCTGAAGGCCTCGCCTCGCGCGCTCGGGGGACGCTGCGGGCGCTGCGGATATTTCGACATCTGCGGCGGCAACACCCGCGTGCGCGCGATGCAGCTGACGGGTGACCCGTGGGCCGAAGACCCCGGATGCTATCTGCAGGACGACGAGCTGTGCCTCGAGGCCACCTGATGCCCGCTTTCGACCGCCGCGCGCGCCGTGCCGGGGCCGCGCTTCCTTCGGCCGCGCTGCCGCTCCTCGCCGCCGCCCTGCTTCTGGTCTGTCTCCGAACTCCCGCCGCCGAGGTGTCGGCGGGAGCGGTCCGGGATTTCGGCAACCATTGCGCCGCCTGCCACGGTGCCGACCGGCTCGGCGCCACCGGGCCGGCGCTGATGCCGGAGAGCCTGGAGCGCCTCTCGCGCAGCGCGGCCGAGGAGGTCGTCGCGCACGGACGCCTCGCGACCCAGATGCCCGCGTTCGGCGACAAGTTCGACGCACCCGCGATCCGGGCGCTGGTCGACTACATCTACTCGGCGCCGGTGGTCCGGCCGGAATGGGGCGCAGCGCAGATCCGGGCTTCGCGCATCGAGAACGCGAAGGCCGGCAGCCTGCCCGACAAGCCGGTGTTCGCCGCCGATCCGCTGAACCTCTTCGTCGTCGTCGAAAGCGGCGACCACCACGCCACGATCCTCGACGGCGACACCTTCGAACCGCTGAAGCGGTTCGCGACGCGCTATGCGCTGCACGGCGGGCCGAAGTTTTCGCCGGACGGCCGATACGTCTACTTCGCCTCGCGCGACGGCTGGGTATCGAAGTACGACATCTGGAACCTGACGCTGGTCGTCGAGGTGCGCGCGGGGATCAACACGCGCAACCTCGCCGTTTCCGGCGACGGACGCTTCGTGATGGTCGGCAACACCCTTCCCCGCACGGTCGTCCTGCTCGATGCGGTCGACCTTTCCTTGCTCCAGGTGATCGAAGCGACCGACAGCGCGGGAAGGTCGTCGCGCGTGTCGGCGGTCTACGATGCGACGCCGCGCGCGAGCTTCATCGTCGCGCTGAAGGACGTGCCGGAAATCTGGGAGGTGCCGTATGCCGCAACCCTCACCCCTCCCCTCTCCCGCGAGCGGGAGAGGGGAGCGCGCCGTCGCACGGCGCGGACCAGTTTCCGGTGCGGCGGATTGCGCTCGACGACGTGCTGGACGACTTCTTCCTCGATCCCGCATGCGATCACCTGATCGGCGCCGCGCGCGGCGGGCGCGAGGGACAGGTCGTGGATCTGAACGCCGGTCGCCGCGTCGCGGTCGTCGACCTTCCCGGCCTGCCCCACCTCGGCTCGGGCATCTCCTGGCAGATGGACGGCAGGCCGGTTCTCGCGACGCCGAACCTGAAAGAGGGTCTCGTCACGGTCATCGACATGCAGGACTGGAAGACGATCGCGCAGATCAAGACCGCCGGCGCCGGCTTCTTCCTGCGGAGCCACGAAAACACGCCTTACGCGTGGGTCGATGCCTTCAACAGCGTCCACAAGGACACGCTGCAGATCATCGACAAGCGGTCGCTCCAGGTCGTCGGGGCCGTCACGCCCTCGCCCGGCCACACCGTGGCGCACGTCGAGTTCACGCGCGACGGGCGCTATGCGCTGGCGAGCCTGTGGGAGATGGACGGGGCGCTGATCGTCTACGACGCCGCGACGTTCAAGGAGGTGAAGCGCCTGCCGATGGTCAAGCCCTCCGGCAAGTACAACGTCTACAACAAGACGACGCGCTCCACCGGCACCAGCCACTGATCCGATCCTGGTCCGCGCAGTCGGCCGCGCCCGCTCAGCCGGGGTGCGCGCGCAGGCGCTCGACGTCGAGGATCCGGATCTCGCGCGCCTCTACCGCGATCAATCCGGCCTGGCTCAGATCGTGCAGGATGCGCGAAAAGTGCTCGGGCGTCAGGTTGAGCCGCGATGCGATGACCGCTTTCGAGGTCGGAAGCGTCACGGAATACCCGGTGTTCCCGCCGCCCTGCCCCTGGTGCCCCGCTTGCGCCTCGTCCTGACGCAGCAGGTAGCCGATGACTCGCTGCGCCCCCGATCGCATCGAAACCGCTTCCAGATCGGCGATCAGCCCGTGCAGCCGGCGCGACAAGCCGGCCAGCATCTTGCGCGCGAACGCCGGATCGCGCTCGATCCCCTCGAAGACCACGTGCTTGGACACGTGCAGGAGCAGCGAATCGGCGAGCGTCTGCGCCATCACGACGTAGGGGCGGTCCATGAACATCAGCGCCTCCCCGAACGAGTGGCCGGCGCCGATCAGGTCGACGACTTTCTCCGACCCTTCCGGCGACGCGAACGCGAGCTTGACCTGTCCGTACACGACCACGTGCAGGCCCATGCACGGGTCGCCCTGCTTGAACAGGATCTCGCCGCGAGCGACGTGCAGCTCGGAGGTGCCGGCGGCGATGCGATCGAGCTCGGCGGGCGCGAGTTCCTTGAAAAGCGGCAGATTGGCCAGGAACGTGCGCGGCTTGATACCGGTGTGGCTCATCGTGCGCGGGAGGGGGTTCCGGCGCCCGGCGTCTCGAGTCGCCCCGATACGGGACCGGGCGCGCGGGCTGAATGGGAATAGCGTACCGCGAAACACGGTCCCCCAAGGAAAGGCGGCTGCGCAGGCTCCACAGCCCCCGGGAGCGCCGCCCGCGGCGAATTGAGGACGTTTTCGCCCCGCTACCACGCGTTCAGCGCCCGCGCATCGGGCGCAGACTTCGGTCCGGCGCCGCGGCAAGGCGGTTCGCTCCCGATGACCCGATCCACCCGAGCAATCCCCACATGCCCGCCGTGCCACGGACCCTTCGCGACGCCTCGTCGGGCACGCCGTCGGCAGGCGGCCCGATGACAAGCGGCGGCCCGACGCTGGCCAGCCCGATCGGCCGGCGCATGCTCCGTCTGATCGTGCCGGCGGCCCTTTCGCCCGTCGTGATCGCGGCTGCGGCGATCTACCCCTATCTGGCCCCGCATCGGGACCCTGCGCCCCAACACGGCCTCTGGCTGCCGTCGCTGGTGCTGATCGCGACCCTCGTGATGGCCGCGTGGGCGGTGCGTCACATCCACCGCCTGACTGCAGGCCTGAACCATCTGCTCGCCGCGCTCCGCGGCATCGGGGTGCGGCCCACGCCGCCGCTTCTGCCTCCCGAGCACGGCGCGGAAATGCCCGAGCTCGCCCGAGCCTTCAACGACATGGCGCGCAACCTGGCGGTCGGCCACGCGACGCAGGGCATCCTTTCCCACATCGACCGAACCATCCTGACGACGCTGGACATCGAGGAAATCGCCCGCAGCGTCATGCGTTGCCTGCGGCGGCTGACCGGGGCCGAGGTCGCCGCGGTGGGTCTGTACGAAACCGCGTCGGCCGACGCGCTGACGGTCTACGTGATGCGGGGCCGCAGCCGGGACCCGCTCGAACGCCTCGACGTACCCGCCGAGCGCGGACTGCTGGCAGGCATGCCGGCACAACCCGTCGCGCGCTGGCAGGGCGAGCTGCCGCTGCCGAAGGCGGTCGCGACCCGCCTGCAGTCGGATGCCTCGATGCGCGCCTACTCGGTGCTGCCGGTCGCGGGCCAGGATCGGGTCTGGGGGGTCGTCGTCCTGTGTCACCGCGACGTCCTCGCGCCGGCGGCCGAACACCTGGCTCTGGCCGGCGAGCTCACCGCGCGTCTGCAGATCGCCTGCTCGGTCCGCGACCGCAACCGCCGGCTGCAGGCCCAGGCCCATGCCGACGCCCTCACGGGCCTGCCGAACCGCCACGCGCTGCTCGCGCTGCTCGCCAACGAGCTGGAGCACGCGGCGCGCAAGAAAGCCCGCGTCGGCGTGCTCTTCCTCGACCTCGACCGCTTCAAGCCGGTCAACGACACGCTGGGGCATGCGGCCGGCGATACGCTGCTGCGCTACGCTGCCGAGCGCATCAAGCACAGCGTGCGCGACGACGATACCGTAGCCCGCCACGGCGGCGACGAGTTCGCGGTGGTGCTGGGCAACCTCGGCTCGGCGCGCGACAGCGGAACGGTCGCCAGGCAGCTGATCCGGGCGTTGTCGCGTCCGTACGAGATCGAAGGCCAGACCGTCTATGTCGGCGCGAGTGCCGGGATCGCGGTGTTTCCCGACGACGGCACGGAACCGGAAGATCTGCTCAAGAAGGCCGATACGGCGATGTATCGCGCCAAGGACGCGGGCCGCAGCCGCTTCGCCTATTTCGAGGAGCGGATGAATGTCGAGGCGCGGCACCGTGCCGCGCTGGATGCCGAGCTGCGCCAGGCGCTCGAGCGCAACGAGTTCGTGCTGCATTACCAGCCGCAGATCGACCTGCGCACCGGGCAGGTCTGCACGGTCGAGGCGCTGGTACGCTGGCAGCACCCGGTGCGCGGCCTGCTCGGGCCCGACACGTTCGTGCCCTTCGCCGAGGAAAGCGGACTGATCGACGTCATCGGCGCCTGGGTCATGAAGGAGGCCTGCCTGCAGCACCGTCGCTGGCGCGATCGGCGAGTCCCGATTCCGCGGGTCGCGGTCAACGTGTCGATCGGCCAGCTGCGACGCTCGAATTTCGTCCGCACCGTGCAGCAGGCGATGAACCTGGGCGAGATGCCCCACCACGGCCTGGAGATCGAGGTTACCGAATCGATGTTCCTGCAGAGCGACAAGGCCGCTCACGATGCCATCGATGCGCTGTCGAAGTGCGGCGTGCTGCTGGCCATCGACGACTTCGGCGCCGGCTACTCCTCCTTCGGTTACCTGAAGACGGTCCCGGCCAGCGTGCTGAAGATCGATCGAAGCTTCATCGTCGACGCGACGACGGACAACGATGCCGGGACGATCGTGGCGGCCATCGTCAACATGGCCCACACGCTGAAGAAGGAGGTCGTCGCGGAGGGGGTCGAGACCTGCGAGCAGGTCGAATTCCTCCGCTCGCTCGGTTGCGAAAAGGTGCAGGGATACTTCTTCAGCCGGCCGCTCGCCGCCGACGAGGTCGCGCAGGTGATGCTCGAGCGCGCCGGGCCGGACCAGTTCGACCTCGCGGCCGGCACCCCCGTCCGGACGCAGCAGGAACGGCCGGCGCCCGCCGAGGCCGCGCCGGCATCCGACGAGTGGCTGACCGTGCCGTTCGAGGGCGATCTGGATTTCCATTAGTCCTCGGCCGGCCTGGCCTTACAAACGGTCACTCCTGTCACCGACCGGCATTGGACCGCGGGCACCGGCGGGACGTTACTGCATCGAGGCGCCCGCATCGGGGCGTCCCGAAGAGCCGCACGAGGGCATCGGCGGCGTCCAAACCGAACGACACCGACCTTAGGAGTCATTCCATGTCCTACCTCGCCAAACCGTTCCGACTGACCTTGATCGCCGCCGCCGCGGCTGCCGGACTGGCCGCGACCACGTTCGCGTGCGCAGCAACGAAGCCCGAGACGCAGTGGGAGAAGCAGCATCCGCGCCGCGACCAGGTCAACGATCGCCTCGGGAACCAGAACCACCGCATCCAAAACGAGGTCAAGGAAGGCGAAATCAGCAAAGCCAAGGCGGCGAAACTCCACCGCGAAGACCGGCAGATCCGCGGCGAAGAGCGGATGATGGCCAGCCAAAACGGCGGCCACATCACGAAGTCCGAGCAGCGCGTGCTGAACCACCAGGAAAACAAGGTCAGCCGGCAGATCGGCCAGTGACCGGGCGGCGATGGGCGGCTAGTGAGCGGTCAATGAGCGGTCAATGAGCGACCGCCGATGAGCCGACGGCAGATCCCCGATCGGGCCGGTGCCGCGCCCGATCGGGATCGACTGCCCGGCTCCTGCCGTGGGGCCTACTTGCGCACGAGGGCGTCGCGGATCTCGCGCAGCAGCACCGTCTGCTCGGGCGGCGCGGAAGCCGCGGGATCGAGGTTGCTCTTGACCCGGTTGAACACCTTCACCATCCAGAAGATGATGAACGCCAGGATCATGAAGTTGATCGCGACCGTGATGAAGTTGCCGTACGCGAACACGGGCACCCCGGCCTTCTGGAGCTCGGCCAGGGTCATGGGCCCCTTGAAATCGGCCGGCGGTGCGGCCAGCATGAAGAAGTAATTCGAGAAATCGAGGCCGCCGATCACCCTGCCGATGACCGGCATGATCAGGTCCTTGACGAGCGAGTCGACGATCTTCCCAAAGGCGGCGCCGATGATCACGCCGACCGCGAGATCGATCACGTTGCCCTTGACCGCAAAGTCGCGAAACTCCTTCATCATTCCCATCGCGTCCCCCTCAAGCGCGAGGCCCGGGACCGGGCCGGCTGCGGCATCTTAGCAACCCGGCCGCAGGGATGGCCGTCCGCCGCTCGCCGCGGGAGGCTCAGCCTCCGAAAGCCAGCAGCATCGGCGCGGCCGACTTCCAGGCCATGTTCAGCCCGAAGGCGAGCAATGCCGTCCCCGACATGGTCTCCACCACGCGCCGGCGGCGCAGGTAGGCGTCCCGGATCGGCGCCGAGGTGAAGAAGGCGACGATCGCATTGCGCAGGAGGACAGACACCACCGCGACGGCGGCCACCAGCCACCATCCGGGCAGCGGGCCGATCCGTCCCGCCGCGTTGCCCGCGATCACCGTGCCGAAGAACAGGATCGACTGCGGATTGGACAGGCCGGTCGTCAATCCCAGCCGCAGCGCGGCCGGCGCCGCCACCGCCGCAAGCGACCCCGCGGGGCCCGCCCCGGGGCTGCCCCGCCCCACCAGGCCCACCCGCAGGCCCAGCCACGCGAGCCACGCTCCGCCCAGGCAGCTGACGGCGGCCTTCAGCCCGAGGTTGGCCTGCAGGATCGCCGAGGCACCGAGCACCGCCGAAGCGGCATAGGCGATGTCGGCGGCCGCGAGACCGAACGCGACGGCGAAGCCGGCCCTGCGCCCGCTCGCCAGCGCGGTGCGCACCGACATCACGAACGACGCGCCCGGCACCAGCACATTGGCCGCGTACAGGGCGACGATCGACAAGAGCTGAGCGCGTTCCGGCATGGCGTGACCCCTGGGTTTCGACCCGGCGCGAACTGCGCCGGAATCGGCTGGAGAGCAACGCCGCGAGGTTAGGGATCGCCGGCTCAAGCGAGTGGTTAGATAAGCAACCGTTTCGTATGCAACTTCATGGGCCGCAATGGCCGCCCTCGTCCGTTCGGACGACTGGAGCCGGCCCCGCCGCCGGACCGGTCGTGGCGCGCCGCTTCGCGCGCTAGCTCGAACGGATCGGTGCCAGCCGCGCGGTGAAGTGCCGCAGCACCGGCGCCTGCTGCACGATCCGGTAGCCGGGCAGCTCCGCGCGCCGCGCCGCCACCTCGAGGATGACCTCGGCCAGGTAGTCGACGTGGCTCTGCGTGTAGACGCGGCGGGGAAACGCCAGGCGCACCAGGTCCGACGCCGCGATCCGCTCCGACCCGTCCGGCTGCAGGCCGAACATCACCGAGCCGATCTCGACCCCGCGCACGCCGCCCACCAGGTACAGCGCGTTGTTCAGCGACCATCCCGGGTACTGCTCGGGCGGGATGTGCGGCAGCAGCGCGCGCGCGTCGAGGTAGACCGCGTGGCCCCCGGTCGGCCGGACGATCGGGACCCCGCCCGCGATCAGCTTTTCGCCGAGATACTCGATCGAGCGGATCCGGTAGCGCAGGTAGCCCTCGTCGAGCGCCTCGTAGAGGCCCTGCGCGACCGCTTCGAGGTCGTAGCCGGCCATGCCGCCGTAGGTCGGGAACCCCTCGGTCAGTATCTCGAGGTTGCGGCAGTGCGCCGCCAGGTCGTCGTCGTTGAGGGCCAGGAAGCCGCCGATGTTCGACATGCCGTCCTTCTTCGCGCTCATCGTGCAGCCGTCGGCGTAGCCGAACATCTCGCGCGCGATCTCGATCGGGGCCGTGTCGGCGTAGCCCGGCTCGCGCGTGCGGATGAACCACGAGTTCTCGGCGAAGCGGCAGGCGTCGATGATGAAGCGGATCCCGTTCTCGTGCGCGATGTCGGCCGCCGCGCGGATGTTGGCCATGCTCACCGGCTGGCCCCCGCAGGCGTTGTTCGTCACCGTCATCATCACGGCCGGGATGCGGTCCGCCCCGGTCTGCGCGATCGCCGCGCGCAGCGCGTCGAGATCGAGGTTGCCCTTGAACGGGTGCACCAGCGAGGGCTCGCGCGACTCGGGGCAGCCCAGGTCGAGCGCCCGCGCGCCGCAGCGTTCGACGTGCGCGCGCGTGGTATCGAAGTGCGCGTTGCTCGGCACCGTATCGCCCGGCTTCGCGATGCAGGCGAACAGGATGTGCTCGGCGGCGCGGCCCTGGTGGGTCGGGATCACGTGCCTGAATCCCATGATGTCCCGCACCGCGCGCTCGAAGCGGTAGAACGACGAGGCTCCGGCGTACGACTCGTCGCTGGCGATCATCCCGGCCCACTGGCGCGAGGACATCGCGCCGGTGCCGCTGTCGGTCAGCAGGTCGATCAGCACATCCTCGGAGCGCAGCAGGAACACGTTGTAGCCCGCCTCGACCAGCGCGGCCCTGCGCTGCGCCGGCGTCGTGAAGCGGATCGGCTCCACCGACCGCACGCGGAACGGCTCGATGATCGATTTCGGCTCGAAGCCTTGCATGACGGACCCTCCGTGCCGCGCGCTGCGGCATCCTGCGAAAGGCTAACATCGTACGGTCGCCAGGTCTCGAGGCTGGCCGCATCCCGCATGTCCCGGACACCCATCGCCGCGATCGTCGCCGGACTCTGGCGGCTCGCAGGTCTCGATCCCGCCGCCCTTTCCCTGCTGCGGCTGAGCGGGGCGGAACCCGTGCTGCCGTCGTCGTTCCGCGTCGACGCGCTGGCGCAAGCGACGATCGCCGCGAGCGGGCTCGCCGCCGCCGAGCTGCACGCGCTCAGGGGCGCCGCGCGCCAGCCCGTGGCGGTCGACCTCGCGCACGCGGCGGCCGAGTTCCGCAGCGAGCGCCATCTTCGCGTCGACGGCAACGCGCTGCCCGAGCTCTGGGACCGGATCGCAGGCGCCTACCGCTGCGGCGACCGCCGATGGGTTCGGCTGCACACGAACTTCCCGCACCACCGGGATGGGGTGCTGAGAATCCTCGGCTGCGCCCACGACAGGAGCGCGGTCGCCGCGGCCCTGCAAGGCTGGCCGGCCGAGCGCTTCGAAGCGGCGGCCGGCGACGCCGGCATGGTGGTGGCGATGATGCGCACGGCCGACCAATGGCATGCGCATCCGCAGGCCACAGCGCTCGAAGCGCTGCCTCTGTTCACGATCGAGCGCATCGGCGATGGGGCCCCGAACCGGCGCCCGCCGGGCGGGCGCCCGCTGGCCGGCGTGAGGGCGCTCGATCTGACGCGCGTGATTGCAGGCCCTGTTTGCGGCCGGACGCTGGCCGCGCACGGCGCCGACGTGATGCTCGTCAGCGCGGCCCATCTGCCGTCGATCGAGCCCCTGGTGATGGACACCGGCCGCGGCAAGCTCTCCACCCGCATCGATCTGAGAGACGGCGACGGCCGCGCACAGCTGCGCTCGCTCGCGGCCGCGGCCGACCTGTTCGTCCAAGGCTATCGCCCCGGGGCTCTCGCGGTGCACGGGTTCTCGGCGCAGGAACTCGCTCGGATCCGCCCCGGCATCGTCGTCGTGAGCCTGAGCGCGTACGGGCACGCGGGTCCGTGGGCCGGGCGCCGCGGATTCGATTCGCTCGTGCAGACCGCCACCGGGTTCAATCACGCGGAAGCCGCTGCGGCAGGCGGCGAGACGCCCAGGCCCCTGCCCTGCCAGGCGCTCGATCACGGCTCGGGATACCTGATGGCGCTGGGCGCGCTCGCCGCGCTGATGCGCCAGATGCGCGAGGGCGGCAGCTGGCACGTGCGCGTGTCGCTCGCGCAGACGGGGCGCTGGCTCGCCGGCCTGGGTCGCCTCGATAACGGGATTGCCGCGCGCGATCCCGGTTTCGGCGACGTGCAGCCCTGGCTCGAAGACGCCGTAAGCGGGTTCGGCCGCCTCACCGCAGTGCGCCACGCGGCGCGCCTGGAGGCGACGCCGGCGTACTGGCAGCGGCCGAGCGTGCCGTTGGGCACCCATCCGCCGCAGTGGCCCGAGGGGGGCGCCTGATGCGGCGCCCGGCCGGGCTGCGGCCGGTCAGCGCGTCAGCCAACCCCGCGCGCGCACCGTCAGCGCCGCATACGGGAAGATCCAGCTCAGGGCAAAGAACGCGAAATAGCCGTACAGGACGCTGTACACGAGATCGAACGAGCGCTCGCTGCGCAGGTAATACAACCCGTAGAGCAGCGACATTGCGCCGATCGCGACCAGCACGCGGAGCAAGGTCGCGGGGTCCTGCAGCACCGCGGCCCCCAGAAGGCCGAGCGTCGCATAGGCGACCGGGTAGCGGAAATTGGTGATCGTCGTGTCGACCAGCGCGAACAGCAGCGCCGGCAGCGGCCGCTTCCAGACCACGCGCGCGAATCTCAGTTCCTCGCGGATGTAGCTGCGGTCCCAGCGCAGGAACATCCGGCACAGCTTGCCGTACGAGGTGGGAACGATGGTCGAGACCGACGCGGTCCGCTGATAGACGCTGTCGTGCCCGAGCGCGAGGATCTCGTTGGTCAGCGCCCGGTCTTCGCCGTAGGTCGCCGGCACGTTCAGGAAGCGCTGACCGAGCCAGCGTGGGAGGACCTCGCGCACGGCGCTCGCGCGATAGGCGGAAAGCGCGCCCGGCGTGCAGTAGACGGTGCCGAAGGTCGACTGGTAGGCGCGCAGGAAGTCGAACGCGAGCAGGAAGCGGACGTGGAGCATCCGCGGAATCACGCCCTCGCGGCGGTTCAGCACCAGCACGCGCCCGGCGACGGCGCCGACGCGCGGGTCGGAGAACGGACCGGCCAGCGCCAGCAGCGCGCCCCGCTCGATGACGCTGTCCGAATCGAGCGTGACGAAAATCTCGCCGCGCCCGCACCGGAATCCCGCCGCGAGCGCCTCGCGCTTGCCGCGGTTGCGATCCAGCCGCAAGGCCGTGACGCGCGCGCCGTGATGGCGTTGCGCGCGCTCGATGTGCAGCCAGGTGTCGTCGGTGCTCCCGTCGTCGACCACGATGATCTCGAGGCGATCGCGCGGGTAGGCCGCATTTGCGACGGAGTCGATCGCGTGGGCCACCATCGGGCCCTCGTTGTAGGCCGGGATGATGACGCTCAGGCGCGGGGCAGTCGCCGCGTCGACGCCGGGAAACGGCCGGTACCGGAACCAGAGCACGGTGCGGAATGCGAGCAGCAGCGAGCCCATCGACACCCACAGCACCGTGGGCCGCAGCGCGAGCGCGCCCAGCGGGTGGTGCGCCAGCGCATGCAGCAGCGGGCTGAAGACGCCGCCGCCCCAACTCAGTGCGATCAACGCCCCGAGACCGCCCGCGATCGCGATCCGCAATGCCCAGTCGACCATGTCCCGGGGCGGTTCGGGAACGAATCCGTCCGCTCCGGCGGCGACGCCCGCGCTCGAATGGGGCATGGAAGCTCCGTTTGGATCGACGGATTCAGGGTCGCAAGACCCGGGCCAGCCTCGGAGCACCTGAACGCGCGGCTCGATGCAGGGACGTCCGTGTGGACGGCCGCGCGAATGAGCGCGCGCGCCGAGGGGCCCGCCGGGACTCAGTCGCCGAGGACCCTTTCGATGCGCCGGTCCGGCACCAGCCAGAACAGAGCCACCAGCGCATAGACGGCCATCGACAGCCCCGTGTCGACGAACGCCAGGCCGATCGCCAGCAGATACAGCAGCGGCGAGAGCTTGCCCTTGGCATCCCTGCCGACCGCCCGCGCAAGCAACGAGCCCGCACCCTGGCGCCGGATCACCACCGACTGCAGCACGTAATAGGCGATCGCGGCCGCCAGCAGCACGAATCCATAGACCACCGTCGGCCACACGGCGAAATGGTTCTCGGCTACCCACGCGGTGGTGAACGGGACCAGCGAGAGCCAGAACAGCAGGTGCATGTTGGCCCACAGAATCGGGCCGCTGATGCGCTCGACCGTGTGCAGCATGTGGTGGTGATTGTTCCAGTAGATCGCGACGTAGACGTAGCTGAGCACGTAGCTCGAGAAGACCGGCAGCAGCGCGATGAGGTCCGTCAGCGCGGTGCCCTGCGGCGGCTTCATCTCCAGCACCATGATCGTGATGATCACGGCGATCACCCCGTCGCTGAACGCCTCGAGCCTGCCCTTCCCCATCGCGGTCCTCGTCTACTATCCGCTGTTGCGACATGGTTTCAGAACCGACCAGGGGACAACGATGACACTGGAAGCGCCAACCGGCAACATGCTGATCGCCCAGAGCGGCGGGCCCACCGTCGTGATCAACCAGAGCCTCGTTGGCGCCGTCCTCGAGGCCAGGAAGGACCCGCGCATCCGGCGGGTGCTGGGCTCGCTCCACGCGCTCGACGGCATCCTGAAGGAGAACCTGTGCGACCTCGGCGCGGAAAGCGTCGAGGACCTCGAGTTGGTCGCGCGCACGCCGTCGTCCGCGCTGGGTTCGGTGCGCAAGAAGCCGACGCCCGAAGACTGCGTGCGGGTGTTCCAGGTGCTGCAGAAGTTCGACGTCCGCTATTTCTTCTACATCGGCGGCAACGACTCGGCCGAGACGACCCACATCATCAACGAGGAGGCGCGCAAGGTCGGCTACCCGATGCGCTGCTTCCACATCTGCAAGACCATCGACAACGACCTGCGCGAGAACGACCACACGCCGGGCTTCGGCAGCGCCGCGCGCTTCGTCGCGCTCGCCTTCATGGGCGACGACCTCGACAACCGCTCGTTGCCCGGCGTCAAGATCAACGTCGTGATGGGCCGGCACGCGGGGTTCCTGACCGCGGCATCGGCCGCGGCGCGCAGTGCGCCCGACGACGGCCCGCACCTGATCTACCTGCCGGAGCGGCCGTTCTCGGTCGACCGCTTCGTTGCCGATGTCAAGGGTGTCGTCGCGCGCCTGAAACGCTGCGTGGTCGCCGTCAGCGAAGGCATCGCCGACGAGCACGGCGAGGCGATCGCGGCCAAGTTCAGCAAGGAGGTCGACTCGCACGGCAACGTGCAGTTGAGCGGAAGCGGCGCGCTCGGCGACCTGCTGGCCCAGATCGTCAAGGACCAGGCGGCGATCTCGCGCGTTCGCGCCGACACGCTGGGCTATCTGCAGCGCTCGTTCGCCGGCGTGGTCAGCGAGGTCGACGCGCGCGAGGCGAGGCTGGTGGGCGAAATGGCGGTGCGCTTCGCCACCGGGGGCCAGTACGACAGCGGCAGCACCGCGATCCGCCGGCTGCCCGGACCCGCGTATCAGGTCGCGATCGAGCGCACCGAGCTCAGGAATGTCGCCAAGGAAACCCGGCACATGCCCGACGAATTCATCGCCGCCGGCGGCAACGACGTCACTGCGGCGTTCCTCGACTATGTCCGCCCGATCATCGGGCCCCTGCCGAAGATCGGGCGCCTGAAACGGCTGCCGGTAGGGAACCTGCGCGGCTAGGCCGCGTCCTTGTTCCATCCGGCCGCCGAAGGCGTCGTGGCGGGCGGCGGGGCCGTCTGCCGCGCCGCAGCAATCGCGCAGTTTGAACCCATATCGGACACCGGGTTACTTGACTAAGATCCGTTCATGCCCGGTTCGTCGGAGAGGCCCTGGAGGCAGCTATGAGCAACGTCATTCCCGATGTCGCCCTGATCGACAACAGCGACGAGCGCGCACCCCTCGTGCTGGTCCTCGACTGCTCCGGCAGCATGCTCGAAGACGACAAGATCCACCTCCTCAATGAAGGCCTGAAGACGCTCGAGACCGAACTGAAGAGCGACCCGATCACGGCTCGCTGCGGAAGAGTGCTGGTCATCTCGTTCGGAGGAGACAACAACGTCGAGCGGATGGGAGACTGGACCGACGCGATGGACTTCACCGCGCCAGGCCTCCAAGCCGGCGGCATGACGCCGCTGGGCACCGCGATGAAGTGCGCGCTCGACGAGATCGAGTCCGAAAAGGCGCAGATGCGAAGCGCGGGGGTCTCCTACAAGCGCCCTATTGTCATGCTGCTGTCCGACGGTGAGCCCACGGACGAATGGCAGCAGGTGGCGGCCGAGTGCAAGGCCGCGGAGGCCTCGCACAAGGTCAATGTCATGCCCATCGGCATCGGCGCCCAGGCCAACCGGGCGGTCCTCGGCGCGTTCAGCGCCAAGGGGGCGCTCAATCTGAGCGGCCTCAGGTTCAAGGAGCTCTTCATCTGGCTGAGCCGAAGCATCCGGGCCGTTTCCCGGGCTCCGACCGGAGGCACGGTCCAACTCAACCCGGTGGACAGCTGGGCGCAGATGCAGACCTGATCCGGCCGGCGATGAAGTGGAAGGTGTTCTTCGCGTCTGCGGCCGGCAGGCATCATCTGTCGCGCGATCTTCCTTGCCAGGATTCCGGGCATCACACCGTGGTCGACGACGCTTTCGTCGGAGTCGTCTGCGACGGTGCCGGTTCGGCCAGCGAGGGGCGGCTGGGTGCGGAGCTGTTCGCCACGACGGTCACCGAGCTGGTCTCGGAGTCCATCAGGACAGGGCGGCTCGCGATGGACGCCGTGCCGGACCGGCGCGAGCGGCTGCTTGCCGTGATTGGAGAGGCCCGCGCACGGATCGGCGAGATCGCCCTTTCCCGTCAGCTCGCACTCGGAGACTTCGCCTGCACGCTGGTCGGATGCATCGGCTCCAGGGACGGCGGCTGCTTCTTCCACGTCGGCGACGGGTTTGCGATCTGCGTGACGGACGCCGGCGAGTCCGTGCTCTCGCGCCCGGAAAATGGCGAGTACGCCGACGAGACCTTCTTCATCACCGATGAGAGCTGGAGCGATCATTTCCGGGTGACGCCGATCAGCGAGGTCCGGCGCGGGTGCCTGATCGGCCTGATGAGCGACGGAACGTCGCCGTTCGCAGTCAACCGGATGAGGAACGGGTTCTATGGACCCTTTATCGAGCCGATCGTCGCCTTCCTGAGGAACGCAACGGAGCACGACGGGAATCAGGCCTTGAGAAACGTGCTGGAACACGAAAAGACGCTCGACATCACTTCGGACGACAAGGCCCTGCTGCTGGCCCTGGCAAGCTGAAGCCCGCCGCCAGCACGCCTCTCGATGGTTCCGCGCAGCCGCCCGTTGCAAGACTCCGTGGGGCTTGTCTGGCCCGGGGGCGGTTCCGAGCGGGCCAGGCTCACGGCGATCGGCAAGTCTGGCGGATCCGGCGAGGTCTTCGCGCTCGAAGATAGGCCGGACCACGTGGTGAAGATCTATCACGCGACCGTGGCGGCGTCGCAAATGGCGCGCTACGCCCGCAAGATCGAATGGATGATCCACAACCGGCCGGAGCTGCCGGGCATCCCCTCGGGGTGCGACGGGATCGTGCAGCTGGCCTGGCCGGTCGCGCTGGCGATGAAGGGGTCGCGCTTCGCCGGCTTCGCGATGCAGAAGATCGATTTCGGCCGGACGATGGAGCTGGACTACCTGCTGACCCGCCGCCAGGCGGCCGAAGAGGGATTCGAAGTCGATTTCGGCAAGATCGTGACGGTCTGCTGCAACCTGGCCTCCCTGATCAACAGCCTGCACGCCAGGAACATCGCGGTGGTCGACCTCAAGCCCATCAATCTCAAGGTCTACAAGTCGGAGCTCTACGTCGCGATCATGGATTGCGACGGCTTCACGCTCCGTTCGGAGCGCTTCGTCTCGGAGGCGCCGCAGGTGACCCCGGAGTACCTCGCACCCGAATTCCACGGCACCGCCGTGATCGATCCCGAGGCGCAGGACCGGTTCGCGCTGGCCACGATCATCTTCAGGCTGCTCAATTACGGGATTCATCCTTTCGCGGGCATCGCTGCGGGCCGCCAGGATCATCCGACCGAGCTGTCGGGGCGCATCAAGCTCGGCCTGTATCCGTACGGAAGGTCTCCTCATGGAACGGTTCGCGCTGCGCCGGCAAGCGTGCACGAAACGTTTCCCGACGGCATTCGCGAGCTGTTCGACCGCTCCTTCGCGCCTTCGGCCGCCGGCAGGGCCTGTGCGCACGAGTGGGCCGCCCTTCTGGGCTCCTTCGCGAGCAGGAGCTCCGGAGCCATGTCGCTGTGCGGGAAGGGGCATGTTCAGTTCGCCGGCACGCCCTGCCCCACCTGCCTGCGCGAGACCCTCATCGAGAGCCACCGTGAGCGCCGGGCGCGATTCGCGACGCGTCTGCGCGAGTCGCCGGCGCGGGCGGTCGAGCTGGCAAGGAGAACGCTGAGAGGGACGCGCACCTCGCCCTTTCAGGCGGCGCTGGCGCAGGGGCAGTTCAGCCTGCAGATGGCGCCGCAGACGATGTCCGTGCGCAACATGCTGGCCATCGAGATCCTCTGGATCGTCGGGTTGATCGTCACCTACTGGTGGGCGAAATGATCCACGCCGCCGAACTCACCCTCCTGCTGTGCGCGGCCCTCGCCGTTTCCTGGCTCTGGCGGCCACGGCAGCGGGTCGAGCCGGCGGTCGCGGCGTTGCTGGTCTGCTACGTCTTCCTGGGAGCGTGGGCGCTGTGGTTCGGACTGTACTCGACGCCCGGCGAGGAGCCTGCCGGGCTCGTCCTCTGGAAGCCGACGATCGTGTACTGGATGCTTTCGATCATCTCGATCGTGGCTCCGCCGCTCGGTTTCGGTTACCCGGTCAAGGCCATCCTCGGAACCGCGCTCACCTTCTCCAACCGGGAATGGCGCTGGATCAATCGGGGCGCCGCCGCGCTGTTCGCGATACTGGGCGCGATCACGCTCATCTCGGGCTTCACGTCTTCCGCCGGCGAGTGGGACGGGATCAAGTTCGCCTGCATGGTGAACCTCCTCTTCGTCTTCCTGTTTCGGCTGTACTTCGTATGGGTCGAGATCCTCGGCAGGATGGTCGTGTACCTTTATGGGCGTGTGAAAGCCCTCCTCCCGTGACGACCCCGGCCGCCGGCACGACCGAGCGCCGCTTGCTGGACGTCGTCGAGTCGACGCTGCGCGAGCTGCAGGGCAATGCGCGGTTCTCATCGGGCGTGACGTTCGAGAGCTCGCTCGACCGCGATCTCGGACTCGACAGCCTGTCGCGGATGGAGCTGTTGTTGAGGACCGAACGCGCGTTCGGCGTCGACCTGCCCGAAGACACGCTGGCCAGCGCCGAAAGCGTTCGCGACCTGTACGACGCGCTGCATCGCGCCCGCTCCGGCGGTGCGCCCGCGCCGCTTCGATTTGCCGGGGCGCCGGCGGCGGACACGTCGCCGGAAGCCGGGGTGCCCGTCGCGGCGGGCACGCTTCTGCAAGTGCTGCACTGGCACCTCGAAGCGCACCCGGACCGGGTCCAGATCGTTCATCTGGCCGACAGCGGGCAGCGCGCCGTGAGCTACCGCGAGCTCGCGGCGGGCGCCGATGCGATCGCCGCCGGCCTGCAGCGTCGCGGGCTCAAGCCGCGCCAGTGCGTCGCCATCATGCTGCCGACGTCGATCGAGTACTTCCAGACCTACCTCGGCATCATCCGCGCCGGCGGTGTCCCGGTGCCGATCTACCCACCTGCCCGCGCGTCGCAGCTCGAGGAGCACGTGGTACGCCACACCGGCATCCTGACCAGCGCACAGGCGGCCGCCCTGGTCACCGTTGCGGAGGCCATGGCCGTTGCGCACCTCCTGCAGGCGCGCGTGCCCGGGCTGCGCCACGTCGTCACGCCGCAATCGCTGGCGCAGGGTGGCGGGCCGGTCGGGGCGGTCGAGGTGCGCGCGGGCGATATCGCGTTCATCCAGTACACCTCGGGCAGCACGGGCAATCCGAAGGGCGTGACGCTGACGCACGCCAATCTGCTGGCCAACATCCGCGCGATCGTGGACGCGATCCGGGCCACGCCGCGCGACGTGTTCGTCAGCTGGCTTCCGCTTTATCACGACATGGGCCTGATCGGGGCGTTTCTCGGCACGCTGTACGTCGGCTGCCCGCTCGTGGTGATGTCGCCGCTGGCGTTTCTCGCCCGGCCCGAGCGGTGGCTGCGGGCGATCCACGACTTCCACGGCACGCTCACGGCCGGCCCCAACTTCGCCTACGAGCTGTGCCTGAAGCGTATCGACGACGCGGCGCTCGGGGGTCTCGACCTGAGCAGCCTGCGCGTGGCGATGAACGGCGCCGAGGCCGTCGGTCCCGACACCCTCTCGGGTTTCCGGCAGCGGTTCGCGAGCTTTGGTCTGCGCCCCGAGGCGATCGTGCCCGTTTACGGCCTGGCGGAAGCAAGCGTGGGCCTGCTGTTTCCGCCGCTTGGCCGGGAGCCGGTGATCGACCGCATCGAGCGGGCGGCGTTCTCGAGCTCGGGCAGGGCCAAGCCGGCCGCGGATGGCGATGCGACCGCGTTGCGCTTCGTCGCCTGCGGCCGTCCCCTTGCGGGACACGATGTGCGGGTCGTCGACGAGGACGGCCGCGAAGTCGGCGAGCGGATCGAGGGCAGGCTCGAGTTCCGGGGTCCATCGGCCACGCGGGGGTATTTCCGCAACGCTGCGGACACCGCGCGCCTGTTTCGCGACGGCTGGCTCGATACCGGCGATCGGGCGTACCTCGCCGACGGCGATTTCTACCTGACCGGGCGCGTCAAGGACATCGTGATCCGCGGCGGACGCAACCTGTACCCCCAGGAGATCGAGCACGCGGTGGGCGCGGTCGCCGGGGTGCGCAAGGGAGGCGTGGCGGTTTTCGGCATTCCCGATCCGCAGAGCGGCACGGAGCGGCTGGTTGTCCTGGCCGAGGCCCGATCCGTCAGCGGCGAAAGAAGCGTGCTGCTGCGCGAAGCGATCTCGAAGGCGGTGCTCGACGCGATCGGCGAACCCGCCGACGAGATCGTCCTGGCGCCCCCCCATACGGTGCTGAAGACCTCGAGCGGCAAGGTGCGCCGCTCGGACTGCCGCAAGCTGTACGAGCAGGGCCGCATCGGTGCGAAGGTCCCCCGGGCGCGCACGCAGGTCGCCCGGCTGGCGCTCGGCGCGCTGGCCCTCAGGCTGCGGCGGGCATTGGCCGATGCCGGCCGCGCGCTGTTTTCGCTCTACGCAGGACTGGTCTTCGTCGTGCTGGCGCCATCCGTCTGGCTGCTCACGATGGTCACGACGACCCAGGCGGCCGCGTGGGCGCTGGGCCGCGCCGGTGCCCGCCTGTTCCTGCGCCTGACCGCCATCCCGGTGTCGGTGCGCGGACTGGAGCGGCTGCTGCAGCACGATTGCTGCGTGCTCGTGTGCAACCATGCGAGCTACACCGACGGCCTGCTGTTGATGGCCGCCCTGCCGCGCCCCTTCGGCTTCGTCGCGAAGCGCGAACTGCGCGGCCAGTTCCTGGTCGGCCGTTACCTCGCCCGCCTCGGCGTCGAGTTCGTCGAGCGCGTCGACATCAAGCGCAGCGTCGAAGGCGCCAACCGGACCGCCGATGCCGTCGCTGGCGGCCGCTCGCTGATCGTGTTTCCCGAGGGCACGTTTTTCGCCCGACCCGGCCTGCTGCCGTTCCGCCTCGGAGGCTTTCTCGCGGCCGCCCGCGCACGGGTGCCTGTGGTTCCGGTCACCATCCGGGGCAGCCGGGCGATTCTGCCGGACGAGACCTGGCGCCTTCGGCGAGGCCCGATCCAGATCGAGATCGGCACCCCGATCGCGCCCGGCGCCGAAGACGCGGAGCCCTTCGCCGCGGCCGTCACGCTGCGCGATGCGGCGCGGGCTCAGATCGCGCAGGCCCTCGAGATGCCGTCGACTTGACCCAGCGATACTTCACGTCGGGCAGCTGCCACATCGGCTCGAAACCCCGTTCGATCGCCACGAAGCCGCGTCGCTCATAGAAGCGGCATGCGTGCGCATTCCTTTGGAAGGTGAACAGCCAGAGGCTGTCCGTCGACTCCGACTTGGCCAGTTCCAGCAGCCGCGAACCGATTCCCCGGTCCATGCACCCGACGCGGACGTACAACTGCGCGATGGATTCGGGATTCGAGGCGAGGAATCCGACGATCGTGGACTCCTCCCACGCGACTCGAAGCCGGAACGAGGGAACCAGCTGTCGCTGCAGATAGGCGATCTGATCCTCGATCGGGTGAGGGTCGACGATCCCGACACCGTGCTCGAAGCTGGCGCGCCACATCCGCACGAGCGGGTCGGCATCGGCTGCTCTGAAGTCGGCAATGTGGAGCTTCATGCCGAATCGTATCGCCGCCGCGGATTGCCGCGCGATTTACGCGCCGACCCGGTGCCGGCTGCGTCAGTCGGCGCCACGGCGGGCAACCGACAGGCCGAAGCACCGGCCGTAGAAGGCCTCGGACGCTGCGCAGTCGCGTACGTGCAGGTGCAGGTGCTTCAGTTCCATGCGGTTTGCTCCCGGTCAGAGCGCCTTGCTGAGCCTGACCATTTCCTTTTCCTTCGACCGATAGGAGATGGCGTAGCCGCGCGATTCGAACAGGCGGATCAGCGCAACGTTGGCTTCCGACGTGTCGGTCGAGAATCGCCTCAACCCGCGTGCGAGGAACCAATCCTCCGCTGCATCGAGCAGAGCACGTGCAACGCCCCGGCGCCGCCAACCCGGCAGCACATAGGTGGTCGAGACCAACCCGAAACTGCCGCAAGAGGCGTCCGCCTCGACGCGCACGATCGTGTGCCCGATCATGGCGCCGCGGGCATCGAATGCCGAGAATATCTCTCCGTCGCACGCCTTGCCGTCGAGGTGCCACAAGACGCGATCGACCAGCCACTCGAGCCGGTACATGCCCGAACCGCGGTCGCCGAGCACCTCGACGAGCGTCGCCCGCATGCGCTCCGCGACGGTCGCCACGTGTTCCGTGTCGTCGGCCGTGATCGTCCGAACCGAGAAGGCGCTCGACTGCCCGGGTTCGACAGCCTCGTTCACGAGGGATCTCCTTGGGCTGCATCCTCAAGGGCGGAGGGGCATGGGAGTCGGACCCACCCGGCGGCGCGTGGCGCCACCCACTGGATTTGAAGTCCAGCCGTCCCACCGGGGACGTTGCCCCTCCGCGTCTAGCTGCCGGGCCGGTCGTCCGCAAACAGGCTGCTCCCCGGCCGGATCATGTGGCTGTCGCGGACCCGGCGCAGCAGACCCACCCGGTCGAAGAATTCGAGGATCTGGATCGCGCGCTTGCGCCCCAGCCCGGTGGCGTCGCGAAACGCCCCCGCGCGGACCTCCGGCTCGGCGCCGGCGATCGACCGCACGATGGCAGCCAGGCGTTCGACAGCGCGGACGTGGTAATAAAGGTCCTTGACGACCTGGAACACGTCGCCGCCGCGGGCCTGAGCGGCCAGCGTCGCGCGTACGAGCGCCTCGGGTTGGCCGACGTCGCGCGCGAGATCGCGCACCCACGGCGGGTCGAAACCACCCGCCTCCAGCAGCGGCAGCAGGCGCTCGGCGAGCCGTTGCTGCTGCGCCGACAGGCGCTGTGCGTGCTCCGGCAGGCGCAGGAAACCGCCATGCCGCGCCAGGCTGCCGTCGGCCAGCATCCGCTCGATCGCGCGATCGACCAACCCCGGATCGGCGCGCGGCGCGGCCAGTCGCCGCAAGCGTGCCGCATCGGCGCCGATCGACTCCGGCTCGCGCCGGTGCAATTCGGCCAGCGCACCGGCAAGCGACTCCCGCAAGCCGGCCCACCGCTCCGCCGACAGGGCCCACAGCGGATCGCCGCCGCCGGTGGTTCCGCCCAGCACAACCGCTCCGCCCGCGATCCGGCCGGCGTCCGCTTTCAGCGCGCCCGCGCGGCACAGTCTGCTCAGGTCGACGCCGTATGCCGCGCCCTCCAGCAGCGCGCCGGCTTCGCCGCCGTCTGCCAGCGCGGCATGGCCCGCAAGCATGGCCAGCCGCTCCGGCGTCTTCCGGTAGCGCGCCGGCGCATACGGATCGAGCACCCTCCCGCCGGCGATCGTCCGTGTCGCGGCCGCATCACGCAAAATCATCCGGTCGCCCTGCCAGGCGCCGAGCGGGCGTTGCAGGACCAGTTGCGCGAATCCCTTCGTCCCGGGCGCCAGCCGTGCCGCGCCGAGCGGCACCACGCGCGCCACCACGTCGGCCGCGCCGAGGTGCGCGTGCACCCGCGTGCCGGCATCGACGGACAGATCGGAACCCGGCCACACCTCGAGCTCGACGTCGATCCTGTCGGTCGCCAGCGCCACCGAGGGGTCGCATATCCAGTCGCCGCGCGAGATCGCGCCGGTCTCGATGCCGGCCAGGTTCAGCGCGCAGCGCTGCCCGGCATGCGCGGCGTCGACGGCGCGACTCTGCGCGTGCACGCCGCGCACCCGTACGGTCGGGCCACCAGGCACGACCGCCACTTCCTCGCCGCTGCGAATCGCGCCGGAGTGCACGCTGCCTGTCACGACCGTGCCGATCCCGGTGAGCGTGAAGACGCGGTCGACTGCGAGCCGGAAGGCCTTTGCCGTGGGGCTCTCCTGCGCGCCGTCACCGGCTCCCCGCGCCGCGAGATCGAACAGCCAGCCGCGCACGGCATCGATCCCCTCCCCGCGCGGAGCGGCGGCGAAGAACACCGGCCCGTCGGCGAGCGGCGTCCCCCGCACCTCCGCGGCGATCTGCAACCTGACCTGTTCGACCCGCGCGGCGTCGGCGCGGTCGCACTTCGTGACGACTACCGCGCCGCGCCCGATCCGGAGCATCGACACGATCGCGAGGTGCTCGCGTGTCTGGGGCATCACCCCGTCGTCGGCCGCGACCAGCAGCATCACGGCATCGATCCCGGTCGCCCCCGCCAGCATCGTGTGGACGAGCCGCTCATGGCCCGGCACGTCGATGAAGCCGATCACGCTGCCTTCGGGCGTCGGCAGGAACGCGTAGCCGAGCTCGATCGAGATGCCCCGCCGCTTCTCCTCGGGCAGGCGATCGGTATCGACGCCGGTCAGCGCCCGCACCAGCGTCGTCTTGCCGTGATCGATGTGGCCGGCGGTACCGACGATCATGATCGCAGCGCCTGCGCGAGCGCCGGCAGCTGCCGCGCCAGCGCGGCCGGATCCTCGAGGCAGCGAAAGTCGAGCAGCAGCGCGTCGTCGGCAATCCGTCCGAGCACCGGCTCCGGCAGGCCGCGCAGGGCCACCGCCAGTCGATTGAGCGCCGTCCCCAGGCCCCGGCGCAAGCCGGCGGGCCTGATGCGCAGCCCCGCGGAGGGGAGCCGGTCCACCGGCAGCGAGCCCGAGCCGATCTGGCTCGCCATTGTCACGACCTCGACGGCATAGCGCGGGGCCAGCGCCGAGCGCACCGCATCCTCCAACTGTCGCGCGGTGGCCTCGATCTCGGCGCACGGCCGGCACAGCAGGCGCAGCGTCGGCAGCCGCTGCGCGAGCTTCTCGGGGCAGCGGTAAAGCCGCAGCGTCGCATCGAGCGCCGCCAGCGGCAGCTTCGACACCCGCAGCGCGCGCTTGAGCGGAAAGCGGCGGATCCGGTCGACGGCGGCGCGCCGGCCAACGATCAGGCCGGCCTGCGGACCGCCCAGCAGCTTGTCGCCGGAAAACGTCACGACGTCGCAACCGGCGGCCACCATCTCGCGCACGACCGGCTCGCGCGGAAGGCCGTGCGCCGACAGGTCGATCAGCGATCCGCTGCCCAGATCGCTCGCCAGCGGCACGCCGGCCGCGCGCGCCGCGGGCGCCAGCTCCGCTTCCCCGACGCAGGCCGTGAACCCGCTCATCGCGTAGTTGCTCTGATGCACCTTCATGACCAGACCGGTGCGCGGGCCGATCGCCTGCACGTAATCGGCGAGGTGCGTGCGGTTGGTCGTTCCGACCTCGACCAGCCGCGCGCCGGCGGCCTGCATCACGTCCGGCATCCTGAACGCGCCGCCGATCTCGACCAGCTCGCCGCGCGATACCACGACCTCCCGCCCCCGTGCCAGCGCGGCGATCGTCAGCAGCACCGCGGCGGCGTTGTTGTTGACCACCGTCGCGGCCTCGGCGCCGGTGAGCTCGCACAGCAGGTCCTCGACCAGCGCGTCGCGGTCGCCACGCGCCCCTTTGCCGAGATCGAATTCCAGGTTGTTCGGCGCCGCCATCGCCGCGACCACCTCGGCCACGGCCTCCTCGGCCAGCAGCGCGCGGCCGAGGTTGGTATGGATCACCGTGCCGGTCAGGTTGATCACCCCGCGCAGCCGCGGCGCGAGCGCGCGCGCGCAGCGCCCGTCGAGCGCCGCGGCCAGCGCGGAGGGTTCGAGCTCGGCCGAAGGCAGGGTGCCATCCGCGGCCCGCTCGCGCAGCGCATCGGTCAGGCTGCGCGCTTCGCCGGCGACCAGCGTGTGCCCATGGCGTTCAACGAGCGCCTGCACCTCTGGCAGGCGCAAAAGGCGATCGATCGAAGGCAGTTGCTGGAGGGATGCCTTCGAGCCATGCACGATGGACTCGAGCGGCGCCGCCATCAGCCGTCCCCCGGATCGCCGTAGAGGAGCATCAGATTGACCCCGGCGGGGGTCTTGCCCGTTTCGCCGACCAGCAGGTCGAGCGCGACCGTCGCCAGGTCATCGGCGACGGGTTCGACCTCGTGATCGTGCTCTTTGTACAGGATCTTCAAGTAATGACCGCACACGTCGCAGCATTCCGCCCTGACCGCCGCCGCGGACCGGGCGCCCGGCGCGGTGGCCTGGCCGGTACGATCCAGCGCCTCGTAGTGTATGCCCTTGGTGCCTTCGCAATGCGCGCACTTGATCCGGACCATGTGCCATTGCGTCGAGCACAGCGCGCAATGCAGGTAGCGGTAGCCGGCCTCGCGGGCGCCGATGTGCACGATGCTGGCGGTCGGCAGGAAGCCGCAGCAGGGACAGCGCGTGTTCGATCGCGTCCGGCCGAAGGCGTCGCCGCCGTGCTCCTCCGCGGTCGCGGCCACCAGGCTGGTCCAATGCGCCTGCAGGGCGGCGCCGATCAGCGGCGCGAACGCCGGATCGAGCCCGACGCTGATGCCGGACAGGAGGCGATCGGCCTGCGCCTCGAGGAACTCGTCGGGCTGCGCCGCGAGCCGGAGCACGGAACCCCGCGCGTCGCCCTCCGGCAGGCGTTCGCCGAGCGTTCCGAGCAGCGCGCGCAGCGCGCGCCGCCAGGCCGGGCCCCGATGCCAGCGTGCCGCCGCCAGCGGCGGATCCGATCGTCGCGCCGCGTCGTCCATCGAAGCCCGGTCGGGAAGGTCCCCGGGCGGCGGACCTGCCATCGAACGATGCTGTGCGAGCGCGATCTCCGCGACCAGCAGCAGGTAGTCGCGCATCGGATGGCCGGCTGCAAGCGCGCGCAACCGGAGCTCGCGCTGCGCGAACACCGACTGCGGATCCGGCAGCCGCAGGAACGGCGTCTGCTCGCCCGCCCCGACCGCAATCTGCTCCGGGCTCAGCAGGCGCGCCGCCGTCTCACCGCTCAACGCCGCGATCTCACGGTTTGCCGCGGGTGATGCGGGCGTACCACAGCGGATGGTGATGCCTGGCCCACGCTTCGGTCACGCGCCCGCGCGTCATCGCGCGCGTCGTGCCCTTGACCCAGATCGCGGCGTAGATGTGGACGATCACGCCTATGACGAGCAGCACCGCCGCCAGCGAATGCAGCAGGGTGGCCAGCCGCACGAGGCCGATCGGGAACGAGGTCGCGAAATACGGCCGCCAGAACACGACCCCGGTCACCAGCAGGACGACGATGCACAGCACCATCCACCAGAAAATGATCTTCTGGCCGGCGTTGTAGCGGTCAGCCGGCGGCATTTCCGACGGGCGCCCGGCAAAGAACGCCTTCGCGCGCCCCATCCACGCGCTGTCGCGGTCGTTCCAGCGGTTGTCGCGCCACAGCCGCAAGTACATGCCGGCGAAGCTCAGGAACACGAGCACGCCGATGAACGGATGCAGGATCCGGGTCCACGGGCCGCCACCGAACAGCGCCGCCAGGAAGAACAGCGAAGGATGGAACATCGACAGCCCGGACAGCGCGGCGCAGAAGAACAGGATCGCGAGCGCCCAGTGGTTCATCCGGTCCGCGTCGGAGTACCGCTCGATCGTTTTCGTCGTCATCGCGAGCCTCCTAGCCGGCCTTCTCTTCTTCTTCGGGCTCTTCCACCGGCCCGACCTTCATGTAGTGGAAGAAGCCGCCCGCGACGGCGCCGATCATCGCGAGCATGCTGATCGGCTTCATCACGCCCTTCCAGATCGCCACCATCGGACTGATCTTCGGATCGGCCGGAAGCCCGTCGTAAAGCTCGGGCTTGTCGGCGTGCTGCAGCACGTACATCACGTGCGTCCCGCCGACGCCGGCCGGGTCGTACAGTCCGGCTCCCCCGTAACCGCGCTCCTTCAGGTCCGCGACGCGCTCGGCGGCGAACGCCTTCATGTCGTCCTTGGTGCCGAACCGGATCGCGCCGGTCGGGCACGTCTTCACGCACGCCGGCTCGAGCCCGACCGCGACGCGATCCGAGCACAGCGTGCACTTGTACGCCTTGCTGTCCTTCTTCGAGATCCGCGGCACGTTGAACGGGCAGCCCGTCACGCACGAGCCGCAGCCGATGCAGTTCTCCTCGATGAAGTCGACGATGCCGTTGGCGTACTTGACGATCGCGCCAGGCGACGGGCACGCCTTCAGGCAGCCGGGATCCTCGCAATGCATGCAGCCGTCCTTGCGGATCAGCCACTCGAGCCGGCTCGGCTCCGTTTGAACCTCGGAGAAGCGCATCACGGTCCAGGACGCCGGGGTCAGGTCGCGCGGGTTGTCATAGGTGCCCACGTTGTCGCCGACCTCGTCGCGCAGGTCGTTCCACTGCATGCAGGCGACCTGGCACGCCTTGCAGCCGATGCAGCTCGTGACGTCGATCAGCTTCGCGACCTCGGTGCTGCGGCGAACCGACGGCGACGGCGTCGTGGTGGCGGAGCGGGCCGCGATATCGAGCGATTGCAGCGATGACATGGCGGCCCCCTCAGGCTTTCTCGATGTTGACGATGAAGGCCTTGTACTCGGGCGTCTGCGTGTTCGCGTCGCCGACGAACGGCGTCAGGGTGTTGACGAGGTAACCCTGCTTCGCCAGGCCGACGAAGCCCCAGTGGTTCGGCAGCCCGACGGTGTGCACCTTCCCGCCGTCGCAGTCCAGCGATGCGATGCGCGGAGTCACCACCGCGACCGCCTTCAACTGGCCCCGCTTGCTGCTGACCCTGACCCAGTCGCCGTCCGCGATTCCCTTCTCCCTGGCGAGTTCGACCCCGATCTCGACGAACTGCTGCGGCTGGATGATGGCCGAGGTGAGCACGTTCTTGGTCCAGTAGTGGAAGTGCTCGGTCAGCCGGTAGCTGGTCGCCGCATACGGGTACTCCTTCGCGGTGCCGAACTGCTCGCGGTCGCCCTTGAACACGCGCGCGGCCGGGTTGGCGCGCGCCTTGTCGTTGTTGGGATGCATCGGGTTGTTCGCCAGCGGCGATTCGAGCGGTTCGTAGTGCTCCGGCAGCGGCCCGTCGACGAGTCCGGTCGGCGCGAACAGGCGCGCGACGCCCTCGGAGGTCATGATGAACGGACCGACGTCCTCGTCGGGCGCGGCGTCCGGACGCATGTCGGGAACATCGGCGCCGGCCCAGGCCTTGCCGTTCCACGCGACGAGCCGCCGGCGCGGATCCCACGGCTTGCCGGACGGGTCCGCCGAGGCGCGGTTGTACAGGATGCGGCGGTTGGCCGGCCAGGACCACGCCCAATTCAATGTCTGCCCGATGCCGAACGGGTCGGAGTTGTCGCGCCTGGCCATCTGGTTGCCGGCCTGCGTCCATGCGCCGGAGTAGATCCAGCAGCCGCTCGCGGTCGTCCCGTCGTCGCGCAACAGGCCGAACCCGGCCAGCTGCTCGCCGGCCTTGGCGAGGACCTTGCTCTTGTCCTTCGGATCGACGACGTCGGCCAGCGCCTTGCCGTTGTATTCCATCGCCAGTTCGTCGGGGCCGGGTCGGTCGGGGATCTTGTACGGCCAGGTCAGGTTGACGATCGGGTCGGGGAACGCGCCGCCTTCGGTCTTGTACAGCGACCGAAGGCGCGCGAACAGGCCCGCGATGATTTCGATATCGCCGCGGCTTTCGCCCGGCGGCTCGGCGCCCTTCCAGTGCCACTGCAGCCAGCGGCCCGAGTTGGTCAGCGAACCCTCCTCTTCAGCGAAGCAGGTCGACGGCAGGCGGAACACGGTGGTCTGGATGTCCGCCGTCTTCACGTCGTTGTATTCGCCGTGGTTGACCCAGAATTCGGCCGTCTCGGTCCGCAGCGGATCGATGGACACCAGGAACTTGAGCTTGGACAGGCCGGCGATGATCTTGGCCTTGTTCGGGAACGACCCGACCGGATTGAAGCCCTGGCAGATGTACCCGTTCATCTTGCCCTGCGACATCAGCTCGAACGCCTGCAGGATGTCATAGCCCTTGTCGAGCTTCGGCAGGTAGTCGAATGCCCACTCGTTCTCAGCCGTGGCGGCGGCACCCCACCACGCCTTCTGCAGGCTGACGAAGAACTTCGGGTAGTTCTGCCAGTAGCTCATCTGCCCCGGCCGCAGCGGCTTGAGCGCGCGCGGCTTCAGGTAGTCGTCCAGCCGCTGCTGCGAGTCGCTCGCAAGCGTCAGGTAGCCCGGCAGCAGGTTCGAGAGCAGGCCGAGGTCGGTCAGGCCCTGGATGTTGCTGTGGCCGCGCAGCGCGTTCATGCCGCCGCCCGGGATGCCGATGTTGCCCAGCAGCAACTGGACGATGGCGGCCGTACGGATCATCTCGGTGCCGGTGCTGTGCTGGGTCCAGCCGAGCGCGTACATGATCGTCATCGCGCGCGTCGGGGTGGCCGTCGACGCGATCATCTCGCACACCTTCAGGAAGCGCTCCTTCGGCGTGCCGCAGACCTTGGCCACCATGTCCGGCGTGTAGCGCGCATAGTGCTGCTTCAGGATCTGCAGCACGCAGCGCGGGTGCTGCATCGTCTCGTCGACCTTGGCGTAACCCTTCGCGTCCAGCTCGTAGCCCCAGCTCGACGGGTCGTAGCGATGCTTCTCCGCGTCGTATCCGGAGAAGAGCCCGTCGTCGAACTTGTAGTCCTCGCCGACGATGAACGGCGCGTTCGTGTAGTGGCGCACGTAGTCGTGCTGCAGCTTGTCGTTGCCGAGCAGGTAGTTGATCACGCCGCCGAGGAAGGCGATGTCGGTCCCCGCGCGCAGCGGCGCGTATTCGTCGGCCATCGCGGCCGAGCGCGTGAAGCGCGGGTCGACCACGATCAGGCGCGCCTTGTTGTGCTGCTTGGCCTCGATCACCCACTTGAAGCCGCAGGGGTGGGCCTCGGCGGCGTTGCCGCCCATGATCAGGACGATGTCGGCGTTCTTGATGTCAACCCAGTGGTTGGTCATCGCGCCGCGGCCGAACGTCGGGGCCAGACTGGCCACCGTCGGGCCGTGTCAGACACGCGCCTGGTTGTCGAAGACGAGCATCCCCAGGCTGCGCATCACCTTGTGCGTGAGGTAGCCGGTTTCGTTCGATGACGCCGACGCCGCCAGCATCCCCGTGCTGAGCCATCGGTTGACCGTCTGGCCGGCCGCGTTCTTCGCGATGAAATTCGCGTCGCGGTCCGCCTTCATCAGCTTGGCGATGCGCATCAGCGCGTCGTCCCAGGAGATGCGCTTCCACTCGCTCGACCCGGGTTCACGCACTTCGGGCGCGGTCAGCCGGTTCGGGCTGTGGACGAAATCGAGCAGGCCCGCGCCCTTCGGGCACAGCGTGCCGCGGTTGACCGGGTGATCCGGATCGCCCTCGATATGGATGATCGACGTGCTGACGTTCTTGGCGCGATCGCCGAGGCCGTACATGATGACGCCGCACCCGACCGCGCAGTATGGACAGGTGTTGCGGGTCTCGGTGGTGCGCGCGAGCTTGAAGTTGCGCGTCTCCGCCAGGACCGCGGTCGGCGAGAAACCGAGTGCCGCCAGGCTCGAGCCGGCGAGCCCCGCCGCGCTCACCCGGAAGAACTGCCTTCGATTCATGTCCATCGCTGTCTCCTGTCTCCAGACCGTGGGCCCTTGGCGAGCCCCTTATGCCTTCTGATTCCCGGTTCACGGCATCGGGCATCATCGGCCACGCGACGACGCGAAGCAAGTTCGGGGGCTTCCTCCTTTTAAGGGACCCGCGGCGCTCCGCGTTGCACGCCGCGGACGATCTCGTTTGTCGAAGTGTAGGTTTTGGAATATGTTCCCTGTCAAGAACAATCCGCGTCGCTCGCGCGACTTCCGGCCTTCCTACAACTGCATCCGCGCGCCCATCGCGGCGACGTCAACCGGGAGCACTTGGCAATGGCGATCCGTCCCGCGGGCCGAGCACGGTCCTCGCGGCGCGCTGCCGCGAGCCCGCCGCAGCCGATCCGTCCGCTGAAGGAGGCGGCCCTGCCCGATGCGCTCTCGGGCAGACACGGCGTCAATCGCGCCGACCGTTCGAAGCTGCAAATCTCTGCAAGTGATGACCTTGAAGCGATCGCGTGCTTTCTGTCCGAATACGATCGCTCGCCCGGCACCTTCCGCATCTACCAGCGCGAGTGCGAGCGGCTGGTGCTCTGGGCGGTCCGCGAGTGCACCAAGCCCCTGTCGAGCCTCAGCCGCCAGGATTTCGAGGGATATCTGAACTTCCTCGCCGACCCGCAGCCGGCTGCGCTGTGGTGTGGACCCAAGGCCGATCGCAGGTCGCCGGACTGGCGTCCATTCGTGGGTCCGCTGAGCGATTCCGCGGTGTTGACCGCGATGGCCGCGATCAACTCCTTGATGCGCTACCTCGTCGATGCCGGGTACCTCGCCGGCAACCCGCTCGGCCTCATCCGGCAGCGCCGCCGCAAGCTCGCCGCCGGCGCCGAGGGCGAGCCCGGCGCTGCGAAACGCCCCGGCGTGCAGACCGAGGACGTGCAGACGATCGAGCGTTTTCTGGACGCCGAGATGTGGTCGGCGGTCGCGCGTGCGGTCGAGCGGATGCCGCGCAAAAGCGAGCAGCAGCTCGACGAGTACGAGCGCGCGCGGTTCGTCTGCGCGCTGCTTTACATGCTCGCGCCACGCGCGGGCGAGCTCGAAAGCCACCGGATGAACAGCTTTCGCGAGGAGCGTGGGCTGTGGTGGTGGCACGTGACCGGCAAGGGGGCCAAGCAGGCCAAGGTGCCGGTCCCCGACGACATGCTGCAGGCCCTGGTGCGCTACCGCAAGCACCTCGGCCTGTCCGCCGTGCCCGATCGCCACGACTCGACCCCGCTGCTGGTCTCGCTGCGCGGCCGCCGCCCGATCACCGCGCGCCGCCTGAACCAGATCCTGAAGCGGCTCTTCTCCCAGGCCGCGGATCTCCTGCCCGAAACCTCGCTTCACAAGGCCGAGAAGCTGCGCGCCGCTTCCGCCCACTGGGGCCGTCACACGGGCATCACCGCCAAGGTCGACAGCGGCATCGAGGAGCGCTATGTGCAGAAGGATGCGCGCCACTCGGACCGGCGGACCACCCAGCGCTATATCCACGAAGAGGAAAGGCGGTGGCACCAGGAAGCGCAAAAGCAGCGGCTGCCGTGGCCGCAAGGCACTGGGGGCGCGCAGGACCGTCGGCGGTAGGTCCCCTGCCCCCCCTCCGAACCGTCAGGCCAACCGCCTCGCCTTCGCCGCTGCCGTGCGCAGCTTCGGGCCGCGCATCCGTCCGCCTCCGAGCGCGGCCTCGGTCACCGGCTGCGGGTTCGCCACCGCGACCACCTGAAGGCGACCCTCGGGCAGATGCTTGAGCGTGAAGATCGCGGTCGAACGGCAGGCCGGCTGGGCCCCGGCGTCGCCGGTCGGAACGTTGTAGCGCAGCAGCAGCTTGCCGTCGACGACGTCGAACGAAGGATCCGCCGGCCGGCGCCCGCATTCGGCGCGGTCGCGGATCACGACCGTGAGCGTGTCGTTCGAGCGATGCTCGAGCACTTCGCGTACCCCCGAACCGCCGTCGACCGCCGCCGGCACCGCCATGAACTTCATGCTGGCGCCGCCGGCGCCGTCGCCGGACGTGGCGACCAGAGTCGGCGTCCGGTGAGCGTCGGCGAGCACGTGCAGGCGCTGCTCGGGGAGGTTCTTGAACGTGAAGACGGCCGTGGCCAGGCACGGCGCACCGCTTGTCATCACGCTCGTCTCCGGCAGGTTGTAGCCGAGGCGCAGCGCCCCGTCGGCGACCCGGAACGTGGGATCGGACGGGCGCCGGCCGCAGTCGGCGCGTTCGCGCACGACGACCGTCAGCGCGCCGCCGAGGCGGTATTCGAACACCCCGGCATGCGCCTCGGGGGCGACCGACGCCGGAACCGACAGGAACTTCATCGACGGGGCTGGGGCCGAAGCGGATGCGACGGCCGTGGCCACGGGCGCCCGCTGCGCTTCGGCAACGACCTTCAGGTCCTCCCGAGGCAGGTTTCTCAGCGCGAAGATCGCCGTCGCGGCGCAGGCGCGCGCCGCCGACGCGTCGGAGCCGCCCTCGATCCGATAGCGCAGCAGCAGCGTGCCCTCTTTCAGGCCGAGCGACGGCTGCACCGGGCGGTCCCCGCAGGCTGCGGGCTCCTGGATCACGACCGTCAGCGTGTCACGACCGCGGTACTGCAGCACTTCGCGGTGCGGGATCCCGGACCGCTCCACCGCCGGCGCGGCCAGGAACTTCATCGAAGGCTCTGGCGCTCCCGCCGCCAGTGCCGAGGCCGAGCAAACCAGCGCATGACCGACCAGCAAGGCTTGTTTCATCGCGGACCTTTCTCAGTGAGGACAGAGGAAGTCAGATCTCGACTCCGACGCCGGGATCTTCCGCGCGACGCATTAAAGGCTCCTTAGCTGCAACGCAGCATGATCGCCCGATTCGGCTATGTCCGCCGGATGATGCGACGGCGACGCGACGATTCCATTTCGCCCGCCGCTTGAGGGCTCCGTGCCGCGCAGCCCGACCGCCGCCGGGCTCGTTACCATCGCAACGACTTAACCCGGCCCGAATCCGGCCAGCGTCGCGATGCCGAGCGCGGCGAACAGCGCCGCCGCGATCCAGCGAACGAGCCGCAACGGAACCCTGCCGGAGGCGCTCTGCCCGAGGAGGACTGCCGGGATGTCGGCTGCCAGCATGCCCAGCGTGGTTCCACCGACGACCGCGAGCAGGGACGGGTAGCGCGCCGCCAGCATCATCGTGGCGAGCTGCGTCTTGTCGCCGATCTCGGCCAGAAAGAACGTACCGGCCGTGACCAGGAATACGCCGGCATGGCCGACCGGCTCCACCTCGGTGCGGTCGAGCCGGTCGGGCCTGAGCGCCCACAGCGCGACGGCGAGGAACGACGCGCCCAACGCCCAACGCAGGTACCGAACGTCGACGGACTGGCGGATCCAGGTGCCGACGAGTGCCGCCAGCGTGTGATTCGCCAGCGTCGCGACCAGGATGCCGGCGATGATGGGGAGCGGCCGCCGGAAGCGGGCCGCCAGCATCAGCGCCAGCAGTTGTGTCTTGTCGCCGACTTCGCCGACCGCAACCGCGGTCGCCGAGACGGTGAACGCCTCGAGCGCCGCCAAACTCAGGCCGACTTCGCGAGCAGCGAGAAGTGCTCGACCACGGGCGGGCTCGCGAAATACGGCCCGACGATCGCCCGCCATTCGGCGAACGCCGGCGATCCGCGGAAATCGACCGTATGGTTCTCCAGCGTTTCCCAGAAGATCATCAGCAGGTAGCGCTCCGGCGACTCGACGCCCTTGTTGATCTTGTAGCCCCTGAAGCCCTTGGCGCGCGCGATCACGGATTCGACGCCGCGCCGGATCGCGGTGTCGAATCCGTGCTGCTCACCGGGGCGGATGCGGATATCTGCCAGCTCGAGAATCATGGTGAATCGTCCTTAGTGCCCCGCCGGTGCCCGGCCGGGCTTCCACTTGATGCTGCACCCGATCGATGGCGCCTGCGGCGCCGGCGCCGGTTTGCCCGCCAGCAAAAGCTCGGTCGCCCGGCGCAGATCGCGCCCGCTCGCCGGCGCACCGCCCGGTCGAGTGTCGTCGAACTGGCCGTGGTAGTACAGCTTGAGTCCGCCGTCGTACAGGTAGAGGTCGGGCGTGCACACCGCGTCGTAGACGGCGGCGACCTTCTGCTCCTCGTCGATCAGGTACGGGAACGTGAAGCGGCGCGCGACTTCGGCGATCTTCTGCGCCGTCTCCTCCGGATAGGCGACCGGATCGTTCGGATTGATCGCGAACACCCTGACGCCGCGCGGCGCGAGCTCGACCGCGTACGCAGCCAGCGCATCGCGCATATGGAGCACGTACGGGCAGTGGTTGCAGATGAACGCGACCAGGGTACCCGCCTTCCCGCGCTCGTCGAGAAGGCGGTGGCGTCGCCCGCCGGCGTCCGGCAGGTCGAACTCGGGCGCTGGCGAGCCGGGCTGGACGTGGTTCGAGGTAGCGGCCATGGAGGTCACCCGTGATGCGACGGAACGATTATCTACCGAACCGCGACGCCACCTGCTGACGTCCTCGGCGCGACGCGAGGCGCTCGCAAGCACATTCCGACGTGGATCCGCGGGACAAGCCCCAAGGGGCTTGACACGGGGGTCGGCCCGAAACGAAGCGCTTCAGCCCCACTCCGACGTGGATCCCGGGGACAAGCCCGGAGATGACGCCTGCTGGCGCTGCCCGAGGATGACGCCTGCTGCCGCCGCGGGGGGATGACGCCGCATATTTGGTTGCCGGTAACTTCGTCATGGCCGGGCTTGTCCCGGCCATCCACGTCGGCGCGAAACGAAGCGCTTCAGCCTCACACCGACGTGGATCCCCGGGACAAGCCCCAACATAAGCGCTAACTTGAAGGGGACGAGCCCGAAGATGACATTGATTCAGAGCAACGCCAATAGCACGTCATGGCCGGGCTTGTCCCGGCCATCCACGTCGGTGCAAGACGAAGCGCTTCGAGTTCGCACCGACGCGGATCCCCGGGACGAGCCCGGGGATGACCCTACGGGCCGCATCTCGCAAAGGCGCTGGTCATCCGGGTCGCGACGCGGCATGCTCAAGTCGCCGCGACGCTCAGCTCGCGGCCGACCACTGCTCCGCGCTCGCGCCGGCCAACGCCCGCACCCTCGCCTCGTCCCGCGCGAACTCGGCCGCCGGACCGTCGAAGACGATGCGGCCGTCGTCGAGCACGAACGCGCGGTCGGCGATCTCCACGGCCGCGCGCACG
>CAZEIW010000172.1:0-12057 GCA_964512305.1 uncultured Burkholderiaceae bacterium | reverse complement strand
CAGGGTTCACAACTCCAGGTCCCAGTTCTGTCCGACCAGGTCGTGGCCGAAGCTGTGGTGACGCTCCTGCGCGATCAGCCGGAAGCCGGCCGCCTCGTAGATGCGGCGCGCCGAGACCAGTACGTCGTTGGTCCAGAGCGTGAGGCGGGAGTAGCCGAAATGGCGCGCCTGCCGGATGCACTCGTCGACCAGGCGGCGCCCGATGCCCAGGCCGCGCGCGCCGGGCTCGACGTAGAGAAGGCGCAGCTTGCCGACGCGCTCGGACTCGCGCACGAGGAATACCGATCCGGCCACGGCGCCCTCGCGCTCGGCGATCCAGCAGCGCTCGCGCCTCGGATCGAAGGAACGGACGAAGCCGGCGACGATCTCGGCCACGAGCGCTTCGAAGGTCTCGTCCCAGCCGTACTCCTCTGCGTATAGCGCGCCGTGCCGGTGCACGATCCATCCCATGTCGCCCGGCCGCGGCGGCCGCAGCACGTACGGCACCGCGGGCGCCCGCGGCTGGCCCCCGTCGAGCAGGCGCTGCGTGGTCGCAAGCGCATCGACCAGTTGCAGCCGCTCGGCACCCGACAGCCGCTCGATCATGGCGCCGACCTGCTCGCGCGAGCGCGCGTCGATCGCGGCAAAGACCCTCCGCCCGGACGGCGTGAGCGAGAGCAGCACCTGCCGCCCGTCGTCGTCGCAGCGCCGCTTCGACACCAGGCGGCGCGCCGCGAGGCCGCGCAACAGGCGGCTCATGTAACCCGAATCCAGGTCCAGGTCGGCGCCCAGCTCGGTGGCGGTGGCCGTGCCCCGCTGGGCGAGCTCGTAGACCAGCCGCGCCTCGGACAGCGTCAATGGGCCGCCCAGCAGCCCCTCGCCCAACAGCCCGATGCGGCGCGTGTAGTAGCGGTTGAAGCGCCGCACCGCGGCGACGCAGTCGGGGGATTCGGGGTCTGCCATTTATATGCCATTGTCAGATAATTCTCTGCCAATGGCAACTATCTATCGGGGAGAGACCGACCGACCGGCCGCACCCGGAGGCACCCCGCTCCACCGAGAGCCTCCTCAGCCGGGCTTGCCGTCGGCGCGCGGCCGGCTCAGTACCGGCCAATAGCGCACCGCGTAGAGCGCGTAGCCCGAGGACCACAGAACGGCCGAGACCAGCACCGTCGCGACGTAGTGCCCGCCCGCCGCCCAGGGTCCGAACACCCGCACCAGCGCAGCTGCCAGCACCAGCAGGTAGCAGGCAACCTCGGGGCGGCCGGCCCGCAGCGGCAGGCCGGTATGGCCGCGCGCCGTGCGCGTCATCATCCCGATCGTCAGCCCGCCGATGGCGCCGATCGTGAGCGCGTGGGTGGCGAGCGGCGAGGCAACCCAACCCAGCTCGGAGAACGCGCGCAGCGCAAGATGCAGCGGGATCCAGGCGTAGGCCGCGTGAAGCACCCACACCAGCGGGACCTTCGCCGTCTTCCACGGCGTCCACAGGGCGAGCCGCAGCAGATGCGCAACGCAGCCGGCTGCGAGCACGGCGACCAGAAGCGCGCCGCGCAACTGCACCGCATCGGTCAAGAGCAGCAGCAGCGTCGCGGCAAGGACCAGCTTCTCCAGGCCCGGCACCGACCGCGCACGACATCCGGGCACGCCGTTGTTCGTGAACATCGGGATCACGCGCCCGCCCATCACGGTCATGAGGAACAGCACGACGTCGAGCGCGATCTGGATCCCGAGCCACGCCGGCAGGTCGAGCGCGCCGAGCCGGGTCAGGTGGACGGCGAAAACGGCCGCGGCCAGCGCGAGCAGCAGGCCGATGAAGAAGTAGTTGCGCCGGTTGCCCGCGCGCAACAGCGGCACCCCGATCCCGGCCGCCACCGCGATCGGGAAGGCCGCGTTCACGACCGCGGATGTCCATCCGAGCGGAGTCAGGACCAGCACCCTGCCCGCGACCCACAGCGCGGCGATCGCGGCCAGCGCCGCGCCTGTCGGCGTCGGGTTGCCGGTCCAGTTGCGAACCGCGGTAAGCAGGAACCCGGACACGACGGCCATCGTGAAGCCGAACAGCATTTCGTGCGCATGCCACAGCGGGCCGGCGAGGTACGCGGCGTGCAGCCACCCCGCGTACTGCGCCGCCCATAGCGGAACCGACAGCGCGGCGAAGACGCTCGCGAGCAGATAGAACGGGCGGAAGCCCAGGCGCAGCAGCGCGACTCCGTGCGCGGCGCGTGGGGCGGGCCCCGGTTCAGGGCCGGCACGGACAGGTGCAGGGGATTGCATGCGATCCTTCGCGCGGATCGGAACCGTATCGGATGTATATTGTCTCGCGGCAGCGAATCTTGCCAGGTAATCGACCGACGATTGTCTTCCCGGAACACCGCGCTTGTCTCGATCGCTGATGAATACCCGTCCGCATTCGGCATCCCGGCCCACGGCGGCCGCGGCGGCGGGCGAAGACGACGCGCAAGGGCGGCGAATCGCGCTCCTGCAGCGCATGGCCATCTTTGGCGGTGTCCGCGCCGACATTCTGCGGTTCCTGCTGGGGCTCTCGAGGTCGGTTCGGGTCGCCCGAGAGGAGTTCTTCTTCCGCGAAGGCGATGCGGCCGACGCGATGTACGTGCTGGAATCGGGACGCGCGGAGGTCCTGAAGCGCTGGCAAGGCGGACAGTGCCTGCTCCACTGCCTCGAGACGGGCGATTGCTTCGGCGAGATGTCGTTGATGGATCTGTTTCCGCGCAGCGCGTCGGTCCGCGCGATCGAGGACTGCGTGGCGGTCGCGCTGTCGGTCGCGGATCTGCACCGGGTGTTCGAGAGGGATCTCGAGCAGTTCGCGCTGATCGAGATGAACATGGGTCGGGAGATCTCGCGCAGGCTGCGCGAATCCGACGAACGTCTGTTCCGGACCGTGATGCTCGTGGGCGGCAAGGACGGGCAGACGCCGGGATAGGCCTCGCGCGGCCCGTCCCCGCGGGTCAAAGATCAGTCGCGCATCAGCCGGCGACAGCCCGCCGGATGGCGACCGGCTCGAACTCGCCGGCGCCGGCCGCGCGCTGCGCGAATCGATCGGTGAGCCGGCCGCCGGCGGAGCCGGCAAGCCGTATCGCAGCACGTGCGACCGTATGCGATTGCCTGGTCTCGGGCAGAGGTTCGAAAACGCCCAGCGCCAGGACCATGACGACGACGCCGACGGTGGCCGCGGCGGGAACGTAACGCGACAGTTTTCTGTAGTCAACGCGCATCGAAGCTTCCAGTTGTTGTTCGGTCGACTCATCCCGGAAAGTTCGCCTCTTCGGCGCCCTCCTTCCTCGCCTGATGAGTCGACTCGATTGTTCGACGTTCGCGGCTCCGAAACCATTCGACCGACGGCATAATCGAAGTCGACCGCCGCTCGGGACGCGGCTTATCCCTACGACTTTCGTTTATGTCTTCCAGCGGTTCGTCGCCGTCCGGGCACCGCTGTATCGTTGTCGGCGTGGAGCTGAGAACCGAGAGTCGGACCGAAGCAGCCGGAATCCGTTTTGAGACCCGGAGGGACGCGATGCGCGTGCTGCTGGTGGACGATCACCCGATGTTTCGAGCCGGCTTCGCCGTGCTGTTGTCGGCCCTGGACGCGTCGATCGAAGTGGTGCACGCGAACAACTGTGCCGAAGCCGTTGCACAGGCCGACCGCGCCTTCGACCTCGTGCTGCTCGACATGCAGCTGCCCGATGTGAGCGGGGTTGAAGCGCTCGCCGCCATCAAGGCCACCTTCGAAGACGTCCCGGTCGTCGCCGTGTCGGGCGAACAGGATCCGGCGCTGATACGCCGGGTCATCGATCACGGCGCGGCGGGCTACATTCCGAAGTCGTCGCACCCGGACATCCTGGTGCCGGCATTGCGGCTCGTCCTCGCGCGCGGCATCTACCTGCCGCCGATCGCGCTCGCCGATGCGCCCGAAGAGGCGCCCGCGGCGCGGCTGGAATCGGCGACCGCGGTGTCGCAGCTCACCCAGCGTCAGCGCGAGGTGCTCGAACGCGCGCTGCAGGGCAAGCCGAACAAGGTCATCGCACGCGAACTCGGGATTTCGGAGGGAACGGTCAAGGCGCACCTCGCGATCGCGTTTCGCGTTCTCGGCGTGCGCAATCGGACCGAAGCGCTGTATTCAACCGTTCGCAGCCTGGCGTAGCGGCGTCCTGTCCGCCGGTGCGCAGCGACTCAGGACCGCGCAGCCGGTCACGTCGCGGGCTTTGGGGGGAGGAACGTGCCGGCGATGCCCGCACGAATGCCGTTCGAGGAAGCGATCGACCGGCATCGACACGAGGCCCTGATCGCCCAATCGGCGCGGGTCGCGGGACCGATGATCCTCGCGGCGCTGTTCGTGTCCGCCTTCCTGGGCCGCACGGTGCCGCTGCCCCTGCTCGCCGCCTGGATCGCCGCGGTCGTGCTGATGCTGTGGTGGCGCCGGTCATCCCTGATCCGGTGGCGCCGACTCCAGCCCGCCGTCGCGCTGAGGCGGGCCGGCCTGATCAGCATCGCGAGCGGCCTGGTCCATGCGGCGCCCATCGTGCTGTTCTTTCCCCGCCTCGGGGTCGCGGAGCGGGCGCTGCTGACGATGGTCTTCATCTCGCAGGCGGCAATCTCGATCTCGACCTCGGGTTTCCATCTGCCCGCGTACCGGGCCTACTCGCGCACGCTGCTGGTGCCGCTCGCGGGCGCCTGGGCGCTGACCGGGCTCCAGCCGCTCGGCCCCGCGATCGGCCTTCAGACCGCCTTCATTCAGCTCGGGTTCGGCCTGCTGATCCTGATGTTCCTGTTCATCCAGGACGGCTTCGCGCGCCAGGCCGAGCGGACGTTCGTCGAATCGTTCCGGATCCGCTACGAGAACCAGGAGCTGCTCGAGAAGCTCGAGGTCGAGCGCGCCGCGCTCGCGCAGGAGCGCGACCGCGCAGAAGCCGCAAGCCGCGCGAAGTCGCGCTTCCTGGCGGTCGCCAGCCACGACCTGCGTCAGCCGATGCACACGATGTCGCTGCTGACCGCCGCGCTGTCGCTGCTGAAGCTGGACCCGACCGCGCGTACGGCAGTGGCACAGATGACCGACGCGGTCGATGCGCTGTCGACGCAGCTCGACGCCCTGCTCGACATCTCGAAGCTCGACGCCGGAGTCGTCAGCGTCAACCTGCAGCCGGTGTCGCTGCCCAGGCTCTTCGAGCGGCTCGGAAGGGAGATGGAGCCGCTGGCACGGGGCAGGACGCTGCGCCTGGACCTTTCGAGCCCGGCCGCGCTGGCGATACGCACCGATCCTGTGCTGTTCGAGCGCATCCTGCGCAACCTGGTCGACAACGCGCTGAAGTACACCGAGCGCGGTTCCGTCGTGGTCGACGCGCTGGAGGTCGACGGCTCGGTCGTGGTCCGCGTCTGCGACACCGGCTGCGGCATCGACGCTCCCGAGCGGGAGCGCATTTTCGACGAGTTCTACCAGGTGCCTCGCGACGGCGAGCGCGTGGCCGGGCTGGGCCTCGGCCTGTCGGTCGTCAAGCGGCTCAGCGAGCTGCTCGGGATAAGGCTCGACCTGGCGTCGACCCCCGGGGTCGGCAGCACGTTCGAACTGAAGCTCGGGGCCGCGGTGGTGCTTCATACCAACGGCGGCCGCGAGGAAGACACCGGCGCCGACAACTTCGCGGGGCTGCGCATCCTCGTCGTCGATGACGACAGGCAGGTCGTTTCCGGGATGCGCACGCTGCTCGAGGCGCTCGGTTGCACGGTCGACGCGGCCAATACGGTCGGCGAGGCGGAGGCCGCTGCGCGCCAGCAGCGCCCTGACCTCGTGCTCGCCGACCTGCGCCTCGCGGGTCAGGAGACGGGCGTGCAGGCGATCGAGACCGTGCGCCGCCACTGTGACGGGGTGCCGGCGCTGCTGATCTCGGCGGACATCGCGCCCGAGCGGCTGCGCGACGCGGCGGCGGTCGGCGTGCCGCTGCTGCACAAGCCGGTGTCGAGCCGGACCCTCCGGCATGCGATCACCGAGGCGATGAGAGGTGGATCATGAGCGCCCAGACGAAACCTCCAGATGCGGCCGGCCCGAACCGCGACGGCTCGCTGTCCCGCGGCGTCGAAGTCCTGATCGCCAGTCTCGCGAAATCCAGGTGCGGCAGGTCGGATGTCGACTTCGACGTGGTGATCGTCGGCAGCGGCTATGGAGGCTCGGTCGCCGCCGCGCGGCTGGCGGGCGCGACTAGGGCGGGCGCGGCGACTCCGAGCGAGCCGATCCGGGTTTGCGTGCTCGAACGCGGCAACCAGTACGTCGCCGGCAGCTTCCCGTCGACGATGAGCGAGCTGGCCGGACACGTTCGCTTCAACACGCCCGGCTACGACGGGCCTCGCGGACGCTGCGATGGCTTGTTCGATATTCGGGTCGGGCCGGACGTGAGCGCAGTTGTCGTCAACGGATTGGGCGGCGGTTCGCTGATCAACGCCGGCGTGATGAAAGCGCCGCGTACCGAGGTGTTCGCGCGGGGCTGGCCGCGCGGCATCACGCTCGGGAATCTGCAGCCCTATTACGACACCGCGTCGGCGATGCTTGGCGCGGCCGGCAATCGGATCACGGATCAGCGCCCAGGGGATTCCGCCTGCACGGCGGCGGTCCTCGATCCACCGATGAAGTATCGGGCGCTGGAAGCCCTCGCGCGGGGGGCGGGTGCGTCGGCATCGTTCGAAGCCGCGCAGATCTCGATCGCGATCCGCACAGCACCGAATCAACAAGGTGTGCCGCGCGCCGGCTGCGTACGCTGCGGCGACTGCGCGACGGGATGCAACTTCGGCGCCAAGCAGTCGCTCGACATCAACTACCTGGCCCAGGCCTGGCAGAACGGAGCGGAGATCTACACCGGCGCGACCGTGATCGACGTGGTGCGCCAGGGGGACGGCTCATGGTTGGTCGGTTTTCGGTTCACCGACCGGACGTTCGCACCCTACACCCGGCAGCGGTACGAGCTCCGAGCGCGCAGGCTGATCCTCGCCGCCGGGACGTTCGGTTCGACCGAGATCATGATGCGCTCGCAGCGGAGCGGATTGCGCTTTTCCCGGCAGTTGGGGAGGCGCTTTTCGACCAACGGCGACGCGATCGCGGTCGCGTACGACCAGCGCGTGCGAGTGAACGCGGCGGGATTGGAGTCGCAGGCTCCGTGCGAACGCCAGGTCGGACCCACCATCACCGGCATGTTTCGCAGCAGGGATGCCGAATCCGGGCTGGAGATCGTGGTTCAGGAACTTGGAATCCCCGCACCCCTGCGTCGAGCGTTCGAGGAAGTCGTCACGACAGCGGCCGCGCTGTACACGATCGACAAGCCGGATCGCACACGTCACAGCGCGGGCCCGTTGCCGGATCCGTCCGCGGTCGATCAGGGCAAGCTTGGCCGGACGTCCATCCTGGCGGCATTCGGCGATGACGGTGCCGACGGACAGCTGCGACTCACGGATCCGTCGGCGCCGGCCGGCGCCCCGCAAGATCCTCCTCCGGGCGACGGAAACATGGTCGTCGACTGGCCGCAACTGTCTTCGCGCGCGCTCTTCGAAGCACAGATCCGGGTCATGCAGCGCGCCTGCGACGGGAATCCCGGCCCCGGCGGCACCGTGGTTCCGAATCCGCTCTGGCGCCTGCTTTCGCCGGCGCTCAGCGCCTTCGTCGACAACCTGAACGGTCCGCTGGTCACCGCGCACCCGCTCGGTGGGTGTGCCATGGCTGACTGCGTTGCCGATGGCGTCACCGACGAGTACGGGCGCGTGTTCGATGCCGCGGCCGCGGATCCGACGCAAACCTTCGAAGGACTCGTCGTGCTGGACGGATCGGTCATTCCGACTTCGCTCGGCATCAACCCGTCCCTGACGATCACGGCGGTCTCGGAGCGGGCGCTGAACTACCTGATGCGGATCTGGGAACTCGCTCCCGCAGCGAGCGGCTCGAATCGGGTTCCGACTGGCTACCAGCAATTGCCGATGGTCCCGAATCAGCCACCGCCCCCGCCAGCGCCCACGAATATCCGCATCGTCGAGAGGATGAAGGGTGAACTGCCCCGGCCGCGGGCGAGCCGCGCCAGCTCGCCGCTCGAGCTCCTGATCAAGCTCACGTACTGCCCGGTGGCGGCACGCGACCTGGCGCAAACGGTGGGCAAGCGGGTGCAGGTCGAGAGCGGCACCGTGTACCTGCGCTCGCTTGCGCAGGCCGACCCGCTCGACGACGACTCGGGAGTCGTCGCGGAGGCACCGGTGACCGGAGAGATCTGCTTCTTCGACCGCGTCCCGTCCGGCCCGTCATGGCGCCGGATCCGGGGTAGCTGGGCATGGCTCTGGAATCGGGGCCTGCGCGACGCATGGACGCTGCACACCGAGCGCGCGGTCGAAGGCGACGCGGCCACTCGCGCCCGTCCGGTCTCGCCTTCATGGTTCAGCCGATTGAGCCTGCTGTGGAGGCTGGCCTCGCGCGCCGGCGCCGTGCGGGTGATCGACTACACGCTGCGGATCCAGACGCCCACGCGGGATCACGAAGGTCTGCTCGCTGCGGCGGGACAGATCCTCGGGCGCAAAAGCCTGACCTACGCCCGGCGCGCAAACCCCTGGCGCCAGCTGACGGAACTTCGACTCCACCGCTTCCCCGGCAGGTCCCGTCCGGCGCAGTCGATGACGGTCTCGCTCGATCTGCCTTACCTGGCTCGGCGCGAGATCCCACTGGTCAAGGTCGTCGACCAGCAGGATCAGCCGACGGCGCTCGCCGATCTGGCGACCCTGCTTCTCTACCTCCTACGGATGATGCTCGGCCTGCACCTGCTCGGCCTTCGCGACGCGGACCCGCCGCCCGCAGCGCCGCCCGACCGCCTTCCCGGGGCGATTCTCGGCAACGTCCAGCCCGAGGTCACGTTGCTGCAGGTCGACGATCGTTCTGATCCGAACGACCCGATCTACGCCCGGCTGTCCCGATACCGGCCGCCGGACTTGAGGGCCGAACGGCCGGTCCTGATGATCCACGGTTACACCGCGGGCGGCAACACGTTCACCCACCCGTTCATTCGAAAGAGCCTGGCGGCGTACCTGTACGAGAGAGGATTCGATGTCTGGGTGGTCGATCTGCGCACCAGCCACGGGCTCGACTACGCGCGTCGGCCCTGGACGTTCGAAGACGTCGCATACGCCGACATCCCGATCGCGATCGACCATATCTGTTGCGCCACGGGCAGCAACAAGATCGACGTCGTCGCGCATTGCATGGGCGCCGCGATGTTCTCGATGGCCGTGCTCGAAGACCCGGCCATCGCCGGTGGGACCCACCGGATCCACCAGGGCCCGGCGCCCACCGCCTCGCTGTCCCGGTTGCGTTCCTGCCTTCCCGAACGGATCGGCGCCGCCGTACTCTCGCAGGTCGGGCCGGCGCTCGTCATGAGTCCGTCGAACCGGTTCCGCGGCTATGTGATGTCGTACCTGAAGGCGTTTCTCGGCATCAACTATTTCGACATCGCTTCCATCGCCAGCCAGGGTCTGTTCTATCGGGTGATCGACCGCTTCCTTGCCACGATGCCCTACCCGATCGACGAGTGGTGCGTCGAGCAGCCCGCCGCGCCGCCCTGCGCGCTTAGACCTTTCACCGCGGCCCGGCACCGCCTCGACGTCCTGACCGGGCGCACGATGCTGTCGAGCAGGATCAATCTGGCGCTCATGGATCGCTTTGCCGACCTGTTCGGCGTCATCAACCTCCATACGGTGTCGCAGCCGATCGCGTTCGCGCGCTACGACACGATCACCGATTCGCACGGAACCAATCGCTATGTGTCGCGCGAAAACCTGCGCCGGCGCTTCGCGTTTCCGGTGCTGAGCTTCCACGGCAGCAGGAACGGCCTCACCGATCCGTCCACGCTCGACCTGATGCAGGAGGTTTTCGACGACGCATTCGGCCCGAATCCGAGCCACTTCCGCCGCAGGCTGATCGACGGGTTCGGGCATCAGGACTGCTTGATCGGCGATGATGCAGCGGAGCGCGTGTTCCCCTTCATCGAGGAATTCCTGCGGGAGCCGCGGCAATCGGCTCTCCCGGCGGCGGACCCGGAGGCCCTGCCGCGCCGGCGGCCTTTAAAGTCCTGGCTCGCGCCCGCGATGCCCTGGCTCAAACACGTCACGCCCTGGCTGGGGCCCGTCACCGGATGGTGGCGCAGCGAGGGAGAGGGGGTCGGCGCGAGACTCAGCGTGCTCGTGGGCGGCCATCCCGGGCTCGGTGCGCCATTCGGTTGGGCAGCCTGTCCTGTCGCTCGGGACGGAGCCGACGGCAGGTTCGAACTGGCCGGCCAGATTACCTGGCAGGCGGCGACTCGGGAATCATGGGACGACTGCGTCGCGCTCGAACTCCCGCGTCTTCCCCCGCCTGCGGAAGGCCGTGCAACGGGCTACCTGCTGATTGCGCTGCACGATATGCCCGCCCTTCAGGGCCGGGCAGCGCCGCCCGATTGGGTATCCGCAGCCGTAAAGGAGTTGTTGCGCGAGCCGGCCGAGTTCCATCGCGCGCTGGCGCGCGGATATATCGATTTTTCGGGCTTCAATGCGGCCAATCTGGATCGTCGCGACGCGCATCCTGATGGACTGTCGCAGTCCTTGTGCTTCGCGTTCGCGAGCTGCCAGTATCCGCCGGGCCCGGCGGACCGGGATCCGGCCTACGCGTCGTTGACCCGGCTGGCTCGACGCCTGAACGCGCCGGAGGGCCAGCTCGACAAGCCCCAGTTGGTCTTCCTGGTGGGAGACCAGATCTACGCCGACGCGACCGCCGGCGTGTTCGATGCCGTGCGGACAGCCGGCCCCGACCGCGACCAGTACGACCAACCTTACGAGGATCTTTACCGCAGGGACGAGGTCAGCAGCGCGCTGCGACGCGTGCCGGTATACCTGATGCTGAACGCTCACGAGATCCGTGGCGGTTGGGAACCTCGCGTTTGCGATCTCCCGACGGTCGCTGTCGACGCGTTCTGGCGCCACCAGCGCCGGATCGGGCCGCCCGCACCGGGCGGCATGCCGGCCGCACCCGGAGGCCCATATTGGTACGCGCTTTATCCGAGCGGCATGCCGTTCTTCGCCGCGGACACGCGTACCGAACGCGGTATGCGCAGCGTGGAGTCTCTCGACCAGGTCACGATTGTGTCGGAGTCGCAATTCGACGCGCTGTGCCGATGGTTGGAGGGCCTCGATCGCGACCTTCCCAAGCTCATCGTTTCGCCGAGCGTGTTCCTTCCGACCCGCAAAGAGACCCGGGCTTGGCCCGCGAGTGCGGTCCGCTCTGACGGATGGGACGGCTTCCCGGCGTCCTTTCACCGCCTGCTGGCGTTCATCGCAGAGAGGCGCCTCGAAAACGTTGTGTTCCTGAGCGGCGACGCGCATCTGTCGTGCGTGTCGCGCGCCGAATTGAGCTTCGAGGCGGCCGCGCCGGAACGCAGCACGCCGGTCGTCGTGCATTCGATCATCAGCTCGGCCCTGTATGCACCGTATCCGTTCGCAAACGACAGGCAGGGCGACCTTCTGGCGGACGGCTCGTTCGAATTCAGCTGGCCGCCCGGAGGCACGACGGGGCAATGCGGGATCAACACGTACTTTCCGTGTTGTGGCGACGCTTTCGCCGTGGTCCGGATCGGTCGCAACAGCCAAGGGTGGAACCTGACCGTCGAGTTCGAGGGCGCGCGGGAGCGGTGCGCCGGCGAAGTGCCCCTCAACGGCTCGCTCGCGGATTTCCGAGCGATACCTTGGGATCGGTTCAGGCGCCCGTGATCAATCCCGGATCAACCGCCGATAGCTCGCGAGGTGCCGTATCGCATCCTGCTTGCGGCCGCGCGCCTCATGGACCTTCGCGAGGTTGTAATGCGCGTCCGCGAACCCGTCGTCGAGCGCGATCGCGCGCTCATAGGCCGGTACCGCCTCGTCTGGCCGGCCGAGATCCTCCAGCGCAGTACCCAGGTTGAAGTGGAGCAGCGGCTCGTCGGGAAAGCGCCCGATCGCGTCGCGGTAGACCTGCGCCGCGGGCGCGGGCCGGCCGCGCGCCTGCAGCAGGCAGCCCAGGTTCACGTAGGCGGCGAGCGACCCGCC
>CAZEIW010000171.1:0-53936 GCA_964512305.1 uncultured Burkholderiaceae bacterium | reverse complement strand
GATAAGGTGCCGATTTGGACCCCATCGCGATCGATGCGGGGCATGCTCCCCGCTCCCTCACCCCCGGCCCCTCTCCCGCAAGCGGGCGAGGGGAGGCACGGCGGTCGCTTGAAGCTCCCCTCCGCTTGAAGCTCCCCTCTCCCGCTTGCGGGAGAGGGGCCGGGGGTGAGGGAGCGCGGGACGAAACTTTCCGAATCGAACGCGATCGCCGTCGACGCGGCCCGGCGAAGGTGCCCGGCCCGATAGAATCCGTCTATCGCGGCATCACCCACTCGACAATCCTGAAGGCACGCCCATGAACAAGGAAATCGTCTCGACCGCAGCGGCTCCATCGGCCATCGGTCCCTATTCGCAGGCGGTGAAGACCGGCCTGGTGGTGTTTCTCTCGGGCCAGGTCGGCCTGGACCCGGCGACGCAGCAGCTCGTGACAGCCGGCTTCGAGGCCCAGGTCCGCCAGGCGTTCAAGAACCTCGACGCGGTGGCGCGCGCGGCGGGCGGCACGCTCGGCAACGCGGTCAAGTTCACGTTGTTCCTGACCGACCTGTCGAAGTTCGCGCAGGTCAACCAGATCATGGGCGAACTGGTGCCGCAGCCCTATCCGGCGCGTTCGACGATCGGCGTGGCCAGCCTGCCGCGGGGTGCCGAGTTCGAGGTCGAGGCGATCCTCGTGCTATGACGCCGCGCGCGGTCCAGTGACCGGCAGAGCGCGCGCGCAGCGGCGCGAAGCGCAGGACGGGCCGGCGCCCCGGCCGCCCGGCGGACGGCCGCAGGCGCGGCAGACGCTGGTGCAGCGCCTGGACCGCCTGGGCCTGAAGCGCGATTGGGATTTCATCCTCCACCTGCCGCTGCGCTACCGCGACGAGACCTCGGTGACGCCGATCGCCGAGCTGGAGCCGGGCGTCGAGTCGCAGATCGAGGGCGTGATCGATGCGGTCGAGGTCGCTTTCCGCGGCCGGCGGCAGCTGATCGCTCGCATCCGCGACGCCAGCGGGGAGCTGCTGCTGCGCTGGCTGCATTTTTATCCCTCGCAGCGCTCGCAGCTCACCGTGGGGCGCCGAATTCGCGCGATCGGCCTCGTGCGCGGCGGGCTGATGGGAATCGAGATGATCCATCCGCAGCTGCGCCCCGCGGACGCGAGCCCCGCGCCACGGGCGGGGTCAGCTACGGTGCCCAGCCCGCAGCCTGACCCGCTGTCTGCCGCGGTGTCCGCCCCGCTGTCTGCCCCGCTGTCTGCCCCGATATCGGCTCCCGTGCCTGCCCTGCCGCCCGCTCCGCCGTCTGCCCCGCTGCCTTCCCATCTGACGCCCGTCTATCCCACCACCGCCGGGCTGCCGCAGAGCTGGCTGCGCCGTCGCATCGATCGCGCGCTCGCCGGCGTCGCGATCGTCGACCCCGTGCCGGCGGCGGTGCGCGACCCCCTCGGGCTGCCGGAGCTCGGCGCGGCGCTGCACTTTCTGCATCACCCGGCGCCCGACGCCGACCCGGTCGCGCTCGCCGAGCGCCGCCACCCCGCGTGGGCGCGGATCCGATTCGACGAGTTGCTCGCGCAGCAACTGGCGATGCAGGAGGCGCGCAGTCTGCGGCGCGGACTCGCGGCCCCGGCGCTCGCGGCCGGCGGCGGCCTGACCGCGGCGCTGATCGCCTCGCTGCCGTTCAGCCTGACCGCTGCCCAGCGTCGCGTCTGGGGCGAGATCGAGCGCGATCTCGCCGGCGCTGCGCCGATGAACCGGTTGCTGCAGGGCGATGTCGGCAGCGGCAAGACCGTGATCGCCGCGCTTGCGGCGGCGCGGGCGATCGAGGCGGGCTTCCAGGCGGCGTTGATGGCGCCAACCGAAATCCTTGCCGAGCAGCACTTCGCCCGCATCGAGCAGTGGCTGGCGCCGCTGGGCGTGACCGTGCTGTGGCTGACCGGCCGGCGGCGGGAATCCGAGCGGCGGCCGGCCCTGGAAAGGATCGCCGCCGGCGAGGCGCAGCTCGTCATCGGTACCCATGCGCTGATCCAGGACGAAGTCCGCTTTGCGCGGCTGGGCCTGGCGATCGTCGACGAGCAGCATCGATTCGGCGTCGGCCAGCGGCTGGCGCTGCGAGGCCATGCGGCAGCCCCCCACCTGCTGATGCTCAGCGCCACCCCAATCCCGCGCACCCTCGCGATGACGTATCTCGCCGACGTCGACGTGTCGGTGATCGACGAGCTGCCGCCAGGACGCACGCCCGTGATCACGAAGCTGGTCGCCGGGACGCGCCGCGACGAGGTGCTGGCGCGCGTGCGGGCCGAGACCGCGATCGGTCGCCAGGCGTACTGGGTCTGTCCGCTGGTCGAGGACAGCGACGAGATCGAGGCGACGGCAGCGACCCGGATGTACCAGGAAACCAGCGCCAGCCTGCCGGATCTGCGCCTGGGCCTGCTGCACGGGCAGCTGCCCGCGGCCGAGAAGGCGGCGGTGATGCAGGCGTTCGCGGCGGGCCGGATCGACGTGCTGGTGGCCACCACCGTCGTCGAGGTCGGCATCGACGTTGCCAACGCGACGCTGATGGTGATCGAGCACGCGCAGCGCTTCGGGCTGGCAACCCTGCACCAGCTGCGCGGCCGGGTCGGGCGCGGGGCGCAGCGCAGCGCCTGCGTGCTGTTGTTCGACGAGCCGCTGTCGGAGCCCGCGCGCGCGCGCCTCAAGGTCATGTACGAGACCAACGACGGTTTCGAGATCGCGCGGCGCGACCTCCAGCTGCGCGGCCCCGGCGAATTCCTGGGCGCGCGACAGTGGGGCGTGCCGATGCTGCGCTTCGCCGACCTCGAGCGCGACGCCGAGCTGGTCGAAGCGGCGCGCGATGCCGCCGCGGCGATGCTGCGGGATCGGCCGCAAGCCGCGCGGGCGCACGTCGCGCGCTGGTTCGCGGGCGCGGCTGGTTACCTCGGAGCCTGAATGACCCTCACCGAGCTCCGATACATCGTCGCGGTGGCGCGCGAGCGTCATTTCGGGCGCGCCGCCGAGGCCTGCCACGTCAGCCAGCCGACGCTGTCGGTCGCGATCCGCAAGCTGGAGGAGGAGCTCGGGGTGCAGCTGTTCGAGCGGCGGGTGGCCGAGGTCACGACCACGGCGATCGGCGAGCGCATCGTGACGCAGGCGCAGCGCGTGCTCGACGCGGCGGCGTCGATCCCCGAGCTTGCGCGCCAGGGGCGCGATCCGCTGAGCGGCCCGATGCGCCTCGGCGTGATCTACACGATCGGCCCCTACCTGATGCCGGCGCTGATCCGCCAGCTGCAGAAGGATGCGCCGCAGATGCCGCTGTTGCTCGCCGAGAACTTCACCGTCCGGCTGCTGGAGCTGATCAAGAACGGCGAGCTCGACGCCGCGATCATGGCGCTGCCGCTGCCCGAATCCGGCCTCGTGATCCGCCCGCTGTACGACGAGCCGTTCATGGTCGCGGTGCCGCGCCGGCATGCCTGGACGAAGCGGCGCTCGATCGCCTCGGTCGACCTGCGCAGGGAGACGATGCTGCTGCTCGGAAGCGGGCACTGTTTCCGCGACCAGGTGCTCGAGGTCTGCCCGGAGCTCGCGCGCTCGTCGAGCGCGGGCGGCATCCAGAAGACCGTCGAGGGCTCGTCGCTCGAGACGATCCGGCAGATGGTCGCGTCCGGCATCGGGATCACGGTGATGCCGCGCACGTCGGTGCCCGAGCGTCCGCGGCGGGACTCGCTGATCGCCTATCTGCCGTTCAAGAAGCCGCCGCCGGACCGCCGGGTGGTGCTCGCGTGGCGCAAGAGCTTCACCCGCCAGGCCGCCGTGGACGCGATTTCCCAGGCCGTCCTGCGCTGCGCGCTGCCTGGCGTCGGGAAGCTCGATGTTCCGCCGCGGGCCGGGTAAGGGGCACCTGCCGGCCACCTGCCTGCCTGGCGCCTGCCGGGGCCACCCGCCAAGGAACGCCGGCCAGCCGACGGTTGCGGCGCGGCTTCACGGAACATTCACTGGCCATCGGCCGCCGCTAGGGCCATGATCGCCGCCGGGATTCGACCCGATCGCCTCGCGGCGTCCCGCGCGAACCCGGATCCCCCGCCGCTCGAGCACTCCTTCGGAGGTCACCATGGCAGACGAACTGCTGCATCCTCGCAAGAAGATCTATCCGGCACACGGCGACGCGATACGGGTCGTCCCGCTGCACGTGCCCGACACCGTCCGCAAGCCCACGGAAGAGTCCATCGCCGCCGGACCCGCGGCGGCACCGCTGCTGACCTACCGCAACGGGCCCCTGCTGGCCAACGTCGAAGTGTTCACGATCTTCTGGGGCCCGGCCTGGGCAAAGGCGCCCCTCAACGCGACGGCCACCCACATCAACCAGTTCTTCGACGCGATCCTGACCAGCGCGCTGATCGACCAGCTGGCCGAATACAGCACGGGGCCTTACAAGATCGGCCACGGCAAGCGGACCGGCACGATCACGCTGGCGGCTGCTCCCAAGCTGGGCCATTCGGTCACGGACACCGCGATCCAGCACATGCTGCAGACCGAGATCTCCAGCAATCCGGCGGTTCCGCATCCGGACGTCAACACGCTGTATTTCGTCTACATGCCGCCCGGCGTCAAGGTCGTCCAGGGAGGGTCGGCCTCCTGCCAGGCGTTCTGCGGCTACCACAACGACATCTCGGGCCAGATCTTCTACGCGGCGATGCCGTATCCGGGCTGTGCCGGGTGCACCGGCGGCCTCGCCGCCCTGGATGCGCTGACGTCGACCAGCTCGCACGAGCTGTGCGAGGCGATCACCGATCCGATCCCCGGCCAGGGTTGGTACGACGACGCCAATGGCGAGATCGGCGACATCTGCGCGTGGAAGACCAAGAAGATCGGCGCCTACACGGTCCAGCTCGAGTGGTCGAACAAGGCCAAGGCTTGCGTATGATGGCGTCGTCGGACCGACCCTGACGCGATCCGGCGGGTTCCGCCGGTCGCGGGTCCGCTCGCGCGGGTCCGCCAGCCGGCGCGCTCCGCGGCTGTGCCCGGGACTCTGCCGGATGACCGTCGCCGCCTGGATGATCGCAGTCCTTTCGATGCTCGGATCGCCCCTGCTGGCCGCCGACGGCGGCCCGGGCGGGCCTGCGCCTTCGTGGCTGGAGGTGCGCCAGAGCACCGCTTGCGAGGCGATGCGCGACGAGTACTGCCCCGGGCGCTACGGCTTCACGGTGCGGCGCGACGGGACGTTCGTCGCCGGTCCTTCCGACAAGGGCGTCGAGGTGTCCGGGCGGATCACCGACCAGGAATCGAGATCGCTGCGCGCGCTGCTGGACGGACTTTCCGCGCAGGCGCTGGCGCGCGAGGACAGCCTCGAACAAAGAAGCCTGCCGGGCGTCCGCGATCAGCTCGACATCCGGTTCGTCGACGGATCGGAGATCCGCGCCTACGACCTCGGTCCGGCGCCGAACCGGATACGCTTCCGCGGCGACTGGGCGAGCTGCCTTCGCCTGCACGACTTCGTCGCCGGCCTGATGAGGACCTACTACCCGGTCCCGTTTCCGGACAAATGAGCGGACAAGCGAGCCGGCTCGCATGGCCGGGCGCGCCGCCGGGATCGTGCCGCCGATGAACGCCATCACCCCGATTCCGGCGCGCGCCTGGCGGGAGCGGCTGCGGCTGTACACGCGCCTCACCCGCCTCGACAAGCCGATCGGGACGCTGCTGCTGCTATGGCCGACGCTGGGCGCGCTGTGGATCGCGGCCCGCGGCTGGCCCGGCTGGACGTTCGCCGCGGTGTTCTGCGCCGGCACGCTGCTGATGCGCTCCGCCGGCTGCGCGCTCAACGACGTCGCCGACCGCGAATTCGACGGCCACGTCAAGCGCACCGCCATGCGCGTGGTGGCCGCGCGCCAGGTGTCGGTGCGCGAGGCGCTGATCGTGGCGGCGGTGCTGGCTGCCGCGGCGGCGGCGACGCTGCCGCTGCTCAATCGCGCAGCGTTCGAGCTCTCGCTGCTGGCGCTTGCGGTCGCGGCAAGCTATCCCTTCTTCAAGCGCTTCTTTCCACTGCCGCAGGCCTATCTCGGGATCGCGTTTTCATTCGGCATCCCGATGGCGTTCGCGGCGGTGCAGGGCTCCGTCGGCGCGCTCGGCTGGGGACTGTTCGGCGCCAACCTGTTCTGGGTCGTCGCGTACGACACCGAGTACGCGATGGTCGACCGCGACGACGACCTGCGCATTGGCATCCGCTCGTCCGCGATCCTGTTCGGCCGCGCCGACGTCGTCGCGGTGACGATCTGCTACGCGGTGTATCTCGCAGCGCTGCTTGGGATCGGCGGGTATATCGGCGCCCGGGTTCCGTTCCTGCTCGGTTGGGCCGGCGCCGCCGCCTGCGCGGTCTACCACGTCAGGCTGATACGCAAGCGCGAGCGCGACGCCTGCTTTCGCGCGTTCCTGCACAATCACTGGCTGGGGCTGTGCGTGTTCGCCGGGATTGTGGCGGACTTCGCGTTGAGGTGATGTTCCCCTCTCCCGCACGGCGGGAGAGGGGAGTTTCTACCGCCCGTACGACTGCGCCAGCTCCCGGCTGCGCGCCAGCGCCGCGTGCGCGGCGTCGACAATTGCCTGCGCGACGCCGGCGTCGGCCATCTTGGCCAGCGCGGCGGCGGTCGTGCCGCCTTTGGACGTGACGCGCTCGCGCAGCACCGCCACCGAATCGCCCGACTGCGCGGCGAGCTCGGCCGCGCCCGCGAACGTGGTCACGGCGAAGCGGCGCGCCTGGGCTTCGTCCATGCCCATCTCGCGTGCGGCCGCCTGCAGCGCCTCGATGAAGTAGAACACGTACGCGGGGCCGCTGCCGGAGATCGCGGTGGCGACGTCGAGCATCGCCTCGTCGTCGAACCAGACGACGTCGCCGACCGCCTCCATCGCCTGCGTGGCGAGGCGCCGCTGCGCATCGGTGATGCCGGGGCGGGCCGTGAGTGCGGTGATGCCGCGGCCGATCAGCGCCGGCGTATTGGGCATCGCGCGGACGACGGCCTCGGTCCCGCACCAGGCCGCTACCGAGGCGGCCGGGATGCCGGCGGCGATCGACAGCACGAACGGCCTGCCAAGCCATGGCCGCAGCGCCTCGCACGCCTCGCGCATCTGGGGCGGCTTGACTGCAACCACGATCAGGTCGACGTCGCGCAGCGAGGTCCCGGCCGCTGCCACCGCGTCGACGCCGAACTCGCGCTGCAGCACGGCGCGCCGGTCGGAGTCGACCTCGACCACGCAGAAGTCGCCCGGGCTGCTTCCGCGGCGGCACAGGCCGCCGATCAGTGCGGCGGCCATGTTGCCGCCGCCGATCAAGCCAAGTCTCATCGACGTTCTCCGAAGATCGCGGTGCCAAGGCGCACCATCGTGGATCCCTCGGCGATCGCGCTTTCGAAATCGCCGGACATGCCCATCGACAGCGTATCGAAGTCCGGCGCGAGGCCCCCCAGCCGGGCCCGCGTGCGTTCGAAAAGCCCGCGCAGACGGGCGAACGGCGGCCGCTGCCGCTCGGGATCCTCCTGCGGCTCCGGAATCGCCATCAGTCCCCGCAGACGCAGGCGGGCGAGGCGCGCCACCTGTCCGGCCAGCGCATCGAGCCCTTCGGGCGACACGCCGCTCTTGCTCGCTTCGCCGCTGACGTTGACCTCGATCAGCACGTCGAGCGGCGGCAGCGCGGTTGGCCGCTGCGCCGAAAGCCGCTCGGCGATCTTCAGGCGGTCGATGGACTGGACCCAGTCGAAGCGGGCCGCGATTTCGCGCGTCTTGTTGCTCTGGATCGGCCCGATGAAGTGCCACTCGAGGCGGGCGCCCGGCATCGACTCGCGCAGCGCGTCGATCTTGGCTGCGGCCTCCTGCACATAGTTCTCTCCGAAGCGGCGCTGACCCGCGGCCGCCGCCGCCGCGATCTGCGCGGCGCCGAAAGTCTTGCCGACGGCGACCAGGGCCACGGAGTCATCCGGACGGCCGACGCGGCGCGCGGCCTCGGCGATGCGGCCACGAACCTGCTGCAGCCGAAGTTGCGTGGTGCCGTCCAAAGTGGACATAATCTTCGTGATCGACCGGCCGACCGGCGCCGTATACAGTGTCGTGTGTGTCCCGGGTGGGCCGGCATGCCGTGGCCGCCCGGACCCGATCGGCGCGCCGCGCTGCCGGGGCGCAGCATAAGCCTTTCGCGCGGGCCGCGCCGTTGCGGCCCAGGGCGATCCAGGAACCATCGGACCCATGGACATCTCCGAACTGCTGGCTTTTTCGGTCAAGAACAAGGCCTCGGACCTGCACCTCTCGGCGGGGCTGCCGCCGATGATCCGGGTGCACGGCGACGTGCGCCGGATCAACCTGCCGCCGCTCGACCACAGCGACGTGCACGCGATGATCTACGACATCATGAACGATGCCCAGCGCAAGCAGTTCGACGAGAGCCTCGAGTGCGATTTCTCGTTCGACCTGCCGGGCCTGGCGCGCTTCCGAGTCAACGCCTTCAACCAGGATCGCGGCGCGGCGGCGGTGCTGCGGACGATCCCCTCGCGCGTGCTGTCGCTCGACGAGCTGCAGGCGCCGCGCGTGTTCGCCGACTTCTCGCTGCGCCCGCGCGGCCTGGTGCTGGTGACCGGCCCGACCGGCTCGGGCAAATCGACCACGCTCGCGGGCATGCTCGACCACGTGAACAACAACGTGTACGGCCACGTGCTGACGATCGAGGACCCGATCGAATTCGTCCACGAGCCGCGCAAGTGCGTGATCAACCAGCGCGAGGTCGGACCGCACACCCTGTCGTTCTCCAACGCGCTGCGCTCGGCGCTGCGCGAGGACCCCGACGTGGTGCTGGTGGGCGAGCTGCGCGATCTGGAGACGATCCGGCTCGCGCTGACCGCGGCCGAGACCGGCCACCTCGTTTTCGGTACGCTACACACCTCCTCGGCCGCCAAGACGATCGACCGCGTGGTCGACGTGTTCCCGGCCGCCGAAAAGGAGATGGTCCGGGCGATGCTCTCGGAGTCGATGGTGGCGGTCATTTCGCAGGCGCTGCTCAAGCTCAAGGACGGCAGCGGGCGGATCGCCGCCCACGAGATCATGGTCGGCACGCCGGCCATTCGCAACCTGATCCGCGAGAACAAGGTGGCGCAGATGTATTCGATGATCCAGACCGGCAGCCAGCACGGCATGCAGACGCTCGACCAGTGCATGCTCGACCTGGTGCGGCGCAACGTTGTCACGGTGGCCGAGGCGCGCACCTACGCGAAGAGCCCCGAGAACTTCGTCGGCTAGCGGACGCTGACCATGGAAAGAGACCAGGCAACACGTTTCGTACACGACCTGCTGCGCCTGCTGGTTTCGAAAAAGGGCTCGGACCTGTTCCTGACCGCGGACTTCCCGCCCGCGTTCAAGGTCGACGGGCGCGTGCTGCCCGTCTCGAACCAGCCGCTGACCGCGCAGCACACCTCCGAGCTGGTGCGGGCGATCATGAACGACCGGCAGGCGGCGGAGTTCGAGGCCAGCAAGGAATGCAACTTCGCGATCAACCCGACCGGGATCGGGCGCTTCCGCGTGTCGGCGTTCGTGCAGCAGGGCAAGGTGGGCATCGTGCTGCGGACGATCGCCGACAAGATCCCCACGATCGAAGAGCTGAACCTGCCGGCGCTGATCAACGAGCTGTCGATGGCCAAGCGCGGCATCGTGATGATCGTCGGCGCCACGGGCTCGGGCAAGTCGACCACGCTGGCGGGGATGGTCGGCTACCGCAACGAGAACAGCCAGGGCCACATCATCACGATCGAGGACCCGATCGAGTACGTGCACCCGCACCGCAACTGCATCATCACGCAGCGCGAGGTCGGGGTCGACTGCGAGGACTGGCACGTGGCGCTGAAGAACACGCTGCGTCAGGCGCCCGACGTGATCCTGATCGGCGAGGTGCGCGACCGCGACACCATGGAGCACGCGATCGTGTTCGCCGAGACCGGCCACCTCGTGATGTGCACGCTGCACGCGAACTCGACCAACCAGGCGCTCGATCGCGTCATCAACTTCTTCCCCGAGGACAAGCGCCAGCAGCTGCTCATGGACCTGTCGCTGAACCTGCGCGCGATGGTCTCGCAGCGGCTGGTCGCGTTCAAGGACCGCAAGGGCCGCATCCCGGCGGTCGAGGTGATGCTCAATTCGCCGCTGATCTCGGACCTGGTCTTCAAGGGCGAGGTGCACGAGATCAAGGAAGTGATGAAGCGCTCGCGCGAGCAGGGGATGCAGACCTTCGACCAGGCGCTGTACGACCTGCACGAGAAGGAGCTGATCTCGTACGAGGACGCGCTGCGCAACGCCGACTCGGTCAACGACCTGCGCCTCCAGATCAAGCTCAACTCGCGGCTTTACGGCGGCGTCGCCGGCATCAACCGCGGCATCGAGCATCTCGGCCTGAGCGGATGAGCGGCGGGCGGGTGTGCCCCGCCCGGCCGGCTCGGTCGGCTCGCCCGGCCGCGTCCTTGACGCCGGCCGCCGCGCTGCAATATCCTCCGCCCGTTTCCGGCTTCGTGCTGCGACCTGTGGGCAGTCGACTTCGCGATCTCTCCCAAGGCGGACGGGCAGGCGCCCGGCCCGCGACCGCGCGCTAGCCGGCGGCACCATGCCGGTCGCGCGCCGCGGCCGGCGATTCGACACTCCGATGCGGCGGCATCGGATCCCGTTCGCCCCCTGGAGCAGGTCCACGCGGCTGCACCCGCTCGCGCGCGAGCGTGCGCCACGCCTGAAGGGCGTTCGATGAATTTCTTCGCCAAGCTGTATTACAAGCTGCGCAAGGCCGCCAAGGCCGTGCAGCTGTATCTCGTGATCGCGGGGCCTGGCATCGTCGTCATGGTGGCCGACAACGATGCCGGCGGCATCACGACCTACGCCGCCACGGGCGCCAAGTACGGCTACAACCTGATCTGGTTCCTGCTGATCCTGATCCCGGTCGCCTACTACGTGCAGGAGATGACCGTACGCCTGGGCGCGGTCACCAAGCGCGGCCATGCGGAGGCGATCTTCTCGGGCTTCGGCGCGTTCTGGGGATGGTTCTCGCTGATCGACCTGATGATCCTCGACTGGCTGACGCTGGTCACCGAGTTCATCGGCATGACCTCGGCGATGGAGATCTTCGGGATCCCGCCCTGGCTCACCTACGTGGTCGTCGTCGTGCTGCTGGGCACCATCATGCTCAACGGCCGCTACTGGACCTGGGAGAAGATCGCGCTGCTGTTCTGCGCGCTCAACCTCGTCTACATTCCCGGCGCCTTCATGGTCAGGCCATCGGTGCACGGCATCCTGCACGAGGGGCTGATCCCGAATCTGGCCGGCGGCTTCGACGGCCAGCTGTTCTTCTTCCTGATGGCCAACATCGGCACGACGATCGCGCCCTGGATGCTGTTCTTCCAGCAGAGCGCGGTGGTCGACAAGGGGATGCTGGAGAAGGACATCCCGTGGGGCAAATTCGACACCCTGCTCGGATCGATCGTGACCGTGGTGGTCGCGGTCTTCATCGTGGTCGTGACCGGAACCGTGCTGAAGGGCGTCGACATCGACAGCGCGGCGCAGGCCTCGGTGCAGCTGCAGGAGTCGCATCGCTGGGTCGGGACCTTCATGGCGATCGGGCTGTTCGACGCGGGTCTTCTGGGCGCGATTTGCATCTCGCTTGCAAGCTCGTGGGCGTTCGGCGAGATCTTCGGCTGGGCCCATTCGCTGAACCAGAACATCAAGGAGGCGCCCTGGTTCTACGCCAGCTACCTGCTGCTCCTGGTGAGCGCGGGCGGCGTGGTGCTGATCCCGGGCGCGCCGCTGGTGCTGATCACGCTGTTCGTCCAGGTGATCGCGGTCACGCTGCTGCCCGCGGCGCTGGTGTTCCTGATCCTGCTCCTCAACGACAAGGCGAACATGGGCGAGTTCGCCAACAGCCGCTGGGAGAATGCGATCGGGGGCTTCATCGTGCTGGTCATCGTCCTGCTGTCGACGCTCTATGGCGTCAGCGTGCTGTTCCCGTCGCTGTTCCAGGGACAGGGGTGAGCCCATGCTGAGGAACGTCGCGCGGCTGGTGCGCAAGGTCCGGGCCATCAACGACAGGTACCGCGAGCCCCGGATCGAGATGTCGCCGATGGTGCGCTGGTCCCTGCTGTCCCTGCGGGTCTACCTGATCCTGCTGGTGCTGTTGATGCTGTACAAGTTCGCCACGATGGTCGCTGCGTGAGGTCCTAATGGTCGCGGTCGTAGAGCGCGAGTTCTTCCTGAGCGAGGTGATCGGCCGGCGCGTCTACTGGCGCTCGCAGCGCATCGGCCGCCTGAAGGATCTCGTGATCGTCGAGACCGGCAAGCTGCCCGAGGTCAGCCAGCTGGTGGTCGAGCGGCCGTACGGCCTTCCCGCGCTGCTGGTGCCGTGGGACCGCGTCGCCGTGATCGCCAGCAGCGAGATCGCGATCGAGGGTGAGTCGCTCGACCCCTATCAGGCCGCGCCCGCGCCTGGCGCCAAGCTGCTGCGCGACCACATCCTGGACAAGAAGATCCTGGACATGGACGACCGCGAAGTCGAGGTCGTCTACGACGTGAAGCTCGTGTTCCAGGCGGGCAAGCTGTACGCGAGCGAGGTCGACTTCAGCCGGCACCGGCTGTTGCGGCGCCTCGGCCTGAAGCGCGTCGCCGATTTCTTCGCCCAGCAGAGCGGCGGCGACTCGACCGTGTCGTGGATGTACGTGCAGCCGCTGCCCGACGACCTGGGGAGCTTCTCGGGCGACGTGAAGCTCAACGTGCTGAAGTCGAACATCGGCGACATCCACCCCGTCGATCTGGCCGACATCCTGGAGGAGCTCGACAGCGGCCAGCGCCAGGCGCTGTTCAACCAGCTCGAACCCGAGCACGCGTCGGAGACCCTCGAGGAGATCGAGCCGCGCGTGCAGCGCGAGTTGATGGCGACCATGCAGCGCGACCGCGCCGCCCAGCTGTTCCGCCAGATGAGTCCGGCCCAGGCCGCCGACATCCTGGCCATTTTGCCCGCGACCGAGGCCGACGAGATCCTGGCGCTGATGGACGACGAGGACGCGGGCAAGGTGCGGCGGATCCTGGAGCACCACGACGAAGGCGTGATGCTGTTCGCGACCGAGGGCTGCATCCGGATGCCGCCGACCGCGCGCGTCGGCGAGGTGCTGAGCCGGTACCGCGAGCTTGCGCGCGACAAGGACGTGCTGACCTACGTCTACGTGGTCGACGCCGAGCAGCACCTGGTCGGCGTCGTCGGCTTGCGCGACCTCGTCGCCGCCGAGCCCGGTCAGACGCTGGCGGACGTGATGACCGAACGCGTGATCACCCTGCAGCCCGAGGAGACCCTGCGCGACGCGGTGCAGGCGATCCAGCGCTACGGCTTCCGGGCGATTCCGGTCACCGACGGCGACCGCCGGCTGCTCGGCGTGGTCACCGACCACGACGTGCGCGGGTTGAAGCCCAGGCTCGACTGATCCCGCGGGTGGCGGGCCTCACTACGCCAGTTCAAGATCCCGCAGCGGGCGCGGCAATCCGGATCGCCGCTCTTACTTGCCGCTGCTCCTTGTCGCCTTGTGACGAGAGCTTGACGCGAGAAAACGGATTTGGTTTATTCCGCCAGGCTCTCTTCCGGTTCAGTGCGCGCGCGTTCTGATTCTCGTGGCAGATGGGGCAACCTCCCCAGTTGACTTCGAGAAGCGTCGGCGAAAACTAAGCCGGTCGTTCCGCTGCCGGTCGGCCTCGCCGAGCGGCCCGAAGCGGACGCCTGCCGAAGGGGGTGTCATGAGAATTCATCGCGCCAACGATCGCCTTCGATCGACCGTCATGCTGGCGGCCGCACTGTGCGCCGCTCAGTTGCTCGCGCAGCAAGCGGCCGCCGCCTCGCCGACGACCATCTGGTCGTTCACGGGTACGGGGGGTGACGGCGAGTATCCGCTGACGCCGTTGGTGTTCGACGCCAGCGGCGCGCTCTATGGCACCACCACGGTGGGCGGCACCTCGAGCAGCGGCACCGTGTTCAAGCTCGCGCCTCCGGTCGGGAGCGGCAATTGGACCGAATCCGTCCTGTACAGCTTCGCCGGCGGAAGCGACGGGCGGCAACCCAACAACGGCGTCGTGTTCGGCGCGGACGGCGGCCTTTATGGCACGACTTACGACGGCGGAACAATCAACAACTACGGCACCGTGTTCGAGGTCGCGCCCCCTGCAGGCGGGGCTGGCGCGTGGACCCATGCGGTCCTTTACACGTTCCAGGGCGGCTACGACGGGCAGAATCCGGGTGCCGTCGTGTTCGGCCCTGACGGTTCGCTGTACGCCACGACGCCTGCCGGCGGACCTCCTTCAGGGCGCTGCACGCGGATCGGTTGCGGGACGGTCTTCAAGTTGACGCCGCCGACGAAATCGGGCGGCAGCTGGACCAAGACGGTGCTGGTCAGCTTTCCCGGAACGACAACCGGCGGCAGGAGTCCCAACGCGAACATCGTGTTCGATGCGAACGGCGCGATCTACGGGACGACCGATGCGGGTGGCACTTCCAACTATGGCCTCGTATTCCAGCTGGCGCCACCGGCCAAGAGCGGCGGCTCGTGGACTTACACGGTGCTGCACACCTTCTCGGGCGGCAGCGACGGCGGCTACCCGATCGGAGGCCTGGTGTTCGGTGCCGACGGCGCGCTCTATGGCACCGCGTCCTACAGCGGGACGGCCAGTCAGTCCGGCAAGGCGTTCCAACTGACGCCGCCGGCGCAGTCGGGCGGCGCGTGGAGCTACAAAGTGATCCACACGTTCGCCGGAGGCAAGGACGGCGCGACGCCGGCGTCGACCCCCGTGTTCGACGGCAACGGCAACCTGTACGGAACGACGTGGAACGGCGGCTCGTCGACCTGCTACCAGGGCTGCGGCACCGTGTTCAAGCTGGCGCCGCCGTCAGGCGGCGGCGCCTGGACCGAAACGGTCCTGTACGACCTGGCGAACAGCGGTCAGAACCCGAACGCCTCGGTCGTGGTGTTCAGAAACGGCTTGTTGTACGGCACGACGGAGTTTCTCGGCGCCGCGAACGTCGGCTCGGTGTTCGAACTCGCGCCCTAGAAGCCTGCGATAGCGTCAGCCGTTCCCCCTCTCCCGCTCGCGGGAGAGGGCCGGGGTGAGGGTGCCAAGAACGGTTGCCGCCCGTCATTTCGGAGGCGGCAGCCCCGCATTGATCGAGAACACATTGCCGAACGCCGTCTTGCCCTGACTGTCCCTCCCGCCGTCGTAAGTTTCACCGTACAGCAGACCATCGTGCCCCTGCAGCAGCACGTCGGGGGAGGTGCCGTCGACGCCGTTGAAATAGAGGGTCTGCAGCAGCGTCCCATTGACCGAGACCGAGTACACGGACCCCCAACCGCCGTCGCACGGATTCGTCGTCCACAGGTTGCCGTCGGACGCCTGCACGACCTGAGCCACGCCGCCGGAATGGCTGCAGGCGAGGGTGAACGGATGGATCTGCAGATACTGGCCGGTCTTGCTGACCTGGTAGATGCCTCCGGGCTTGGATCCGGATACGTCCTGCACGTAGGCACCATAGAGCAATCCGTTGGAACCTTCGGTCAGCGTATTGACGGGAATGTCGGGAAGCGGAAACGTATAGATGACGCTGAACTGGCCGCTCGTCGTCATTCGCACGATCGCGCCGAAGATTGGCGCTCCCGCACCGCATTGGCAGGAGGACGTTCCGTAGAGATTGCCGTCGGAGGCCTGTATCAGACGGCCGAGCAGGCTACCCTCGGTCGTCCCGTTCAGCGTGTGAAGAACCGTGAACGTGCCATTCAGTTCGAGCCGGAACGCCGTGCCGCAGCCGAAGCTCTGACAGTCCTGCCCCTGGAAACTTCCGCCGGCGTCCGTCGTTCCGTAGAAATTGCCGTCGGTCGCGAGCGTGATGCCCGCCGGAAAGGCGCCGTCGGCGCAGTCCGCTAGCGAACAGAACGTGTGGACGATCTGAAATCCCGTCCCCGCCTTGCTGATCTTGAAGACGTTTCCCGGCTGCGAGACCGCGAGACCGGAAAACTGTCCGCCGGTCGATGCGACGCCATAGAGGAAACCATCGGGCCCCTCGACGAGGCTCGCCGGCGCCTCCCCATTCGGATAATGGCCCTGCGAATCCGGTTGAAACGTGTAGAGCAGCGTGAATTTGCCTGCTGAGGTCAGCTTGAAGACGCTGCCGCCGAGGCCGGTTGCGCGCCCGTAGGAGGTCTCCCGGCTGTCGAAGGTCGTTCCGTAGAAGTTGCCGTCCGAGGCCTGAATCAGCGAATCCGGGTCCGCTCCGTCGGGGCAGGTGTAACCGGCGCTGGTGCACGGAAAGCCGAACAGCTGCGTCACGGTTGCAGCGTAGGCAGAGGCTGCAAGAACAAATCCGAGACCAAGCCCGAGATTCAGTTTGGCAAGCACGCCAGGTTTCATTCCCTCATCCTTCGGACAGGAATCCCTGGACCATTTCAGAGAGTTTGCCCGACGGCCGCAAGGGGAGGACTTCCCCCTGTAACCCGGCGAGGCTTATGGAAAAGGCGGGCTGGCCGAAAAGTACTCGCGCAAGACCTGCGCCGAGGGCTTCACCGCGTAGGCCCGCGCGTACCGTTCCGAGCTTTGCGGGTGGGTCGTGACGATCGCTTGGGCGTGATCGTCCTTGCGTGCGAGCGCACTCAGAAACTGAAGCGCACCTTCGGGGTCGAACCCGGCCGTGCCGGCAAGCAGCATGCCGGCCCTGTCGGCCTCGAATTCCTCGGCCTGCAGCTCCGGCTGCAGTTTGAGCATCAGGCCGAGATCCGCGCCCATGGCGTCGTACAGGTTCTGCACGCTCTGCGCGACGGCCCGGGGAACGAACGCGGCGGCAACCGTCAGCGCTTCGTTCTCGTGCTGCAGCAGGGCGTGCGCCATCTCATGCCCGATAACGAAGGCCAGCTCGTCGTCGTTCATCGAATACTCGTCGATGAACGCTTCGGACACGTACATCCGGCCGCCGGCAAGTGCCCAGGCCGCTTCCTTCGGATTCGTGCCGATCGCCAGCTGCCAGCGCAAAGCAGGAACGCCGGCCACGCGTGACGCGGCCCTTGTCAGGCGCGCAAAAACCGCGGAAATGCGTTCGCAGTGGCGCCGGCAGCCCAGGTATCCGGCGGTGGCCTCATGGGCGAGCCTGTCGCGCCAGGTCCGCTGCGCGTACACGTCCAGCTCGTGTGCGGAAAACGCGAGGCGGGCAGGTTCCGGCGATTGCAGCACCAGCTCGGCTGCCGGCGCCCGGCCCAGGATCACCGCGAGAAGCGCCGCCGCCAACGCGCGGGCCGGCCCGCATCTGCGTTGATGAGCGGATGGCTGCCGCATCTGGGAAGGCCGCCCGTGCCTAGACGGCAGGCTGGAGTGCGACCGCGGCGTCCGCCGCACTCTGCCGCGCCACCGCCGGGTCCAGCTTGAAGACGTTCACGGCCGCGGCGAGCATCGCGGCCTGGTCCTTCAGGCTCGTCGCGGCAGCGGCGCTCTGCTCGACGAGCGCGGCGTTCTGCTGCGTGACCTGGTCCATCTGGTTCACCGCCTGGCTGATCTGGCGGATGCCCGAGGACTGCTCGAGGGCATCGCTGGTGATCTCGCCGATCAGGTCCGAGACTCGCTTGACCTGGGCGACGATCTCGGCCATCGAGGATCCCGCCTCGTTGACGAGCCGGCTCCCGGCGGCAACCTTTTCCGCGCTGTCGGTGATCATGTTCTTGATCTCGCGGGCGGCGAGCGCGCTTCTCTGGGCCAGGCTGCGCACCTCGCCGGCGACGACCGCGAAGCCGCGCCCCTGCTCGCCGGCACGCGCCGCCTCCACCGCGGCATTCAGGGCGAGGATGTTGGTCTGGAACGCGATGCCGTCGATCACGCTGATGATCTCGGCCATTTTCCGGCTCGCGGCGGTGATCTCGTCCATGGTCGACACGACCTGCAGCACGACCTCTCCCCCCTTGCCGGCCGCCGAGCTGGCCGAGGCCGCCAGCTGCTTGGCCTGGTTGGCGTTGTCGGCGCTGTGAGCCACCGTGGAGGTGAGCTGCTGCATCGAGGCCGCCGTCTCCTGCAGGGAACTGGCCTGCTGTTCGGTGCGGTTCGACAGATCCTGGTTGCCGGCCGCGATCTCGGTGCTGGCCGTGCTCACCGATTCGACCGCTTCGCGGACGCGACCGACCACCTGCGCGAGGTTGTCGGCCATCTTCTTCATCGCCACCAGCAGGCTCGATGTGTCGCCGGCACGCAACTGCACCTCGGCCGACAAGTCACCGTCCGCGATGCGCTGGGCGATCCGGGCCGCGTACTGCGGCTCGCCCCCCAACTGACGCGTGATCGAACGGGTCAGCGCCCACGCGAGCAGGCCTCCCAGGATGGCTGCGACGCCGGCGAATGCCAGCGACAGGTTCCTGGCTCGAGCATACTGCGCCTGTGCCGACACGGCCATCTCGTCGTTGAGCCGCTGCGCAACGGTCACGACCTCGTTGAGGTCCACCGACCAGCCCTTCAGCGCCGGCGCCGCGTCCTTGAACGCCTTCAGCGCGTCGGCATTGCTTCCCTGGCTGCTCAGCTGCACGACGTGTGCCAGCATCGGGGAGGCCGCTGCGGCGTCGGAGTTGATCTTCGAGAAGATCGTCGTTTCGCTGTCGGTCGTTCCCGGTTGCGCCATCAGGTCGGCCAGGCCGGCCTTCGCGTCGTCGTACTGCGATGTCTCCCACTTGACCCTGCCGAGCGCTTCCTGCCTGCCCGCCTCGTCGGCAGCGAGCAGCAAGCCGGCAATGGCGATCGACTGCTGCGCGATGGCCCGCCGCATCGCCTCGGCGGCCGCCAGCTTGGCGTTGTTGTTCAGGACGATCCGGTCGACGCTCTCGCGCAGCACCTGCATGCCGCGCACGCCGATCCCTGCCGCCAGCAGCAGGAACAGCAGAATCAGGGCGAAGGCGGCGGACAGCCGCTTGGCGACCGTCAGATTGGCGAGCCTCATCGATGCACCTCGGCGCGAACCCGATTGGAGTGATCCGGACGCCACCGGGTGTGGACGGCCCGGAGCGCGTCCCGGACTACTTGCAGTCGGGCTTGTTTGCGTAGGGGTAGTCGGGGTGGCCGACGCAGAAGTCCCTGCCGCCTTCGAGCGCGACGCCGTCGAACTCGGCCGTGAGCTTCTTGTTCTTGGTGGTGGTCAGGCGCGCGTTCGCGCAGGCTTCCTTGGCCTTCGCGACGCACTGCGCCGCGCTCGCGGCCGGCTTCTTCTCCACGCACGACGCGCTTCCGCCGCACTTGCTGAAGCTTTCCTTTTCCTGACCCGGGCATGCGGTGCGGGTCACGTTGAGCGAGCAGTCGCCAGCGAAGGCGCCGGCGGTGGCGAGAAGGCCCAGCGCGGCGCAGCACAAAGTCCTTGCGAAAACCATGGTTGACTCCTTGTTCATTCGGGACGCAGGTATGAAGACAGGCAGGTCGGGTCGAGCGCCCGTGCCAGGCCCGATGAACCGCATGTTAGAGACGCGTTTCCCGCGCCTCCTACGGATAAGCCGACTTTTCGCGAGGCAATTCACTCACTGCCCACTTATTGCGCGCGAACTGAGCTATTGAGTGACTCCGGCGTGCCGTGTTCGAATCAAGCTCGCGGCCGGCATCTGATCGGCGCGGCCAGAATTTGATTCAATCGCCCGGGCGTGAAGCCGGATCGCGTGCGGCGGAACCAAGGCTTCGTGCGGGGCCGCGCTCCTGCGGCTCCTCGCCGGCGTCAGCGCCCGCCGCCGTCTCCGATGCCGCCGAAAGCCGCGAGCAGCGTCTTCGTATATGGATGCACCGGCCGCTCGAAGATCGCTTCGGGGGAACCCTGCTCGACGACCTCGCCGTCCTTCATCACCAGGATTCGCTGCGACATCGCACGGACGACTTCAAGATCGTGGCTGATGAACAGGTAGGACATTCCATGGCGCGACTGCAGATCGCGCAGCAACGCGAGGATCTGCTGCTGGATCGTCACGTCCAGGGACGACGTCGGCTCGTCGAGGATGAGGATCTCGGGCCGGATCACCACGGCGCGCGCGATCGCGATCCGCTGCCGCTGCCCGCCCGAGAATTCGTGAGGGTAACGCGACAGCACATCGAGCTCGCCGCCGGCTTCGGCGAGGCCGACCTCGGCCAGCGTCTGCGCAGCGCGCTCGCGGCGCTGGCCGGCGTCGAGCTGCGGGAAATGGACTTGCAGCCCCTCGCCGACGATCTGTTCGACGGTCAGGCGCGGGCTGAGCGAAGCGAACGGATCCTGGAAAACGACCTGGATGCGGCGGCGTGCCCCGCGCAGCGCGGCGCCGGAGGCGCGATCGAGCCGCAGCGACCCAAGCTCGATCCGACCGGCATTGATCCGCTGCAAGGCCAGCAGCGCCATGCCGAGCGTCGTCTTGCCCGAGCCGGACTCGCCGACGATCCCGACCGTCTCGCCGCGGCGCAGTTCGAGCCCTACGCCATGCACCGCCCGCAGCGGCGCGCCGGGGCGCAGCCCCCCGCGCCGGCGCCGGAAGCTCACCTCGATGTCGGCCGCACGCAGCAGGGTCGCGGCCGCCGGATCGACCGCCGGCGCCCGCCCGCGCGGCCTGCTGTCGATCAGGCGCTGCGTATAGGGATGCTGCGGTCGAGCGAAGACGCGCTCGGTCGGGCCCGATTCGACCAGGACCCCCCGTTCCATCACTCCGACCCGCTGCGAGAAGCGGCGGACCAGATTGAGATCGTGCGTGATGAACAGGACGGCCATTTTCGTCTCGCGCTGCAGCTGGTCGAGCAGGTCGAGGATCTGCACCTGCAGCGTGACATCGAGCGCGGTCGTCGGCTCGTCGGCAATCAGCAGCTTCGGCCTGCAGGCGAGCGCCATCGCGATCATCGCCCGCTGTCGCTGCCCGCCGGAGAGCTGATGCGGCAGACTGTCGACCCTCAGGTCCGGTTCCGTGATGCCGGTCTCGGCCAGCAGCTCGATTGCTCGGGCGCGGGCCCGGGTCTTCTGCATGCCTTCGTGCAGCTGCAGCGCTTCGCCGATTTGCCGGCCGATCGAGAACAAAGGATCGAAGGCGGTCATCGGTTCCTGGAAGATCATCGCGATGTCGCGCCCGCGGACGCGGCGCAGCTGCGGCTCGTCGAGCGCGAGCAGGTCGCGCCCGCCGAAGCGGATCACGCCGCTGCAGCGGGCGCCCTGCGCCAGGCCGAGGACCGACAGGGCCGTGACCGTCTTGCCGGAGCCGGACTCGCCGACCAGCGCGAACTTCTCGGCCGTTCCGATCCGCAGCGACAGATTGTCGACGACCGGGTGGCCGCGGAAACGAACCGTCAGTCCCTCGATATCGAGAAGAGCGCCGTTCATGGCTCAGCTCTTGCGTGGGTCGAACGCGTCGCGCAGCGCGTTGCCCATGAAGGTCAGCAGCAGGAACGCCGTCACCAGCAGCAGGAAAGTCGGCAGCAGGATCCACCAGGCATCCAGGTTGTCGTGCCCCTGGCGCAGCAAGTCGCCGAGCGACGGCAGCGAGTCGCCGACCCCGAGGCCGAGGAAGTCGAGCGCGGCAAGAGTCAGGATGGCTTCGCTCATGCGGAACGGCAGGAAAGTAATGACCGGCGTCAGCGAATTCGGCAGCACGTGGCGCACGATCACCTGCATCGGACCCAGACCGATCGCGCGCGCGCCTTTGACATATTCCAGGTTGCGGTTGCGCAGGAACTCCGCGCGCACATAGTCGGCGAGCGTGATCCAGCCGAACAGCGACAGGATCAGCAGCATGATCAGAATCGACGGCACGAACAGCGACGCGATCACGATCAGAACGTAGAGTTCCGGAAGCCCGCTCCAGATCTCGATCAGGCGCTGGCCGATCAGGTCGGTGCGGCCTCCGAAATAGCCCTGGAGCGCGCCGGCCGCAATGCCTATCGACGCCCCGATCACGGTCAGCGCCAGGCCGAACAGCGCGCTGATCCGGAAGCCGTAGAGCAGCGCGGCGACCATGTCGCGGCCGCGCTCGTCGGTGCCGAGCCAGTTGACCGCATTGGGCCGCGACGGATAGGTGGTCGCGAGGCTGAAGTCGACGGCGTCGGCGCCGTGGGGATTCGGCGGCCGGATGAACCAGTTGCCCGAACCGCTGCGGAAGCGCTGCAGGACCCACGGGTCGACCCAGTCGACTCCCGTCGGCAACTCGCCCCCGAGCGCGGAGTCGGCCGGATTGTCGAACACCGGGAAGTACAGCCGCCCCTCGTAGCGGGCAACCAGCGGCCGCTCGTTGGAGAGCAGTTCCGCCGCGAGGCTCGCCGCAAGCAGCACGCCAAGCGCGAGCAGCGAAGCAAAGCCCAGGCGATTGCGCCGGAAGCGCTGCCAGGCGCGTTGCCCCGGCGACTGCGGCGCGTGCACGCCGGCGGCGGCGATCATCTCAGCGGCGTCGTCCATCAGCAGCGGGTCAGCGCCCCGCCTCGCCGAAGTGGACCCGCGGATCGATCACCGTATAGAGCGTGTCGGACACCACCTTTACCAGCAGCCCCGCCAGCGCGAACACGTAGACGGCGCCGATCACGACCGGGAAGTCGCGGCGGATGATCGACTCGTACGAAAGCAGACCGATCCCGTCGAGCGAGAACAGCGACTCGATCAAAACGTCGCCCGCGAAGAAGGCCCCGATGAACGCCGACGGCAGGCCGGTAACGAGCGGAATCAGCGCGTTGCGCAGCACGTGCCGGTACAGGATCACGCGCTCTTCGAGTCCCTTTGCGCGCGCGACCAGCACATACTGCTTGCGGATCTCCTCCAGGAAGGTGTTCTTGGTCAGCATCGTGATCACCGCGAAGCTGCCGACCACGAGACAACTCAGGGGCAGGGTGAGGTGCCAGAAGTAGTCGCGGATGCGGGCGCCCCACCCCAGGGCGGACCAATTGTCCGACACCAGCCCCCGCAGCGGGAACCATTCGAGAAAGGTGCCGCCGGCGAAGATCACGATCAGGAAGACGCCGAGCGCGAACCCCGGTATCGAATAGCCGGCAAGCACCAGGACGGTCGTCGCGACGTCGAAGCGCGAGCCCTCGCGAACCGCTTTCGCGATACCCAGCGGAATCGACACCAGGTACGAGACGAGCAGCGTCCAGGCGCCGAGGCTTATTGAAACCGGCAGCTTCTCGAGCAGCAGCCTGCCTACCGGCTTGTTGTGCTGGAAGCTGTCGCCGAGGTCGAAACGCGCGAAGCCGGACAGCATCCGCACGTACCGCTCGAGCGGGGGGCGGTCGAAGCCGTAAAGCGCCTTGATCCGTTGCAGCTGCTCGGGGTCTATCTCACCCCCGGCGCGATAGCTGCCTGCCTCGCCCTGGCGGTGCGCCCGCATCTGCGCCGCCAATTGCTCGATCGGCCCGCCCGGGACGAACTGCGTCAGCAGGAAGACGAGCGTCACCAGGCCGAGCAGCGTCGGAACGGTCAGGGCCAGGCGTTTCAGGATGTAGACCAGCACGGTCTCACCGCGGGGCGGGCTGGACGGTCGCGGGGGAGCGTGCCCACGAAGTCATCACCGGCCAGAGCAACGGGTGGAAGCCGGGTTCCTCGATCGCATAGAACACGGGGCGCTTCGCCGGCAGCGCGATCGTGTTCCAGTGCGCGAAGTTGTCGAACAACGACAACCCGGTCGCTACCGAGTAGTGCCGCGAACGGAACTCCCGGTCGAAGGCGCGCGTGGCGTCGCGCAGCTCCGGCTCGTTGCGCGCCGCGCGGATGGCGCCGATCAGCCGGTCGAGAACCGGATCCTTGACACCGCCGATATTGACCGAACCCTTCTTGTCGGCGCTCGCGCTGCCGTAGAGACTTTCGAGATCCACCGGCAGCGGCAACAGGAAGTTTCCCGGATTCATCAGGAAGACGTCAAACTCGAAATTGTTCAGCCGCTCCAGGACCAGCGCGAAATCGGAGCGCCGGATCCGCATCCGCACGCCGATCCGGGCAAGATTGTGCTGCCACGCCGCCTCGGTGACCGAGGTCGGGTCGTCGGTCAGGTACTCGAACTCGCACGGACCGCCAGCCGCATCGTGGAGCATGCCGTCCGGACCGCTGGTCCAGCCCGCCTCGTGCAGCAGTTCGAGCGCGCGGGCCAGCCGTTCGTGCACGGCCGGCAGCCGGCTCGGGGGCAGATCGACGAACTGGGTGAGCGCGTGCGGATCCAACTCGGCTCCAAAAGGCGTCAGCAGCGCGAGCTCGCCGGCGGCTGGCTCACCGCTGGCGGCGAACGGTGAATTCGTGAACACGCTGTCGGCGCGCAGGGCCACTCCTCCCGACTGACGGTAGCCGACGCCGAAGTCGTACGCCAGGTCCAGGGCCTCGCGCACGCGCGGATCGCGGAATAGCGGCCGCCGCAGATTGAATATGAAAGCCTGCAGGTACTGGCCCATGCCGACGGGAAGACGCTCCTTGACGATCTGCCCGCTGTCGTACTTCTCTCCGACATGCTGCCGCGTCCAGCGGCGATTCGAAAATTCCTGCATCAGATCGAATTCCCCGGCCTTGAACGCCTCGAGCTCCGCGGACTGGTCGAGGTAGTACTTGATGACGATCCGGTCGTAGTTGAAGAAGCCCTTGCGGACCGCCAGATCGCGGGCCCAGTAGTCCGGGTTGCGGACCAGCACCATTCGCCTGCCCGAGTCGGTATCCGAGATCCGGTAGGGACCGGAGGCAATCGGGACTTCGTCGATGATCTGGTTGACCGGCTTGCGCCTGCCGTCGGCTCCAACGCCCCATTTGGCCGAAAAGACGGGCAGCGAAACCGCGAGCTTCACCAGCGCAAAGCGGTCGGGATGAGTCAGGTCGAATCGGATGGTCCTGTCATCGATGACGGTCGCCGATTTGACGGCTTCGAACTGACTGGTCCATACCGGCGATGCGTCCTTGTCGGTCACCAACTCGAAGGAGGCGCGCACATCGCCGGCCGTCACCGGGTCGCCGTTCGAAAAACGGGCGCGCGGATCGATCCGAAACGTGATCGCCGAATCGTCGGGCGCCGCCTTCATGCTCTGCGCCAGCAGCCCGTAGCCGGTGTACGGCTCGTCACCGCCGAGGTCGCACAAGGTCTCGAAGACAAGGCTCGTCAGCAGGGTCTGATAGCTGCCCTTGACCGAGAACGGATTGAGCTTGTCGAAGTTGGTCGTGCGATTCGGATTGGGAAGGGTCAGCGTGCCGCCCTTGGGTGCATCCGGATCGACGTAGTCGTAATGGGCGAAGCCGGCGGGATACTTGGGCTGGCCGTAGCGCGCGATCGCGTGGACCCAGCCCTCATCGGGCAAATCGACGGCTCGCGGCGCGGCAAGCGCGAGAAGCGGTAGCGAGGCCAGCAGCGCGACGGTCGAACGCCGTGTCAGGATCATCTCGACGCGCCGCGACGGGCGACTCAAGGTGTCGAGAGAGTAGACCGATGGAGGGTCGTCGACAAGGAGGCGCGCCGTTTGCGGACCCGGTTGCCGAGCGAGTTGAAGAAGCGGCGGATTGGCTGGTTCGTGGCTGCCCGAACGGCCCGGGTGGCGTTTAGAGGCCACTACGTGAGTGTGGTCGCGCCGGTGTTCGCGCGGATCAGGTCGGGCGAGCAGTCTTTACGGCAGCCATATCCGCTCGCATCGGAGATATGGGCGCGTGATTCTTCCCCTTGACGCGGAGCCCCGGCGGCCTGACAGTTTATGAGTCAGTACCGGCCACGGCCGCAGAGGAGAACCCGATGAAGAAACGCGAGGGAAGGGCGACGCCAGCTTCTATTTTCGTGTCGGCGTGTGCAATGGCGCTGACGCTCACCGGAACCGCCGTGGCGGAGGGCAACGATCCGGATCCCGGTGCGCGGCACGCACCTCAGTCGGTGGTCACGATGCCGACTCACCTGGGCGTCCCGGTCGCGGACTTGATCACTCTGTGGTGCTTTCCGACCGATACGCCCGACAATCTCAGTCCCTATCCTCATTGCACGTCGTTCAGGCAGATCGATTCGGCGGGAGTCATGGCCACCGTCGACTACACGGTGCCGGCGGGGCATACGCTCGTGATTCTGGACGTCGACTGGGAAAGCACCTTCAACCCGGCGGGCGCCACCATATTCCTGAACTTCCCCTGCACGAGCCGCTGCGGCTTCCTCTACAGTTCATCGGCACTGGCCGATGCGCAAGGGATTGCCTCACGGCAGGATCATCTGACGGCCGGGCTCTATCTCACCTACGTTCCAATCGTACAGACGAGCGGCGCTCACCTGTCGGAAGTTCAGCTGCACGGATATCTGACGCCATGAGCCCTCGATAAGCGCAGTCAACCTCCTCTCGCAAGCGGGAGGAAGAGACCTGCGCCGGCTTCGGCCGGGCCTTGGCGCCAGGGCAACGGGTCGCTCAACCCTTTGCCCGCCTCAACAACGCCTCGGCGCGCAGGATGACCGGCTTGTCGATCATCTTCCCGTCGACCGCCACGGCGCCCCCGCGCGATCGGGCAGCGGCGTCGAGCACGCTGCGCGCCCAGGCGACTTCGTCGGCGCTCGGACTGAAGCTGCGGTTCACGATCTCGACCTGCTTCGGATGGATGCATAACTTGGCACCGAAACCCAGCCGTCGCGCGCGCCTGGCATCGGCGAGCACTTGCGCGGCGTCATCGATCGCGGTGCTCACGCCGTCGACCGGCGCCTCGAGGTTCGCGAGCCTCGACGCCAGCACCAGCTGAGAACGGAAGAAAAGCAACTCCTCGGCCTCGCCGTCGATGCCCAGATCGAGCTGGAAGTCGATCGACCCGAATGCCAGGCGTTCGACGCCCGCCACGGCGGCAACCGCCCGCAACCGATCGAAGCCGGCCGCGGTCTCGATCAGTGGCAACAAGGTCCTCCCGGGCGCGGCCGCTGCCACCCGGACGAGAGCCTGCGCGCGCTCGGCCTTCGGCACCATCACGCCGGCGACCCCCGGCAGCGCGCACAGCGCGAGGTCGGCGTCGAACCATTCGGTATCGGCGGCGTTGATCCGCAGCACCACCGGCGCGGGTGGCCTCTCGAGCCAGGCCGCCAGCGCAGCCCGCGCCGGCGCCTTCGCGCCCGGGGCGACCGCGTCCTCGAGGTCGACGATCACCGCGTCGGCGCCGGCCGCAAGCGCTTTCTCGAAGCGCTCGGGCCGGTCGGCAGGCACGAAAAGGTAGGAACGCGCGGTCATCGGCCGGCGGTCAGGCGAGAAAGAGCGGCACGCGCTCGACCTCGGCGATGTGCCAGATGCGCGCGATGATGCCGCGCATCTCGGCTTCGCTCGCGGCACCCCCGTACTGCGCCAGCCGAAGCGCCTTGTCCTCCAGCTCGGTCCGGCTCAAGGTATTGCCGGGATCGCCCTTGGGCACGTCGACCCGGCCGTCGAGACGCCTGCCGTCGACGGTTTCGACCGTCACTTTGCCGATCCAGCGCGCGGGGTAGGCGGCGTCGACCTCGGCATCGAGCTGCATGGCGACCCTGTCGCGGAGCGCGACGACCACCGCGTCGCGATAGTGCCGGTCGAACTCCGCGAGGCCGGCACGCCCATGGATCGCGATCAGGGCGAGTACCGTGCCCATCGAGAACTTGGCCTGGTGCACCGTCTGCGGGTCGGTCACCGGTCCCAGGACGTCGAGCGCGCCCTGGTGGACGAAGGTGGTCACGCGCCGGATGTCCTCCGCTCCGAGGTGATGCCGCTGCAGCACCTGCCGCAGCGCGTCGGCGGCCGGGTGGGTATGGCGGCAGCAGGCGTGAAACTTGAACGAGGTCTCGGCGAGCGCCCAGCGCGTGCCGAGGCCATCGGTCAGGCGGGCGGCGTCGGCATCCTTCGACATGCCGGCCGCCATGCCCTGCACCCCGTCGAAGATGCGGCTGGCGCCGGTGAAGCCGTCGTCCGCGAGGTAGGCCGCGGTGAGGCCGGCGCCGGCCGCGTGAGCGGTGTGCAGCTGCTTGGAGTCCGCGGCGTCGCGAAGGAACTCCCACATGCCGGCCGACTGTGTGCCGGCGGATCCGAACGCGTGCAGCATCTGATCGGGCGAGAGGCCCAGCAGGCGGCCGGCCGCTGCGGCTGCCGCCAGGGTGCCCGCCGTGCCCGTCGTGTGGAAGAACTTGTAGTGCGAGCGGCCGAGGAATTCTCCGACGCGGATGCCGACCTCGTAGCCGGCGACCACCGCGGCCAGCAACTCCGCGCCGCTGGACCCCAAGGCCTGTGCCGTCGCGAGCGCCGGCGGGAAGACGACGGTTCCGGGGTGGAACACCGAGCCGTTGTGCACGTCGTCCTGCTCCGCGAAATGCGAAGCGGCGGCGTTGGCCACCGCTGCCGCCAGGGGGCTGCTGCGCCGGCGATGGATCAGGATCTCGCTCGGCCCGCCGGAGGGCCCCATGCTCTCGACAAAGCGCGCGATCGTCTCGACCGGCCGCGCGTGCCTGCCCGCCAGGGACGAGGCGAGCCAGTCGAGCATCAGGTCCTCCGCGCGGCGCAGCACCGGCGCGGGAATCGTCCCGGCGTCAATCGTTGCGGCAAAGCCGGCCAGGGTTTCGCCCGGATGGGTCGGGTTCACGCGGGTTTCCTTGGAGGAGGCTGGCGAGCGCTCAGAGGCTCTTCGGATCGAACCCGGTGGCGCCGTAGATCGCCTGCACCACCTCGCGGCCGACGCGGTCCTCCATCTGGCGGTGCACCGGCATCATCGCCTTCTTCAACGCCCGCTTCTGCCCGGCGGTCACCTCGACGATCTGGGTCTTTCCGCTCCTGCGGATCGCCTCGACGGCGTCGTCGTTCTCCTTCTTCGCGATCTCGTCGGCGTAGTCGGTCGCCTCCTTCATCGCCTGCTCGAGGATCGCCCGCAGGTCGGGCGGCAGCGACTCCCAGAACTTCGTGTTGGTGACGACCACGTAGCCGATGTAGCCGTGGTCGGTCATCGTCATGACCTTCTGCACCTCGTGCGTCTTCTGCGTGTAGATGTTCGACGGCGTGTTCTCGGTGCCGTCGACGACCCCGGTCTGCAAGCCCTGGTAGACGTCCGAGAACGCCATCACCTGCGGGATCGCTCCGACCGCGCGCATCTGGGCGTCGAGCACCTTGGAGGACTGGATGCGCATCTTCTGGCCCTTGAAGTCCTCCGGCAGGCGAAGCGGCTTGTTGGCGGTGAACTCCTTGAAGCCGTTGTCCCAGAATGCGAGCCCGGTCATTCCGTGCGGCTGCAGGAGCTTCAGCATCGAGGCGCCGATCGGCCCGCGGGTGACCTTGTGCAGGTCCTCATAGCTGTCGAACAGGTACGGCAGGTCGAAAGCCTCGAACTCCTTGATGCCCATCGGCCCGAACTTCGATGCCGAGGGCGCCAGGATCTGCACCGATCCGAGCTGCAGCGCCTCGAGCTCCTCCTTGTCCTTGAACAGCGTGCTGTTGGGGTACACCTCGACCTTGACGCGGCCCCCGGTCCGCTCCTCGACCAGCTTCTTGAAGTAGTCGGCAGCCTTGCCTTTGGGCGTATCCGGCGCCACCACATGGCTGAACTTGATCACGATCGGCGCCTGTTGGGCAAGCGCGATGCCGCCCAGGCCGGTCCCGAGCGCGAGGGCCGAGATCGCGATGCCCAAGGTCTTGACCAGCTGCATCTGTCGTCTCCTGTTCAGGGCGAACCCTCAGATTGCGTGCGTTTCGCGCAGGCGGACCACCTCGGCCGGGCCGTAGCCAAGCTCGCCCAGGATCGCGTCGGTGTGCTGGCCCAGCGCCGGGACCGGATCCATCCGCGCCGCGTCCGGGCCGCCGATGCCGGGCGGAAGCAGCGCGGGCACAGGACCGCCCGGCGTGTCGACCTGCACCCAGCGATGGCGCGCTTTCAGCTGCGGGTGTTCCCAAACCTCGCGCATGTCGTTCATGCGCGCGTTGGCGATCTGCGCGTCGTCGAGGCGGGCCACGACCTGCTCGGCGGTGAGCGCGGCGAAGACCCGGGTGATGATCTCGCGCAGCGCCTGCCGGGCCGCCGTGCGGCGGCTGTTGGTGGCGAACCGCTCGTCGGCAGCCAGCTCAGGCATGCGCAGCACCTTTTCGCAGAACACCTGCCATTCGCGCTCGTTCTGCAGGCCGAGCATCACGGTCCTGCCGTCGCCGGCGGCGAAGGGGCCGTACGGGTAGATCGTCGCGTGCGCCGCACCGGCGCGCGGCGGCGGCGGCGCGCCGGCGAAAGCGTAGTACAGCGGATAGCTCATCCACTCGACCATCGCCTCGAGCATCGACACGTCGATCGACTTGCCCCGGCCGGTGCGGCCGCGCTCGATCAGGGCCGCCAGGATGCTGCTGTACGCGTACATGCCGGCGGCGATGTCGGCGATCGAACACCCGGCCTTGGCCGGTTCGTCCGCCGATCCCGTGATCGACAGGAAGCCCGACTCGCTCTGGATCAGCAGGTCGTAGGCCTTCTTGTCGCGATAGGGCCCGTTCTCCCCGTAACCCGAGATGTCGCACACGATCAGCCGCGGATGACCCGCCTGCAGCGCCGGATACGAGAGCCCCAGGCGCGCCGCCGCGCCGGGCATCAGGTTCTGCACCAGCACGTCGGCGCCGGCAAGCAGGCGCTGCAGGATCGGCGGCGCCTGCGGGTGCTTCAGATCCAGCGTGAGGCTCTCCTTCGAGCGGTTGGTCCAGACGAAGTGCGATGCCTGTCCGCGCACCCGGTCGTCGTAGGCGCGCGCGAAGTCGCCCACGCCCGGTCGTTCGATCTTGATCACGCGCGCCCCGAGATCCGCGAGCTGGCGCGTGCAAAACGGCGCCGCGATCGCGTGCTCCAGCGTGACCACGGTGATGCCCTCCAGCGCCCGCATCGAACGGTCCCCTTCAGAACGAGCGCGGCAGCCCGAGCACGTGCTCGGCCACGTAGGACAGGATCAGGTTGGTCGAGATCGGCGCCACTTGATAGAGGCGGGTCTCGCGGAACTTGCGCTCGACGTCGTACTCGTGCGCGAAGCCGTAGCCGCCGTGGAACTGGAGGCAGGCGTTGCCCGCTTCCCACGACGCCTTGGCCGCCAGGTACTTCGCCATGTTGGCCTGGGCGCCGCAGGGCTGGCCGGCGTCGAACAGCTCGCATGCCTGCCAGCGCATCAGGTCGGCCGCCTCGATCTCGATGTGGGCCTCGGCGATCGGGAACTGGACACCCTGGTTCTGCCCGATCGGGCGCCCGAAGACGACGCGCTCGCGGGCGTAGCGGGCGACGCGCTCGATGAACCAGCGGCCATCGCCGACGCATTCGGCCGCGATCAGCGTGCGCTCCGCGTTCAGTCCGTCGAGGATGTACCTGAACCCCTGGCCTTCGCGGCCGATCAGGTTCTCGGCCGGGATCTCGAGGTTGTCGAAGAACAGCTCGTTGGTCTCGTGGTTGACCATGTTGAGGATCGGCCGCACCGTCATGCCGGCATCGACCGCCTGCCGGAGGTCGACCATGAAGATCGACATGCCCTCCGACTTCTTCGTCACTTCGGCGAGCGGCGTGGTCCGGGCGAGCAGGATCATCCAGTCGGAGTGCTGCACGCGCGAGATCCACACCTTCTGGCCGTTGACCACGTAGCGGTCGCCCTTTCTCACCGCCGTGGTCCTGATCCGGGTCGTGTCGGTGCCGGTGCCGGGTTCCGTGACGCCCATCGATTGCAGGCGCCACTCTCCGCGGGCGATCTTCGGCAGGTAGTGCTGCTTCTGCGCCTCGGAGCCGTGGCGCAGCAGGGTTCCCATGTTGTACATCTGGCCGTGGCAGGCCCCCGAGTTGCCGCCGCTGCGGTTGATCTCCTCCATGATCACCGACGCCTCGGCGAGGCCCAGTCCGGAGCCCCCGTATTCCTGCGGAATCATCGCGGCCAGCCAGCCGGCACCGGTCAGCGCGTCGACGAAGGCCTCCGGATACGCGCGCTGCTCGTCGATCCGGCGGTGGTACTCGTCGGGAAACCGGGCGCATATCGAGCGCACCGCGTCGCGGATCTCCGGGTAGCGTTCGCCGCCTGTCTTCGGCATCGGTGCGGCAAATACCCGCTCAGGCGATCCTGGCGCCGGCCTGCATCGCCAGCGTGCCCTCGTGGTCGCGCGCCCACAGCGCGAAGCCGCGCTCGCCATCGGGGCGCCCGCACACGGCGAAGCGATGGGTGTCGAACAAGGGGCTCAAGGCTCTGAACGCGAAGTTCCGCACGCGCGCCTGCGGACGCTCGCGGCGCAGCAGGTCGAGCAGTAGCGTCGCGATCAAGGGACCGTGCACGACCAGGCCAGGGTAGCCCTCGACCTCGGTCACGTAGCGGCGGTCGTAGTGGATCCGGTGGCCGTTGAAGGTCAGCGCCGAATAGCGGAACAGCAGCACGGGGTCGGGCGCCATTTCGCGCGCGAAGCTCTCGTTCGAGGGCGCGGCCTCGCGGGCGGGCGGGGGAGCATCGGGACGCGGATCGCCGCGGTAGACGATGTCGTGCTCCTCGGTGATCGCGACCCGATGCGCCTGCGCGATCTCGTGCCGCACCGTCACGAATACGAGCGAGCCGCTGCGACCCTCCCGGGTGCGTATGTCGACGATCCGGGACGTCCGTTGGGCCTCCTCGCCGACCTGCAGCGGGTGTTCGAATTCGAGTCTTCCTCCCGCCCACATGCGGCGCGGCAGCGGCACCGGCGGCAGGAAGCCGCCCCGCTGCGGATGACCGTCGGGTCCGAGGTCGCTTTGCCGGGCGAGCGGCGTGAAGTACAGCCAGTGCCACAACGGCGGGACTTCCGCGCCTGGCGCCGGCGGCGGATCGTCACGGTCCAGCGTTGCCGCGAGCGCCGCCAGCGGCGCGGCACAGACTTGATCGACGCGCCGCTCGGTGCGGCCGAGCCAGTCCTGCCAGGGGTTGGAATCCGGGGTCATCGTTGCCGGCGGCCTGAGCTCCCGAAAAGGCCGCCAAGCATGACGCCAACGCCGCCTGCACGCAATCGATGCCGGCGGCTCGATGCTGCGGCGCGGCCGCCGCAAGAAACTCCTCTCTCCCGCTTCGCGGCCATCACAAGAACTCCCCTCTCCCGCTCCGCGGGAGAGGGCCGGGGGTGAGGGCACCCCTAAAACTCCACCACATCCCCCGGCTTGATCGCCATCACCTTGACCGGCGCGGCCCCGAGCGCCTTGATGTATTCCTCGGGCGTGCCGCTCAGCGCCGGCGTCGTGCCGTAGTGCATGGGGATTGCCGATTTGGGCTTGATCAGCTCGCGCGTGGCGAACGCGGCATCGGACGGGTTCATCACGAACTGGCCGCCGCCGATCGGCACCAGGAGCAGGTCGGGCTTGTAAAGCTCGCCGAGCATGCGCATGTCGCCGTACAAACCGGTGTCGCCCATGTGCCAGATCCTGAATCCGTTCTCCAACTCGATGACGAAGCCGCAGGGTTCGCCGCCGACGTGAGTCTCGTCCTTGCCGGTTTCGGGATTGCGCCAGACGAGCTCCGAGCTGTGCTCGGCGTGCGTCATCGTGATTCGCACGCCGCCGGGGCCGAAGGGCGTGATGCTGCCGCCCTTGTTCATCCGGTTGGCGAGCGGAACCGGCACGATGCCGAGGGTCTGCATCGACTGCGCGAGGCCGGCCGGTGCCCAGATCGGCGCGTTGTTCATTTTCGCCAGCGCTGGGGCGTCGAGGAAATGATCCAGGTGCCCGTGCGTCACCAGGATCAGATCGACCTTGCCCAGCGCTTCGAGCTTGCGGTACTGCTCCGGCGTCTTCGGGTTGGCCGTCAGGTACGGGTCGATCACGATGACCTTGCCATTCACGCTGGTAATCTTGAACGCGGCCTGGCCGAGCCACTGCACCTGGATCTTCCCGTTGTCCGCGCCCGCCGCACCGACCAACCCCGCCGCGGTGAGGAGAAGAACGAACACATGCCGCAAGAGGCTCATCCGGGTTTCCTTCCGATACGTTTCGTTCGGGCAACGCCGCTGCGGCATTAGACTGAGCGCGCCGTCGATCGGTCGTGGCCTGGAGAATCGTGATCGTGATCGACGAGGCTGCGGTCGACAAGGCCCTGCATAGGGCACGGCGATCCCCCCGAAGGAGGGCGCTTTGGCCACGCGCGCAGGGAACCCGAGGAACCCGAGATGAATGAAGCGACCTGGGAAGCCGTCGATCACTACTTCGAAGCCGCGCTTTCGCTATCCGATCCGGTGCTCGAGGCCGCACTGGCTGCGGGCAAGGCCGCCGGTCTGCCCGAGATCCAGGTCGCGCCGAACCAGGGAAAGCTGCTGCACATGCTCGCGCGCCTGGTCGACGCGCGGCGGATCCTCGAGATCGGCACGCTCGGCGGGTACAGCGCGATATGGCTCGGCAGGGCGCTTGCGGCCGGCGATCCCGGCGCGCGGATGATCTCGCTCGAGTACGAGCCCAGGCACGCGGCGGTCGCCCGCGCCAACCTCGAGCGCGCCGGCCTCGCCGCGCGGGTCGAAGTGCGCGTCGGTGCCGCACTCGATCTGCTGCCGCAGATCGTAGGCGAGGGCGTCGCTCCGTTCGATCTCGTGTTCATCGACGCCGACAAGGAAAACAACCCGCACTACTTCGACTGGTCGCTGAAGCTGACGCGTCCGGGCAGCTTGATCATCGTCGACAACGTCGTTCGCAGCGGCGCGGTGGCCGACGCGGCCAGCACCGACAGGAGCGTGCGCGGGACGCGTGCGCTGTTCGACCGGATCCGGTCGGAGCCCCGCGTGACGGGCACGGCGATCCAGACCGTCGGCGTCAAGGGTTACGATGGGCTTGCGGTGATCCAGGTGGTCAATTCTTCCGCGACAACCAGCTCGCAATGGCGCTGACGATGGCGATGACGATCGGCACGACAACGTATCGCCAATAGTCCAGCCAGCTCTTCTTCCGAGGGGCATCGGACGCGACCTCCGCTTTCGGAGTGCTCTGCGGTCCGGGCGCCCTCTCTCTACGCGGGGCGGACTCCTGAACGGGCTCCGGCGGCGGGTGCCAGCCCTCCGGCGCGACAGACGCGCTCACTCGCAGTGCAGCGGCAAACGCGCGCGCCGACTTGTAGCGGCTCCCGGGTTCGGTCGCAATGGCGGTCATGACTGCATGACTGACGGGTGCCGACACGGCAGGATTGCGCTGCATGAGCGGAACGAGGTGGCCTTCGACGCGGGCGCGCGAGCGAGTAAATGGAGTCCCCCCATCGGTGGGGAATTTCCCGGAGAGAGCGAAATAGACCGTCATGCCGAGCGAGTAGATGTCCGAAGCCGGCGACGGGGGCGCCTCTTGCATCACTTCGGGCGCCATGTATTCCGCAGTCCCAAAGATCGTCTCGAAACCGGGTCCGATCGTGGATTCGCGAGACGGAAGCACGTGGGCGATGCCGAAGTCCGAAAGAACCGGCCTTCCCGAGTCGGTGAACAGTATGTTGGAGGGCTTGATGTCGCGGTGCAAAAGGCGCCGTCCGTGCGCATAGTCGATCGCATCGGCGAGCGGCTCGAGCACGGCGGTGACATCATCGACGTTCAGGAACGAAGACCGGCGGAGACGCTCCTCCAGAGTCCCGGCGCCAAACAATTCCATCGCAACGTAGGGCGTATCCCCGACCGTCCCGGCGTCAAGGTACTTGACGATGTTCGGGTGGTCGAGCGAGCGCACGACGCCCAACTCCTTCTCGAAGAATCGCAGCACGGCCGCCAGACTGTCTTCGCTCTTCCCGAGATCGAAGACTTTCAGCGCAACCGCCGGACCCGAGCCGGACTTCGCTGTGTATACGCGCGCCGAACTCCCGTGGCCAATCTCGGCGAGGAGCTGATAATTGCCGAATGTGCCAGTCATTTCGAGCTCGAGAGATCAGCGCGTGGATCGAATATACGCCGGCACCTACCCTTCGGGGTCCGCGCGCGGCCTGTTGCCGCCTCAATCGCGTGTCGAAGCCGGAAGCGGCGTGATGTTCTGCGCGCCGTGGAAGAGGTTGCCCGGATCCCACTGCGACTTGATCGCGCGCAATCGTGACAGGATCGGCTCAGCATAGGCGGCGCGCAGGCGCGCCTCGCCTTCGTCGGCCGTCATGAAGTTGACGTAAACGCCGCCGGTCGCAAACGGCCGCGCGGTCTCCCAGCAGCGCCGCGCCCATTCCAGATTTCGTGCGTCGTCTTCGGCCCGCTCCCACGCCGCCTGGATGTTCAGGATGAAATTCGCGCTGCGCATGCCGACCGCGCTCAGGCCGGGGTCGAGGCGCGCCGGTGCGCCGCCGAGCTGCATCAGGAGCACGGCCGAGTACGGGGACGGGAGGGTCTCGCCGTGCTCGACCAGCGCTTCGATCAGTCCGTCGCCGATCTCGTCGAAGAAATGCGACTTCCAGTAGTAGCGCCGGCCGAACGGCTGGCCCGCATCGAACATCGTCTGGTGGGCGACAAACGGTTTCGCCTCGATCGTGTCGGCGAGCGGCTGCCCCAGGGTCTTCAGCGAGTGCATCGCCGGGGCGCCGGCCGCCGGATCGCCGGCCCAGCAGGCGGCGATCGCTGCGATCGGGGTGCCATGCACTTCCTTCGGCAGGAAGGGGGCTTCCGGGGCATTGCGCAGCACGAGCAGGCAGCACAGATCATCGGGAGCGGCCGCGCACGCTTCCCGAAAGCGGCGGATCACCGCGCGGGCGTGCGTCAGCGGGTGGACGACGATGCCGCACGGCACCACCGGACCGAGCCGGTGCGCATCGAACTCGAAGGACGTAACCGCGCCGAAGTTGCCGCCGCCGCCGCGGACCGCCCAGTACAGATCGGCGTTCTCGGCCGCGCTGGCGCGGCGCAGCCGGCCGTCGGCCGTCACGATGTCGAACGCGACGAGGTTGTCGGCGGTGAATCCGAACTTGCGCGACGTCCAGCCGAACCCTCCGCCCATCGTCAGGCCGGCAACGCCCGTGGCCGATACGATGCCGCTCGGAACGGCCAGCCCGAGCGGCTGAGACGCACGGTCGACGTCGCCCCACGTGGCGCCCGCTTCCACTCGCACGATCGCGCGTCCGGGATCGACGGCCACCGCCCGCTGGCGGCTCATGTCGATGGTGAGGCCGCCCTCGCACAGGGCCGTGCCCGCCACGTTGTGGCCGCCGCCGCGGATCGACAGCTGCACCCCCTGGTCGCGGGCGAAGTCCACGCAGGCGATGACATCGGCGCTGCCTGCCACGCGCGCGATCAACGACGGACGCCAGACCGTCATGCCGTTCCAGATCGAGCGCGCGAGCTCGTACTCGGGTTCGCCCGCGCGCAGCAGCGCGCCTCGAAGCCGGGTGCTCAATTCCGAAATCGCGCGTTCGTCCATGCGGCGAGGTGTTCAAGGGTTGGCAACCCCGCTACCGTACCAGCGGACCCTCGGCGCCGCCAGTGCAGATTCCGCAGCGCGAACGACCTTCAAGCTCCCCTCTCCCGCAAGCGGGAGAGGGGAGACGCGAGCGTCGTGGCGACCGGGGTCACGCCGGTCGATCCCGCGCGGCGGCTGAACGGGCGATGAACGGCGGCGGCCTTCCGGTTCAGGTGTGGTTCACGATGAGAGTTCAAAGTTGCGCCGTGTTCCACTTCAACCCATCGGGAGATCTTCATGGCTGACCAGAACCTTTCGTCGCTCGCTACGGTGCGGCCGACTTTCCTCCGCCTCTTTTCGCTGAGCGCGATCCTCGCGCCGGTGCTGCTGATCGTGGCTGCGTTTGCCGCCTCGTCCAATAGTGTCGAGCGCGTGCAGATCATCGTCCCCGGCATGGAATGGACTGTCGCCGGCCTCGCTGTGGCACTCGCCCTGCGTGCGCTGTACCTGCTGGCGGCGAGGGATTACGCCGGCCGCAACGAGGCCTCCGGCGTGGCCGGTCAGGCCGTGCCCGCCTGAGGCCCGGTGTCGGCGGGCCCGGGTATCATCAGCGCGTACAAGCGTGACGGGCCCGTCGACGATGATCGAGATGACAATCGGATTGGTGATCCTCGCGATCCTGATCTATTTCGTTGCGCGCAAGTAGCCGCGATGACCGGACCGGCGGTCCGCGGCCTCGGTTTTTCGTTCGAGCTTCTGCGGCGCTTTCTCGTCACCGTCCTTGGCCTGTATGCCCTCGGCTGCCGCGCCGGGACGATCGATGTCGCACCCCTGTGGGACTTCGCTCATCCCGAGCTGAGCGAGCAGCGCTTCCGCGCCGCGCTGGCGACCGCCAGCGGTGACGACGCGCTGATCCTGCAGACGCAGATCGCCAGAACGTACGGCCTGCGGCGGGACTTCGCGCAGGCCCGGCGGGTGCTGCAGTCGATCGAGCCGCAGATCGCGAAGGCGGGGCCGGAGGCACGCGTGCGCTACTGGCTCGAAACCGGCCGGTCCTACGCCTCCGCGGCGCATCCTCCGGATTCGCAAACGCCCGAGGCACGGGAGCGGGCGCGCACGGCTTACCAAAGCGCATTCCAGCTGGCGAAGCGCGAGAACCTCGACGCGCTGTCGATCGATGCCCTGCACATGATGGCCTTCGTCGACACGGCGCCCGCGGATCAACTGAGGTACGGACAGCAGGCGCTGGAAATCGCGATGTCGTCGTCGCAGCCGTCCGCGAGGAGCTGGGAGGCGTCGCTCCGCAACAACGTCGGTTATGCGCTGCATCAGCTGGGCCGATACGACGAGGCCCTCGCCCAGTTCGAGCAGGCCGTTCGGCTGCGCGAGCGCGGCAACGACGCGGAGGCGCTGCGCAGCGCGCGCTGGATGGTGGCCTGGACATTGCGCGCGCTCGGGCGCAGCAGGGAAGCGCTCGACATGCAGCTGCGGCTGGAGCAAGAGGGCGAGGCGGCCGGACAGCCCGACGCCGACGTCTTCGAGGAGCTCGAGCTCCTGTATCGAGAGAAAGGGGACGAGGCGCGGGCCGCGGACTACGCGCGGAAGCGTAAAGCGCTCTCCAACTAGCAAACCCCTCTGCCGCCGATCACGGATCATCAACCGGGTGGCAGCAAGAATGACGCTCGTGAATGCCGCGGGGGGTGCTCGAGGGGGGGCGCAGCCACCCCTCGAAGCCGATCCTCCCGCCTTTCGGTTCCGAGGCTGCAGGCGCCAAACGTCCAGGTACGCCGCCCTTCGAAGCTACGGTTCATGGAAAGGGGAGGGCGGTTGGCGGACGCCGCGCGGCCGTGCAAGAATGGGCGATGGCAGGCGGCACCGATATCACCGACATCCACGCGGTGGTCGACCGGGTTTATCGGACCGAATCGCGCCGCGTGCTGGCTACCCTGATCCGCCTGCTCGGCGATTTCGACATGGCGGAAGAAGCGGTGCACGACGCGTTCATCGCAGCGGTCGAGCAATGGCCGCGCGACGGCGTGCCCGACAATCCGCGCGCGTGGCTCGTCTCCACCGGCCGGTTCAAGGCCATCGACCGCATCCGCCGGCGCGCGCGGTTCGACGTCTCGCTCGAGGACGTCGCCGAGCAGATCGAGGCGATTCCCGCCCCGGAGGTCGTCGTCGGGCACCACGGCCTCGAGGACGACCGGCTGCGGCTGATCTTCACCTGCTGCCACCCGGCGCTGGCACCCGATGCGCAGGTGGCGCTCACGCTGCGCGAGGTCTGCGGCCTGACGACGGAAGAGATCGCGCGCGCCCACCTCACGTCGCCGGCCACGGTCGCGCAGCGAATCGTGCGCGCGAAAGCCAAGATCCGCGATGCACGCATTCCGTACGAGGTTCCTGGGCGCGACGAGATGGCAGGGCGTCTCGAGGGCGTGCTGCGCGTCGTGTACCTGGTGTTCAACGAGGGCTATCTCGCGTCCTCCGGCGAGGAGCTGACGCGCGGCCACCTCACGGCCGAGGCGATCCGGCTCGGGCGTTTGCTCGTCGAGCTGCTGCCGGAACCCGAGGCCGTGGGCCTGCTCGCGCTGATGCTGCTGCACGAATCGCGCCGCGCCGCGCGCGCCTCGCCTTCGGGCGATATCGTGCTGCTCGCCGAGCAGGACCGCTCGCTATGGAACAGGGAGCAGATCGCGGACGCGAGCCGGCTTGTCGAGGCGGCGCTGGCATCACGGCGCTTCGGCCCGTATACGCTGCAGGCGGCGATCGTCGCCGTGCACGCCGAGGCGCCCAGCGCCGCCGCCACCGATTGGAACCAGATCGTCGGCCTGTATGACGCGCTGCTGCGGATCGATCCTTCGCCCGTGGTCGAGCTCAACCGCGCCGTGGCGCTGGCGATGCGCGACGGCCCGGCCGCGGGCCTGGCCGGGATCGACGCCATTTTGGCGCGCGGCGATCTCGCCGACTACCATCTCGCCCATTCCGCGCGGGCCGATATGTACCGGCGCCTGGGAAACCGCGCGCAGGCCCGCGATTGCTATCGCAAGGCGCTCGAGCTGGCGCGGCAGGCATCGGAGCGCCGGTTCCTGGAGCGGCGCCTGACGGAGCTCGATCAGTAGCCGGCCGTCGGCGCGCTGTCGAATTCGTGCCACGCCATTCGACTAAGGGCAAGCGGAACCCCGACCGCGCACCGGATGGCATCAGGGGCATCCCGGCCGGGGGTATCGTTCACCCAAGGAGGATCACATGCGATTCATGGTTATCGTCAAGGCAACAAAGGATTCGGAGGCGGGCCTGATGCCGGATGCGAAGCTTCTCGCCGACATGGACAAGTTCAACCAGGAGCTGGTGAAGGCCGGTGTCATGCTCAGCGGCGACGGCCTGCACCCCAGTTCGAAAGGCGCACGGGTGCGGTTCTCGGGCGACCGGCGCACGGTCGTCGACGGCCCGTTCGCCGAGACCAAGGAGCTTGTCGCCGGCTTCTGGGTCTGGAAGGTGAAGTCCAAGGAAGAAGCGATCGAATGGGTGAAGCGCTGCCCCAACCCGTTTCCCGGCCAGGAGTCCGAGATCGAGATCCGCCAGCTCTTCGAGGCGGAGGACTTCGAAGCCTGACCGCGACTGTCGCAGACTCGAAAGGAGATGCCATGCAAGTCCAAGCCTACCTGTTCTTCGACGGCCGCTGCGAAGAGGCCATCGACTTCTACAAGAGAGCCCTGGGCGCCGAGGTGCTGGGGCTGATGCGCATCAAGGACAGCCCCGAACCGGCGCCGCCGGGGATGTGGCCGCCCGGCAGCGAGAACAAGGTGATGCACTCCGCCTTCCGCATCGGCGAGACGACCGTGATGGCTTCCGATGGTCGCTGCTTGGGGAAACCCGCGTTTCAGGGCTTCTCCCTCTCGGTCGACGCCAAGGACGAGGCCGGGGCCGACCGGCTGTTTGCCGCGCTTTCCGAGGGCGGGCAGGTCCAGATGCCGCTCACGAAGACGTTTTTCTCGCCGCGTTTCGGGATGGTCGCGGACAAGTTCGGCGTTTCGTGGATGGTCATCGTCAACGTCCCGCACTGACGGGCGTCTTCACCACCCGCCGATGACGCTTCGATCACGGGCCGCAGCCGCGGCGGCAAGCCTGCCGCCGTGGTTGGGCCCGGTGCTTGCGCTTGCCTCGTTCGCAATCTTCCACGCGCTGGCGTCGATGACGCCGCCGGCCGCCATCGGGCCGGAGCGCTTGCGTTCCGTCGCCGTGTGGGCGCTGGTGTCGGATCTGTCGGGCGGCTTTCAGTGGGGGCTTCCGGTGATCTTCATCACCTGGACAGTCGCGTCGATGTGGACGCGGCGCGCGCGCGCCGTGAAGCGCCCGGGACGCTGATCGGGACCGCTCAAGCCCCGGCCTTCGCCTTCAGCCGCTCCCGGAACTTCTCGAGATCGATCACCACGCGTTCGTGCGTGCCGGCACCGATCTCCTCGGCGCCGTCGAACGCGCGGATGCGGAACGCGACGCGCCGGCCGTCGATCTCGATCACCTCCGCCTCGCCGGTGACCGTCCGTCCGGCGGGCGTCGCGGCGAGGTGCCGGATGTCCACCCGGGTGCCGAGCGCGCTGCGGCCCGCATCAAGGTAGGGTTTGAGCGCGTTCAACGCGGCGTTCTCCATCACCATGATCATCACCGGTGTCGCCAGCACCGGCGGCAGCATCGCGTCCTTGAAGCGATTGGCGAGGTGCTCAGGCGCGACGACCAGCTCGAACCGGCCTTTGGCACCGAGGGGAATCTGCGTCATGGCGGCGCCTCCGAATCAGAGCAGCGTGGTTGCGGACTCCGCGATGGGTCGCAGCATCGCATCATGGTAAACCAGGGTCGACGAAGGAACTCGCGCACTTGGCGTGAGCAAGGCCCGCTGGCCACCCATACGTCACCCCTTGACACTGACGCTTGCAAGGTTTCCACGCCGACTCCGACCGTAAGGTTTTCGCGTCGAGTCTGACTAAGGGTGGCGAGCGCGAACGCACCCCATCGGCGCAGGCAGGACAGAAGCAAGAGTCCCGTCAGCGCCGACTCGAAAGTGAAACCTTCCAACTTAGTGGAGAAAACTCATGCATTCCCTGAAGCAACTCGTTGCTGCCGGCTTGATCGCCATGTCTGGTGCGGCTGCGCTTTCCTCGTCGGCCTTCGCGGCGACGGACGAACGTACCGGTTACGGCACCGACTTCTACAGGTCGATGACGATGGAGTATCGCGACTACATCGCGCGGATGTCACCCGAGAACCGCGCGAAGCTGATGGCGATGCAGGACAAGCTGATGCAGATGGAGATGGATCACAAATCGACGATGATGAAGATGGACATGGAGATCGCGAAGGCAAGGCGCGACATCGATCTCTTCATCCTTGGGAACACCGGCCACTGATTTCCGGAGTGCTTGGCAAGAACGGGTCGCGAGCGCCGGCCGTCGAGGCCGGTGCTCGCCCGCATCGCGCTTCCACTCTCTCGCCGGCCGGATAGGTCCGTCCGGTGCGTCCGAATCAGAGCAGGGTGGTGACCGCCTCGAGTTCCGCGCCGGTGAGCTCGAAGTCGAAGATCGCGAGGTCTTCGCGCATGTGCGTCTCCGTCCGGGTTCCCGTCAGCGGCACGACATCCTGCTGGGTCAGGTAGCGGAACAGCACCTGCGCGGGCGTGCGGCGGTATTTCGAGGCCAGCGCCTGGATGCCGGCATCCGCAAGAAGGTGCGGGTTTGCCGTCAGCGTCCAGAAGCTCTGGTAGATGATCCCTCGCTGCCGGCAGAAGACGCGGATGTCGCGATCATGGTTCGTCTCGGCATGGAAGCGGTTCTGGATGACGGCGGGCTTCACCCTGGCGCGGTCGCGCAGGGCCTGGAGCTGATCCAGGCGGTAGCAGTTGCTGATGCCGAGCTGCCTCGCGCCGCCGCGATCGAAAACGCGCTCCATAGCCTGCCACGCCTGCGCCATCTGCCTTGGGTCGGAAAGCGGGGAATGCAGCACCAGGCAATCGACGAAGTCCGTCCGCAGGTTGCGCAACGACGTCTCGAACGACTGCGCGACCTGCTCGGCTAGAGGCGCCTTCGGGTCATACGGGACCTGCTTCGGGTCGTGGCCCGACAGCGGCGTGAACTTGGTCTGCAGGTAGAGGTCGGTGCGGCGCAGGCGATCGTTCACGCAGGCGGCAACGGCTGCGCCCACGCCCGCTTCATCGTAGTGTTTCGGCTGGCAGGCGGTGTCGATGCCACGGAAACCCAGCCCGATCGCTCGTTGGACGAGCTCCTCGGTGCGCGTCTTCTTCCAGGCCGTTCCGTAGACGATCCGTGGGATGCGAACGCCGCTGCCGGCGATCAGGATGCTGTCGTCAGCCATCGGGCCAGTCCATGGATCGTGGGAGTTCCTCGGTTGCCCAAGCCATTGCCATGGCGTCATCGCACGCCGCGGTCAGGACGACGCGGCCGAGGGCTTTCCGGCGCGGTTTCGGGGAGTTCCACCGGTGACGATGCGGGCGTGGCGCTCGAACGTCCAATAGGCCCACGCCCAGTCGATCATCACCACGAGACGGTTGCGAAAGCCGATCAGGAACCAGATGTGCGCGAGCAACCACAGCAGCCAGGCGGGGTAGCCCGAAAGCCGCAGCTTCCCGAACACGGCGACTGCGGCATTGCGCCCGATCGTCGCCAACATGCCGTGGTCGCGGTAAGCGAATGTTCTGGGCGGCCGTCCTTTCAGGCGTCGCACGATGTTCTCCGCCGCCACTTGTCCCATCTGCTTCGCCGCAGGTGCGATCCCGGGCACCGGCGGCTGGTGCCACGGCAGCGCCGCGAGATCCCCCACGACCACAATGTCAGGATGCCCTGGAACCGTCAGGTCCTCGCCCACGATCACGCGGCCGGCGTGATCGAGCGGCACGCCCAAGCTCGCGCCCAGGGGTGACGCCGCCACGCCCGCCGCCCAGACCACGGTGCGCGCGGCAAGCCGTTCCTCGCCGAGCTCCACCCCATTGCCGTCGATGCCCGTGATCCGCCTGCCGAGCCAGACCGTGACACCGATGTGCTCGAGCTGCACGCGCGCGCGCTCGGAAAGCGACGGCGGGTAGGTCGGCAGCACGCGGTCCGTACCTTCCACAAGCACGATGCGCGCGTTGCGCGGGTCGAAGCGGCGGAATTCGCGGCGCAAGGTGTGCCGGGCGATCTCGGCGAACGCGCCCGCAAGCTCGACACCGGTTGCGCCAGCTCCGATCACGACAAAGGTCAGCCAGGCGGCGCGCTTGGCCGCGTCGGTCTCGCGCTCCGCGCGTTCGAATGCCAGCAACACGCGGCGCCGGATCTCGTACGCGTCGTCGATCGTCTTGAGGCTGGGCGCATGCTCCTCCCAGGCATCGTGGCCGAAATAGCTGTTGGCCGCGCCCGTGGCAACGATCAGGTGGTCGTAGGGGATTTCCTCGTCTTCATCGAGCACGACCACGCGGCGCGCCGTGTCGATGCGCTGCGCCTCGCCGCAGATCACGGTGACATTGTCCTGGCGCGCGAAGATGTGCCTGATCGGCGCAGCCACGGCGGGTGCCGTCAGGCCCGCGGTCGCCACCTGGTAGAGCAGCGGCTGGAACAGGTGGTGGTTGGTGCGGTCGATGACCTTGACTTCGACCGGCGCGCCGTCGAGGCCTTTCGCCGCCTCCAGCCCGCCGAAACCGCAGCCAAGGATCACCACTCGCGCCTTCTTTCCGGCGGCATTCGAAGTTGGCATGGCCGCATGGTATCGCGAGGCGGGTGATCGCCTCACGGCGGATGAGGGTACGCACGGATTCTTCCCATTGCCAACAAGGCCGGACCGGGTCTAAACCGCCGTCCGGGCTGGCACCCCGCCTCAGGGCTTCCCGGCAAGCCAATGCCCGCGAGCCGCCGGCACCGGCTTCGAGAAATCGAACCGTACTCATGGAGAGACCTATGCGCAGACCAACGGCATCCATCGTGTTGTGTTTCCTTCTTTTCATTGCGTCGTTCGATTCGAGGGCGCAGTCGCTGATCCCACTCAACAACCAGCTGCCCAACGGCGTGAACTACTCGATGCTATTGACCGACGGCACGGTGATGGTCCAGGACGGGACTCTCCCCAACCAATGGTGGAAGCTCACGCCGGACATCAACGGCAGCTACCTGAACGGTACCTGGACGCAGCTGGCCAGCCTTCCGGTGTCGTATTCCCCGGACGCCAATGCGTCGGCCGTTCTCGCCGACGGGCGCGTCCTCGTGATCGGCGGTGAATACAGCGACCCCAACCTGGACTTCACGCTCACGAACGAGGGCGCGATCTACGATCCGCGCACGGACACCTGGTCTGCGCTCGCACCGCCGCCGGGGTTCGCAAACATCGGCGATTCGCCGTCGGTCGTTCTTCCCGACGGGCGATTCCTTCTCGGCGACAAGCTGACCAGGCAGGTCAGCGCCTTCGATCCGCACACCATGAGCTGGACGAACCTGGGATCGGAGGATAAGAACGACTTCAACGCCGAGGAGGGCTGGACCTTGCTGCCCAACGGCAAGGTACTGACGCTCGACGTCAAGAACGCGCCCAAGGCCGAGGTCTATTCGGCATCGGAGCGGGAATGGGGACACGTCGCCGACGTTCCGGTCGACCTGCACTCGCCGACGCCGGTCGTCGGATGCATTCCGTTCGGTCCCAACGGGTCGCTCTGCTACTACCCGCCCGGGGAGATCGGGCCGGCGATCCTGCGTCCCGACGGCACCGTTTTCGCCACGGGGTCCTACGCCAACAACATCTTTCTCGCTCCCGGAGGTGCCGGGCACACGGCGATCTACGACACGCACTCGCGGACGTGGACAACAGGCCCCGACTTCCCGAACTACGACAACGCCGGCGATTCGTTCGCCGTGCTCCTGCCCAACGGCAAGGTGCTGGTGGAGGGAATTGCCGCGTCCTATGAATTCGACGGAACTCAGCTCGTGCAAACCACACCGCCGTTTACCGTCTATTTCGGAAGCATGACCGTCCTGCCGTCGGGCGAAGTGCTCGCGGGGGGGTACTCCCCTGCCGGGTTGCCGGCTTTCCTCTACACGTCCCCTGGAAGCCACGATCCCGCCTGGGAGCCCGTCATCACCCAGATCCAGGACAAGAACCTGCAGGCCGGATCGACGTACCGCGTCTGGGGGCACCAGTTCAACGGCCTGTCACAGGCTGAGGCATTCGGCGACGAGTTCCAGGCCGCGCAGAACTATCCGCTCGTGCGGATCACCAACAAGCAGACGCACCATGTGTTTTACGCGCGCACGCATGATCACAGCACGATGGGAGTGGCGACGGGCCAGAAGCTGGTGTGGACCGACTTCGACGTGCCGAAACAGATCGAGGCCGGCGCGAGCTCGCTCGAGGTCGTTGCCAACGGCATCGCCTCGCAACCCGTGGACGTGTCGGTTCACTAGATTCCGGCGAGAGGATCGATCCCCTCTCCCGCTTGCGGGAGAGGGGAGTCGTGTTTCGAGGCCCAAGCGTACGATCCTGGTGTCGCAGCGCGGGGCACTGCCGAAGACATGACAATTCTCACGACCGAACGACTGCGTCTCGAGCCCTTCGACGACGCCCACCTGGACGGACTGCATGCGATGAACTCCGATCCGGAGGTCATGCAGTACCTCGGGCCTCCAGAGAGCCGCGAGAAGACCGCCGAAGTCATCCAACGCGTGAAAGCCCGGTGGGTCGAATACGGCTTTTCGTGGTGGAGCTTCATCGAGCGGGCCAGCGACGAGGTCGTCGGAGCCGGGTGCATCCAGCATCTTCGCCGCAGCGGGGAATCCCCGGACCCGGCCTGCCCGTTGGAAGTGGGTTGGCGGCTACGGCGCGACCGGTGGCATCGAGGTCTGGCGACGGAAGCGGCCGTTGCAATGGCCGATTTCGCGTTTCAGGCGCTGAGGGCCGACGTGTTGTATGCCGTATGCCAGCCGGAGAACGCGGCTTCGGCTTCCGTGATGAAGCGGCTGGGCATGCGCTATCGCGGGATCGAAACCTGGTACGACAAGGAACTGACGACGTACGCCACGACCTCGAATGAATGGCAGCGCCGGCGCAAGGGGTCGTAGTGCGGCCGGGTTTCGCAGCCACCGAGCTCAGGCAGTTGACGAGGCGGGAGCGCTCTTGTAGGGTCTTGGCGGATTCGTTTGCACTCAGGTGAAGTGTGGTCGATCGAGCGAAGTCGTTGGACGAAGAAATTGCGAGGCACTTGCGTGAGAGCGCGAGTTCGGGGGAACTTCACAAAGCGAAGAACTTTGGGAAGCCGCTGGATTTTGGCGATGGTTATGACGAGACGCCGGTCGAATTGCGGATGTCTTTCAAAATCCTGAAAGATGCGGGGCTCTTTCCTCCAGAGGTCGAGCTAATGCAACGTATATCCGCTGCCAGGGCGGACCTCGCAGCCTGCGTGGAAGACGGCGAAGAAGCCAAGCGCCTCTCACTTAAATTGCAGGAACTCGAGATCGAGCTTTCTCTGGCGAAGGCACGGCTGCAGCGCGGTGTTCTCTGACTATCGATTTGGTCCATTGGCTCTCGGCGCTGACTGAAAACTGAGTCAGTGTTGAGTCCAGTCTCCTGCATTCTTGAGCCGGTCCGGGCAGTACCTGATCTGTGTGCACGCTCCAGGAGCATGGAATGTCCGCGACATTCACCTACGCGATCAAATTCGTCGGCAACATGGATGAGGCGGTTCAATTTCATGCCGCACAGCTTGGCCTGAAGCTTCGCTTCCAGTCTCCGGAGTGGAGCGAGTTCGACACCGGATCCACCGTTCTCGCGCTTCATTTGGCCTCCGGAGAGCATCCGCCAGGCACCTGCCAGTTGGGCTTCAGGGTGCCGGACGTCGACGCCTTTTGTGCTGAGCGCGCGGCGCAGGGGGTAAGGGTCGTCTCCGCACCGGTCGAGCTCCATGGCCTGAGGATTGCCAAGCTTCAGGACCCGGACGATGCCGAATTCAGCGTCAGCAGCGATTCGCGCGGAGGGACGGCGTACGCCTGACCAGGGAATGCCTTAGCCGCGCGGGGTGGTCGGCCGCTGCATCGATCACAGACTTCGAAGGAAGTCGATCAAGGCAGCGCTGACCTCGGAAGCTCTCTCCTGTTGGGTCCAGTGACCGCAGCCCGGCAGCATGATCGTGCGGCGCAGCTGTGGAATGAACCTGGACAGGCTGGCGATCAGCTGGTCCATGCCGCGGAAGGCGAGGACAAGGTCACGGTCGCCCGCGATATAAAGCGAGGGGACCGTCACCTGGGCGCCGGCGAACGGAGCCAGCAGTTCCCAGTTGCGATCGATGTTCCGGTACCAGTTCAGTCCGCCTCGAAATCCCGATCGCCCGAATTCGGCCGCGTAGAAGTCCACGTCGGCCTCGGTGAGCCATGCCGGAAGCGACGGGGGATCCTTCATCCGCGTGAGAAAGCCGCCCTGGCGCGGAACCATGGCGACGGCGCCCAAGCCTGCGGCGTCGCCCCTCTGTCCGCCGGCTTCCCCCGAGCCCGAGCACAGGATCGCGCGGATCGAGTGGCGCACGTCGCGCTCGAGTTCCGCCTCCGCGACGCCGGCCTCCTGAAAATAGAGTTGGTAGAACACCGAGTCGTCGTTTTGCGGCATCAAAGTGGTGGGGCGGGCGGTTCCTCGAGGGCGGAACGGCACGCTCAGGCCGATCGCCGCCCGGAAACGGTCGGGGCGCATCAGCGCGGCGTGCCATGCCACCGGGGCGCCCCAGTCGTGGCCGGCGATAACCGCGGTTGGCATGCCAAGGGCGTCGAGAAGCCCCACCATGTCGCCCACGAGGTGCATCAGCGTGTACTTCTCGATCTCTTGCGGCTGATCGCTCTGCCCGTAGCCGCGCATGTCCGGCGCGACCGCGCGAAACCCGGCCGCCGCCAGCGCGTGCAGCTGATGACGCCACGAGTACCACGACTCGGGAAACCCGTGGCAGAGAATGACGAGCGGCCCGCTGCCTTGCTCGGCGACATGCAAGCGGATGCCGTTGGTGTCGATCGTGCGGTGCACGACTTCGGTCATCGTCAGGACCTTTCTCAAGGCGGCTGCGCCGCAAACACTTCGCGTAAGTCAGCGCGCCGCGACTCCCCAGCGGGTCGCGAGTCCCGCATAGACGACCGCCAGCAGCCCGATGACGAAGATGCCGTCGAACGTCCCGGCGCCCCCGATCGACGCGACCGGGGCGCCGAGGCCCTGCACCTTGTCCAGGTTGAGCAGATCGGCGCCGATGAGGGTTCCGAGGCTGCCGCTGATGTACGCGAGCGCGGCCGCGAATCGCCGCGACAGCAGCAACGCCGTAATCGCAGTCACCAGCACGGGAACGAATATCGGCTCGGCGATTCCGAGACCAGGGACCGGCTGCGCGAGGGAGTGGCAGACCGCGGCGACGATCGCCGTGCCGAAGAACGCCGGCACGTACAGCCGGTTCTTCGCCATCAGGTGCAGGGAGAGGAGTATCGGGATCACGGCGCCGCCGACGTTGATGGCGAGAACCGTCGCGGGCCACTCGTGCGTCACCGGAACCATGTAGCGGATGCCGTAGAAGTCGACCTCGGCCGCCGACGTGACCACGCGCTCGGGCAGGTAGGCGATCGGGATGTTGACGTAGCTGCCCAGCAGCGAGAGCAGCAGCACCGCGAACATCGATGCCGGGCCGATCCCGAGGCTCGCCGAGGCGAACCTCAGGAGCCTGAACGAAACGGTCACCACCAGCACCACGAACAATCCGGCCAGCGCGAGCAGGAAGGGCAGCGCGACCGGAAAGTAGTGAAGATGCGACGCGGACATGGCGGGCTATGCTACACGCGGCTTCCCATTCTTCTCTGGCTGGATTTCTGCCCGCGCCACGCCGATGCTGCCCGGCCACGACCTCGAATCGAAGTAGCCGGCACTCGATCGGCCCGTTGAACCGCACGACCTCGCACGTCTCCGACAGCGGCAGCCGTTGCGCCAGTTCGTGGTCGGCGCCCGTGCTGAGCCTTAAGTCATCTTCAGAGCAATGATCCTGCGTTGGGTGGACGCACTTCCTCGCCGCAGCTAGCATTACGCGAGGGAGGGGAAGCTAATGCGTGCAGCATGGCTGGTCGCGGCGTCGGCATGCGCAGTGCTGGCCGCCTGCGGCGGCGGAGGGGGTGGCGGCGGTAGCGCCACTTCCGGCGTGGCGTCCACGGCCGCCTATATGCCGCTCGACGCGCAGAACCGCTGGCTCTATTCGAATGCCGCCAATGGAGCGGCGATTACGAATACGCTCGTTGCGGTAGTCGGAACGCAGGCCGTGAATGGCCAGAACGCCGGCGTTCTGGAAACCACCGACTTGGGAACGAACACCTCCTCTACGTCGCTTTATGCCCAGCAAGGCGATGGCCTCTGGCAGTACCCGAACACTTTGACCGACTACGTCGGCCGGCAGATCGGGCCCATCAAATTGATTCCACAGCCGGCAAGCGTCGGGGATAGTTACGTCCAGGTCGACAAGACCGTCGACAGTGGCGTGGATTATGACGGCGACGGGCGCACCGACCCTCTCACAATTCGCGCCGTGGTTACGGTGGTTGCCCTGACGGATTCGATCACGACGGTGGGCGGCACCTTCACGAATTGCCTGCACATGAGCACCGCGGTCAACGAGACCGTGAATCTGACGGGCGGAGGCGGCGCGCTTTCCGGCAGCGTCACCGAGGACGATTTGTATGCGCCTGATATCGGGCTCGTTCGCACGACCGTCACGGCGTCTTCCAGCGGAGGGCTTTCGACGGAGAGGCACGACCTCCTCGAATACCGCACGGCCCATCGAGCAAGCGCCGCGCCGGCGGTCCTGGCGGTGACGCCTACGCAAAGCCAGGTGCGCGGCGCGACACTCTCGGTGAGCACGACCTTCACGGAATCCATGGATGCAGGAACGCTCAATGCTGGCGGCTTCACCGTCGTGGACGGCAACAACCAACCCGTGGGGGGAACGGTCCAGACTTCCGGCAACAACGCGATATTCACGCCCGCGCAGCCCTGGGTGTCGGGCAATTTCACGGCAACGGTGGGCTTGGGGGCCAAAGATCTCGTCGGCAATGCGGTTGCGGCGGCGCGCTCATGGAGTTTCGGTGTCGATGCGACGAGCCCCGGCCTCGTGAGTTCGACGCCGGCCGCCGGTGCGCAGGAGGTGCCACTGACCACCCAGATCGCCCTGCTATTCAGCGAACCCCTTGCCGCTTCGACGGTCAACGCCGGGAGCGTGACGGTCGTCGATCAGGGCGGAAATCCGGTTGCCGGCGCCGCAACGCTCGGCAGCGACGGCGCGACGGTGAGCTTCACGCTGGGTGCGCCCTTGGCGCGCCGTCAGACTTACAACGTCAGCGTGAGCACTGCCGTCACGGATCTCATCGGCAATCCCGTGTCGCCGGTTGCGTTCGGTTTCCGTACCGACCAGGGCCGTTTCGCCGAGCCGGTCAGCTTAGCGCCGGCCCTGCCGGCGTTCTCCGCGGCTTTCGGCGACGTCAACAGCGACGGCATTGAGGACGTCCTGTTCACCGTGGTCCCGAGCGCCGGATCTCCGCTGGCGGTGATGTACGGCCGCGGCGACGGTACCTTGAGCGCACCCACGTTGATCGCCGGCGGCCCCGCCGGCTCCACTTTCAGCGCCATTGCGATCGGCGATGTCAATGGGGACGGCCGGCCGGACGTGGTCGTCGGTGCGGATTATCAAGGCATGCAGGTCTTCCTGCAGGCGGCCGATGGAAGCCTCGTTGCGGGCGACTTCCTCAACTACGTCCACGCGCGCGCGCTGCGCATCGCCGACATCGATGGTGACGGGAGGATGGAACTCCTCGCGGTCAGTGTCCTGAGCTCGACGGTGGACATCTGGCATCAGGATGCCAACGGGCATCTGTTCTTGCAGCGCTCGCTGGACTTCGGAGTGGCCGCCGGTTACGGCGTGGTGTTCGGCACGGGCTACGGTTTGGAAGTGGGCGACGTCAACGGCGATGGTCTGCCCGACATCGTCGTCACGATCGCGGGCGCTGCCAGCGGCAAGAACGTCGCCGTCTTCCTGGCACAGCCTGGTGGCGCCTTCGCGGCGCCGATCTATCTGGCTGCGGATCCGACCTGGGGCGCGACCGGCGTCGCGATCGGCGACGTCAATGGAGATGGGCGAAACGACATCGTAGTGTCAACCGGCGGCAATCAGGCTTGGATCGGCATCTACTACCAGGCGCCGGACGGCAGTTTGGGCCCCATGGTCGCCGTGCCCACGTATGACATCCCGGACGCGCTGCGCATCGCCGACATCAACGGCGACGGCCGCGCCGACATCGTTGTGATGCATGGAGTGTTCTCTGCGGTTGGAGTCTATCTGCAGCAGGCGGACGGAACTCTGGCGCCCGAGACGCTCTACGACGCTCCCAATAGCGCATCCGGAGCGGACGCGATGGTCGTTGGCGATATCAACAGGGACCTTCGCCCCGACATCCTGTACGGGGGCGAACTGATCCTGCAGAAGCCGGTGGCGACGTTCGCCCCGGCCGCGGCGCGACCGGGAACGGCAGCCGTTTTCGCCGCACCCAGGGCTGATCTGTCCGCCAAGCCATGACCTCAGGTTCAAGACGCGCACGCGCAATCGACACGTCGCCGCTGGCCGGAGAAGAATATCAAGGAGGGTCGACGCTTAAGTCTGTGGAGCAGTTGATCAACCAGCGGCTCGTCGTGTACCGCGCGCCCGCCACCGGCTGCCAAGAAGGTGGATCAACTTAGCCGAATGGAGCAGCACTTCAGTAGACAGCCAAGAGGTTGGCAATGAGGGATCGATTTTTTCAGTTGGGTCGTGGAGATTCCAAATCGCGCGCTGAATGGACACCGCGTCGCAATGTCGTGGACCGAATTACTTGCAGTGCGCGTCAAGGGCACGCTCGATCGGGGAAACGTCGCGGTGGGCTAGATGTGACTCTCAAGCAAGTGCCCTCCGATCGCTCGCTGATCTGGACTTGGTACGGCGAGCTGCTGGCGACTAGGTTCGCGCTTGACCTCTTCGAAGAACACGGGCTTGTGGGGGTTGCTCCTACCGCAGCGACCGTCCGCATCGGCGGATCGGAAGTCTTGCGTCCGGCGATCTATGAGCTAGCGATTACTGGGTGGGGTGGCTTCCCATCGCTCCGGTCTGGTGTACACCGCCAGGAACACTGCGAGTTTTGTGGGTTGTCGGTCTACTCGTGCTTCGTCGACGCCGAGACCTTTATCGACCCGGATCAGTTGGATGGTTCTGACTTCTTCTTCGTTTGGCCTGCACCGAGATTCATCTTTGTCAGCAAGCGGGTGATCGATATCCTGGCACGAGAGAAGATTACCGGATGGAGGGCTAAGCCACTGAATGAAGTAAAGTGTGATTCTCAACTAACTCCGGGTCGGCTAGCGGACTGGGTCAGCGAGGAACGACTTGCGCAGATCAGCGATCACGTGGGACCGAGCTTGCTGGAGTTCGTAGAGTAGTTGGTTTTGACTGCGGTAATCCGCTCCTGGGTGGATCGGATGATGTCGGCGGGTTACTTCTATTTCAGGGGCGCCGGCTTGCCTTTCCGCTCCGATTCGCCGTCGCTCGTACTGCGCCGATACTGCCCCGCCACGACCTCGAATCGAAACAGCCGGCACTCGATCGGCCCGTTGAACAGCACCACCTTCCGCGTCTCCTGAAGCCGCAGCTGCCGCGGCAGGTCGCGGTCGGCGCTCAGCATCCACACCTCCCA
>CAZEIW010000170.1:0-11012 GCA_964512305.1 uncultured Burkholderiaceae bacterium | reverse complement strand
GATCGGCATCGGCGGCCTGGAGCGAAACCAGCGGCACGCCTGCGGCATCGACGCCGACGGCGGCGCGCTCTGCTGGAGCGATGGCGACACGCCGGCGATCGCGTCCGGGGATCTGGAACTTGCGCGAGCGCGCATCTCTCGTGCCGATCGGTGACGCGGCCCCGCGGTCGGCCACGCGGTCAGCCCCGCGGTCGGCGGCAGTGATGGCCCGCATCCTGGCCGCGGCCGGCGCCGCCGCCCTGTTGCCCGCGCAGGCGCAGCCCGCGGCCGACGTCGCCGGCATCGTGCGCGCGGTCGATTGCGCGCGCTGCCATGGAAGGGACTACGACGGCTGGGCGGCGCCGTCGATCATCGCGTTCGTGCAGACGCAAGGCCCCGAGCGGTTCGAAGCCGAAGTGCTCGACGGCGACGTGGCGCGCGGCATGCCGGGCTACCGGAACAATCCGCGCGTGGCCGGACGCATCGCGGACATCTATCGGTTCTTCGCGGGCCGCGCGCGCAGCCCGCGCGAACCGTCCCCGCCGGCCGAAGACACGGCACGCTGATCGGCGCGCCGGTCCCGTCCGGGGCCCAGCTCAAGGACCTTGCCGCCGGCCGGTCCGCCAGAGCCAGACCGCTATTGCGGCCACCGCGCCGACCGCAACGGCGATGGCCACCGGATTGATCTGCGCCCAGATCGCATGCAGGCGGCCGGCGTGTCGCTCGAACTGGTAGACGCCAAGGCCCCAGACCCCGACCCAAAGCAGCGCTCCCGCGGCGTCCGCCGCGAAGAACCGCGGCCAGCGCATCGCCGCCGACCCGGCGACCAACCCTCCCAGCTGCCGGGCGCCGTCGAAGAAACGGCTCGCCAGCACCGGCCAGACGCCGAAGCGGCGATAGAAGCGCGACACGCGCGCGAGCCGGTGGCGGTTGACGCCCAGGCGCAGGATCAGCCGGCGCCCGCCGCGGCGGCCGATCAGGTAACCCAGGTTGTCGCCGGCCATCGACGCCAGCAGCGCGCACAGCAGTACGACCTCGAGATCCATCTCGCCGCGACCGCTGAGCAGCGCGGCGCCGACCAGCAGCGTCTGGCCCGGCGCCGGGATCCCGAAGCCTTCGACGCCCACGGCAATCACGAGCGCGAGATAGCCGTAACGGTGCAGCCACGGGAGCGCCTCGACCAGCAGTTGGTGCAGGGTCGACGTCACGGCGACGCGCCCGATGCGCCGACCGGAATCAGCAGGTCGAACGTCGTGACCCCGTCGGCGGAGCGAACCGAGACATCGCCGCCATGAGCGCGCGCGATCGAACGCGTGATCGCGAGCCCGAGGCCGGCTCCTTCGCCGAAATGCCGCCGCGACGCGTCGGCGCGATAGAAGCGGTCGAACAGGCGCGGCAGGCTTTCCACGGGCACCGTGTCGCCGGTGTTCTCGACCGACAGCGTGATCGAAGCTGGCGGGTTCTCGCGAACGCGTACCGCGACCTGGCCGCTGTTGGGCGCGTGCCGGACGGCGTTGGAGACCAGATTGCTGATGGCCCGGCGCAGCATCAGCCGGTCGCCCGAAACCGCGCCGGCGCCGCTGCAGGTCATGCGGACGTCCTTCTCGTCGGCGATCGCCTCGTAGAACTCGAGCACCCGCTGCGCTTCGACCCTCAGGTCGACCTGCTCGCGCTGGGGCACGAGCAGCCGGTTGTCGGACTTGGCCAGGAACAGTATGTCGGAAATCGTGCGGGAAAGCCGCTCGAGCTCCTCGACATTGGAGGCGAGCACGTCGCGGTATTCGCGTTCGGTGCGCACCTTGGACAGCGTGACCTCGGTCTGCGTCAGCAGGTTGCTGACCGGCGTGCGCAACTCGTGCGCGAGATCGGAGGAGAAGTCGGACAGGCGGCGAAAGGATTCCTCCAGGCGGGCCAGCATGTCGTTCAAGGTCCGCGCGACCTCGGCCAGCTCGGCGGGGAAATCGGCCGACAAGCGCTGGTCGAGCCGGTTGGCCGTGATCGAGGCCGCGCTCTGGCGGATCTGCCGCAGCGGCGCGAGGCCCCGGCGCACGGCCACCCATCCGAACACGCCGCTGAGCGCCGCGGCCGCGGCGACCACCAGCCACAGGGTCCGTCTGAAGGAGGTCATGAAGTGCTCGTGGTGCATCAGATCGGCCGAGACGGCGACCACGGCCGGCGCCGCGCCGCGGATGCCGGTGCGGGTCTTCGCGGCGATCCCGCGGAGCTTGCGTCCGTCCGGCGCGGTCCACTGGAACGGACTCGGCGGCTCCTCGCCCGCGCCCGCCAGCAGCGCCGGCGGGAAGTCCGCGCCTGCGCTGGCGAACAGCGTGCGGCCGTCCGGCGCCATGACCCGCACCGACAGGTCGTGATTGCCGGCCACCGAGGCCGCGATCGGCGCGGGCACGCGGGCAAGCGCCGGCTCGGAATGCGCGTCCTGCAGCGCGCGCGCGACGAGCTCGAATTCGCCGCGCAGCACGCTCATGTCGAGCTCGACGAAGTGGCGTTCGACCAGCTGCGCGACGAGCAATCCGAGCACCAGCAACACGCCGGTCGAGACCGACGCGAAGAGCAGCGTCAGCCTGAGCGTGATCGATCGACGCGGCATCAGTTCGGCTCGTCGGTTTCGAGCACGTATCCCATGCCCCGCACGGTGTGGATCAGCTTGAGTTCGAACCCTTCGTCGACCTTGGCACGAAGGCGGCGGATGGCGACTTCTATCACGTTGGTGTCGCTGTCGAAGTTCATGTCCCAGACCTGGGATGCGATCAGCGAACGCGGCAGCACTTCGCCCTGGCGCCTGAGCAGGAGCTCGAGCAGCGCGAACTCCTTCGCGGTCAGGTCGATCTTGGTGCCCGCGCGGCTGGCTCGGCGCCGGATCAGGTCGAGCTCGAGGTCGGCGGCGCGCAGAACCTCGGACTCCTTGGCCTTGCCGCCGCGGCGCAACAGCGTGCGCACGCGGGCCAGCAGCTCGGAAAACGCGAAGGGCTTGACGAGATAGTCGTCGGCGCCGAGCTCGAGACCCTTGACCCGGTCATCGACGGCGTCCATGGCCGTGAGGAAGAGAACGGGCAGTTCCTTTCCCGACCTCCGGATCGCCTGCAGCACCTGCCAGCCGTCCATCCCGGGCAGCATGACGTCGAGCACGGCGAGGTCGTAAGCCTCCGAGAGTGCCTGATGCAGGCCGTCGGTGCCGTCGCGCGCGAGGTCGACGACGAAGCCCGCCTCCGTCAGCCCTTGCTTGACGTAGTCGCCGGTCTTGGGCTCGTCTTCGATGACAAGGATTCGCATCTGCGCTCGAGGGGGCTCCCCAGCGATTGTGCGCCGGCGGCTTTGCTCGATGTCAGAGCTTACAGAAATGTAATTGAACGCTCAGGTTCTCGTTATCCGAGGGCCCGCACACTGCGAGCGATTCCTCGCGTGCGAATCAACCATCGAAAGGGAAAGGCGACATGATCTTCTCGAAAACTTCCGCGGTGATGGCCGCCTGCCTGGGTCTCGCGGCGGGCGCATTCGCCGGCGACGGCGCGTCGGGAGCGGATCCCGCCGCGCGCAGGGCAGCCACCGGCCACCCGACGGCACAGACGCCGCTGGCCGACGCGCTGGTCAAGAAGCTCGACAGGAGCGCCGGCACGGTCACGCTCTCGCATGGACCGCTGCCCAACGGCATGCCGGCCATGACGATGGACTATCGACTGAAGGACGCGTCGTGGTTCGGCCGGCTCAAGGAAGGCCAGCGGATCCGCGTCGCCGTCGATGAGGTCGGAGGAGTCTGGACGCTGGTTCGCTTCGAGGCGTCGAAGTAGCGCGGGGGAAAGGCGAGCAGGCGAATACCGATGAAGACCGGGACCGGCATTGCGATCGCTGCACTCGCCGCCGTCATTGCGGCGGCGGGCGGTTACGGGTGGGGCCAGCGGCAGCGTACGCCCGCGGCCGAACGCGAACTTGGCGGCGCGGTCGCGCCGGCGCAGCCGGCCAATCAGGAGCGGCGGATCCTTTACTACCGCAACCCGATGGGGCTGCCCGACACGTCGCCGACCCCGAAGAAGGATTCGATGGGGATGGACTACGTCCCGGTCTTCGAGGACGGGAGCGAAACGGGGCAGGGGTCCGCCACCCAGATCAGGATCGGCACCGAGAAGATCCAGAGACTGGGGGTAAGGACCGAGGCGGTCGCGCGGCGCCCGGTCGACCGGATCATCCGCGCCGCGGGCCGGATCGTTCCGGACGAACGCCGCATTTTCGCGATATCGCCCAAGTTCGAGGGCTACGTCGAACGCCTCGACGTCAACGTGACCGGCCAGCCCGTGGCGAAGGGCGAGCCGCTGTTCGAGGTCTACAGCGCCGACCTGGTCTCGGCGCAGGGCGAGTACGCGGTGGCAGCGAGGGGTCTCGATTCGCTGAAAGACGCGCCGGAACGGGCCAGGCGCGACATGCAGCAGCTCGTCGACGCCAGCCTGTGGCGGCTGAAGAACTGGGATGTCCCGGACGACGAGATCCAACTGCTGGTCAGGTCCGGCCAGGCGCGCCGTACCCTGACCTTCCGGTCGCCGGTCAGCGGGGTCGTCACCGACAGGAAGGCGGTACAGGGCGCGCGCTTCATGCCCGGCGAAGCCCTGTACCAGGTCACGGACCTGTCTTCGGTCTGGGTGATCGCCGACGTGTTCGAGCAGGATCTCGCGTGGGTCAGACCGGGCGCGAGGGCCCGCATCAGGGTCGCCGCGTACCCCGACCGGATCTTCGCAGGCACGATCGCCTATGTGTACCCGACGCTGACGGCCGAGACGCGGACGATCCCAGTCCGTATCGAACTGCCGAATCCCGGCCGGATGCTCAAGCCCGCGATGTTCGCGCAAGTCGAGCTGCCGGTGGCGGCGAAGGCGCGCGTGCTCGTGGTTCCGACGTCGGCCGTGATCGATAGCGGGGTGCGCCGCATCGTGCTGGTCGAGGCCGGGGAAGGGCGGTTCGAGCCGCGCGAGGTGAGGCTCGGCCAGCGCGGCGAAGAGTTCGTCGAGGTGATGGATGGGGTCAGGGAGGCGGAGCGGGTCGTCGTGGCTGCGAACTTCCTGATCGATGCCGAGAGCAACCTGAAGGCGGCGATCGGCGGATTCGCCGCTGCGGCCGGCGGCGCCTCGACCCTCGAGCAGCCGGCCCCGGCGCAGACCGGTCGCGATTCCGGGCAGCCCGGCGCGGCCGGACAGATCGGACACAAGGGCCGCGGCACCATCGAGGAGATCGACGCGGCAGCCGGCACCGTCAGCATCGGTCACGGTCCGATCGAGGCGCTGAAGATGCCGGCGATGACGATGCAATTCAGGGTCGCCAATGCCTCCCTGTCGAGCGGCCTGCGGCCGGGCCTCACGGTCGACTTCGAGTTCGTCGAGCGCAATGCCGGCGAATGGGTGATCACCCGGATCGACCCGGCGGCCACCGGCACCGGCAACCACCCCTGAGGCGCGCCATGCTCGCGAGGCTGATCGAGTGGTCGGGCCGCAACCGGTTCCTGGTCCTCCTCGCCACGCTGTTCATCGTCGTGGGCGGCGCGTACGCGGTCGCCAGCACGCCGCTCGACGCGCTGCCCGACCTGTCGGACGTGCAGGTGATCGTCTACACGGAGTACCCCGGCCAGGCGCCGCAGGTCGTCGAGGACCAGGTGACGTACCCGCTCACGACCGCCATGCTCGCGGTGCCGAGGTCGAAGGTGGTCCGGGGTTTCTCCTTCTTCGGCGCCTCGTTCGTCTACGTGATCTTCGACGATGGCACCGACATCTACTGGGCGCGCTCGCGCGTGCTCGAGTACCTGAATTCGGCCGCTGGCCGGATGCCCACCGGCGTGGCGCCGCAGATCGGGCCGGATGCCACGGGCGTGGGGTGGGTCTACGAGTACGCCGTGCTGGCGAAGAACAGGACGCTGGCGGAGCTGCGGGCGCTGCAGGACTGGTATCTGCGCTACCAGCTGACGAAAGCGCACGGCGTCGCCGAGGTCGCCTCGATCGGCGGCTTCGTGCAGACGTACCAGGTCACGGTCGACCCGGTGAAGTTGCGCTCGTACGGGATCCCGCTGGAAAAGGTATCGCAGGTCATCCGCGCCTCCAACCGCGACGTCGGCGGGCGGGTGGTCGAGATGGCCGAGACCGAGTACATGGTGCGCGGCAAGGGCTACCTGCGCGACGCGCGCGACATCGCGAACCTGGTCGTCAAGAGCGAAAGGGGCACGCCGGTCCTGATCCGCGACCTCGCCAACGTCGAGCTCGTGCCCGACGAGCGGCGCGGCCTGACAGAGCTCGACGGCGAAGGCGAGGTCGTCGCCGGCATCGCGATGGCACGCTACGGGCAGAACGCGCTCGACGTGATCGGCAACCTGAAACAGAAGATCGCCGAAGTCTCGACGGGATTGCCCGAGGGGGTCGCCATCCAGGCGGTCTACGACCGCTCCGAGCTGATCCACCGGGCGATCGCCACGCTAGAGCGCACGCTGAGCGAGGAGTCGCTGATCGTCGCGCTGGTGTGCGTGGTGTTCCTGCTGCACGTGCGCTCGGCGCTGGTCGCGATCCTGATGCTGCCGGTGGGCGTGCTGATCGCGTTCATCGCGATGAGGCTGCTCGGCATCAACTCCAACCTGATGAGCCTGGGCGGCATCGCGATCGCGATCGGCGCGATGATCGACGCGGCGATCGTGATGATCGAGAACGCCCACAAGCACCTCGAGCGCCTGCCGCCGGATCATTCGGCCGAGGACCGCGCCCAGGCGATGGTCGCCGCGTGCAAGGAGGTCGGCCCGGCGCTCTTCTTCTCGCTGCTGATCATCACCGTGTCGTTCCTGCCGGTGTTCACGCTGGAGGCGCAGGAGGGTCGGCTGTTCGCGCCGCTCGCCTACACGAAGACCTTCGCCATGGGGGGAGCGGCCGTGCTCTCGGTGACGCTGGTCCCGGTGCTGATGATGCTGTTCGTCCGCGGGCGCATCCTGCCGGAGGCGAGGAACCCGGTGAACCGGCTGCTGATCCGGACCTACCGGCCGGTGATCGCCGGCGTGATGCGCCACAAGACCCTGACCATCGCTTGCGCCGTCGCCGTGCTGGCCGTCTCGGCGGTTCCGGCGTCCCGTCTCGGTTCCGAGTTCATGCCGACGCTGAACGAGGGGACGCTGTTCTACATGCCGACCTCGCTGCCCGGCATGTCGATCACCAAGGCCGCCGAACTGATGCAGACGCAGGACAAGATCCTCAAGAGCTTCCCGGAGGTGGCGTCGGTGTTCGGCAAGGCAGGGCGCGCCGGGACGGCGACCGATCCCGCGCCGGTGGAGATGTTCGAGACGGTGATCAACCTGAAGCCGGAGTTCGAGTGGCGCCCCGGCATGACGATCGACCGGCTGACCGCCGAGATGGACAGGGCGCTTCAGTTTCCCGGCGTCGCGAACGCCTGGACCATGCCGATCAAGGCCCGCATCGACATGCTGTCCACGGGCATCCGCACGCCGGTGGGCATCAAAGTGTTCGGCAGGGACCTGGGGGAGATGGAACGGCTCGCCAGGCGGATCGAGGGCGTCGTCCGCGGGGTGCCGGGCACGACGAGCGCCTTCGCCGAGCGCCTGACGGGCGGCTACTACCTGACGATCGAGCCCGACCGCGAGCAGCTGGCACGCTACGGCCTCGCGATCGGCGACCTGCAGGACGTGATCGCCACCGCGCTGGGAGGAGAGACCGCGACCACGACGGTCGAGGGGCGCGAGCGCTTCGCGGTGACGGTCCGATATCCGCGCGAGTTGCGCAATGACCCCGTGCAGATCGCGCAGCAGGTGCTGGTGCCGACGGCCGAGGGGGCGATGCTGCCGCTGGGCCAGCTCGCCAGTGTCCAGGTCGCGATGGGGCCGCCGTCGATCCGCACCGAGAACGCCCTGCTGTCGGCGTACATCTACGTGGACATCCATGGGCGCGACATCGGCGGCTACGTCGCCGACGCGCGGCAGGCCGTGGCTGAACAGGTCAAATTCCCGCCCGGCTATTACGTCGCGTGGAGCGGGCAGTTCGAATACATGCAACGGGCGATCGCCAGGATGAAGATCGTGGTCCCGGTGGCGCTGCTGATCATCTTCCTCCTGCTCTACCTGAACTTCAGGCGCCTGACCGAGACCCTGATCGTGATGCTGTCGGTGCCCTTCGCGCTCGTGGGCGGGGTGTGGCTGATGTGGATGCTCGGCTACAACCTGTCGGTGGCCGCCGGGGTGGGCTTCGTCGCGCTCGCGGGAGTTGCGGCGGAAACCGGGGTCGTGATGCTGATCTACCTCGACAACGCGTGGCGCGCGATCGAGGCGAAACGCCGCGCGCAGGGGCGCCGGCCGGCGCTTGCGGATCTCTACGAGGCGGTGATGGAAGGTGCGGTCGAGCGGGTGCGGCCGAAGATGATGACCGTGGTCGCGATCATGGCCGGCCTGCTGCCGATCATGTGGAGCCGGGGCACAGGCTCGGAGGTGATGAGCCGGATCGCCGCGCCGATGGTGGGCGGAATGATCTCCTCCACGGTCCTGACGCTGGTCGTGATCCCGGCAATCTACGCCTCGGTCAAGCAGTGGCGGCTCGGGTCGTTCCCGTGGCTCCGATCGAGGACCGCGGTCGACACGGGACCCGGTGTCCCGCTACATTCGGCGCAGTCCCGACAGCCCGGAGGGAAGGATGAAGACGCGTCGACAGGCGCCCGCGCGTGACCTCGCCTACGAGGCATCGCTTCGGGAGCTCCAGATCGAGCTCGTGAAGGTCCAGCGCCACGTGATCGAGCACGGCAGGAAGATCCTGGTCATCTTCGAGGGCCGCGACGCGAGCGGCAAGGACGGCACGATCAAGCACATCGTCGAGCATCTGAGCCCGCGCGAGACGCGGGTCGTGGCGCTCGGCAAGCCCTCGGACCGCGATGCCGCCTCCTGGTATTTCCAGCGCTACGTGCGGTTCCTGCCGGCCAGCCAGGAGATCGTCCTGTTCAACCGCAGCTGGTACAACCGCGCCGGGGTCGAGCGGGTGCTGGGATTCTGCACCGAGCGGCAGTACGAGGACTTCGTCGAGGCGGTCCTGCCGTTCGAGCACATGCTGATCGGCTCCGGCATCCAGCTCATCAAGTACTACCTGGACATCAGCCGCGGCGAGCAGAAAAGGCGCCTGCAATCGAGGCGGCGCGATCCCCTCAAACAGTGGAAGCTCAGTCCGGTGGATCGCGCGGCGCTCGGCCATTGGAAGGCGTACAGCAAGGCGCGCGACGAGATGCTCGCGCGAACCGCGAGCGTGCTGTCCCCGTGGATCGTCGTTCGGGCGGATGACAAGCACAGCGCGCGCCTGAACGTGATCCGCGACCTGCTGTCGCGCGTGGAAACCCCTCGAGGCGGGAAACGCCGGCTGGCGCCCGATACGGACGTCGTGTTTCCGTACGACGAGGCTCACGCCGGCACGGGCCTGGCGCCGTGAGGCGGCGGGGCGAGGCGAGGCAAACGCCTGCCTGGGGAGTCATGTTGCGAACCGGAGAACGCATGTCGCGGGGCGAAGAGTGGTCGGCGATCCGGCGCACCGGTGCGGGCGCGGCGGCCCTGCTGGCCGCCTGGCTGCTCATGGCTTCCGCGAGCGCGCAGGTGGCGGAAACCGGCGCCGCGCTTTCGCTCGAACGGGCGATGCAGCTCGCGGTCGAGCGCTCCCAGCTCGTCGCGGCGAATCGCGCGCAGGCACTGGCTGCGCGCGAGATGGAGGTCTCCGCGGGGCGGCTGCCGGACCCGGTCCTCAAGGCCGGCATCGACAACGTTCCGGTCAACGGCCCGGACCGCTTCAGCACCGCGCGCGATTTCATGACCCAGCGGTCGATCGGCGTGATGCAGGAGTTCACCCGCGAGGACAAGCGCCAGGCACGCAGCGCCCGTTTCGAGCGCGAGGCCGAGGTCGGCGAGGCGCAGCGTGAACTGACGGCCGCCCAGGTGCGCCGCGACGCGGCGCTGGCCTGGCTCGAGCGCTCGTACCGGGAGTCGGCGCGGCAACTGCTGGACTCCGAAGCGCGGGAGGCCGCGCTTCAGATAGAAGCCGCGGATTCGGCTTATCGCGCCGGCCGCGGCAGCCAGTCCGACGTGTTCGCGGCGCGGACCCAGCTCGAGCAGATTCGCGATCGACTCGGCCAGACGGAGCAGGACATCGCCGCCGCAGCGGCACAGCTTTCTCGCTGGATCGGGTCGGAGGCGGACCGGCCGCTTGCCGACCGGGCGGCGGCCGATTCCGAGCTGCCGCCCGAAGTGCCGCCTGACGGTGTCTTCGACGGACGCCTCGACGGCCACCCGCAACTGGCCGTCATGGCGGGCCAGGCAGCGATGGCCGAGGCCGATGTCGCGCTGGCGCGCGCGAACCGCAGGCCGGACTGGAGCTGGGAGCTGACCTACAGCCAGCGCGGTTCAAGCTATTCGAACATGGTCTCGGTCAACGTGTCGGTCCCGGTGCCCTGGAACCGGTCGCATCTGCAGGATCGCGAGCTCGCAGCGCGCCTCGCGCAGCGGGACCAGGCAGGTGCGGAGCGGGAGGACGCGCGGCGTGCGCTGGCCGCCGACGCGCGGGCGATCTGGCAGCGCTGGAGGATCCAGGGCTCGCGCCTGGCCAGGTACGACGGCACGCTGATTCCCCTCGCCGAGCAGAGGACCGCGGCCGCCCTGGCCGCCTATCGGGGCGCGGCTGGAGCTGGGGGAGCGGGCACGCCGCTCACGGCCGTGCTCGAGGCTAGGCGCGGCGCGATCGAAACGAAGCTCGAGCGCCTGAACATCGATCTGGAATCGGCGCGCCTGCGGATCCAGCTCGCCTACCTCGTTGCGGCGCCGCCGCGCGATTCCGGCGCGGCCCGGTGAGGTCTCCCGTCAGAAGACGTCGAGCGTCGGGAAGTCGGCGTCGCCGGCGATACAGCTCATCGTGAACAGCGCGACACCGGGGTCGCCGGTCCACAACGAATAGCGTCCCCGCCCGTGGCGAACCCTGGCCCGCTCGACCTGCGCGATCGCATGCATCGCGAACGCGCGCGCGCGCTCGAGC
>CAZEIW010000169.1:0-20065 GCA_964512305.1 uncultured Burkholderiaceae bacterium | reverse complement strand
CAGAGCGAACTCTCGCGCCTGACCGGAATTCCGCAAGCGACGATTTCGGCGATCGAAAACGATCGCGTCAATCTCGGCGTGGAGCGAGCCAAAATTCTCGCACGAGCGTTGAAGTGCCATCCCGCCGTCCTCGTATTTCCGGGGTGGGAGGTCGGCTTGGAATCGGCCGCGTAAGCGGCTCTCGAGGAATTCCTCCGGCAGCTGGAGTAGACACCGCCGGTGAAATACCGCCCAGGCCAGATGCGGCGGCAGCCAGGCGGGCACCAGCGCGGCGGTCTTCGGCATAGGCGAAATGGGCTACTCCGAAGGGGATCAAGGCCAGAGCTGATCCGCGGCGCCCTTGACCGCCCGTTGTTGTCGCGGGGCCACTTGCACGGTGGCCATAAATATGGGAATATGGTTCCATGAAGACGACCATCGAGATTCCGGACCCCCTGTTCCGGAGAGTGAAGTCCAGGGCCGCCGAGCGCGGTCAGAGCCTGAGGGAATTCGTGGCGGAGGCACTGCAGGAGAAGCTGTCACCCAATCCAAGCCAGGCCGTTGCAGGCGAACCTCCCTGGATGGAGGGTTTCGGAAAACTGCGCAGGCTGCACAGGGAGACGGCGCAGATCGAAGCGCGGATCGACGAAGCATTCGAAGTGGTCGAGCCCGAGGATCTCGCGTGATTCTCGACACCAACGCGCTGTCCGCGTTCGTGGACGGTGATGCGGGGGTGGGTGCGATATTGCGGACCCAGGCGCGGGCCGCCATTCCGGTGATCGTCCTCGGCGAATTTCGCTACGGGATCGCGGAATCCAGGCATCGAAAGGCGTATGAATCCTGGTTGGGCCTGCAACTTCGCCATTTCGATGTTCTCGCGATTACCGATCAAACGACGATCGCCTATGCCGCGCTTCGAGTTGCTCTGAGGCGCTCAGGACGGCCGATTCCAGCGAACGACGCCTGGATTGCGGCGCTCGCCCTGCAGCATCGCCTTCCGATCCTGAGCCGGGATGCTCACTTCGATGTAGTCGCGGGCGTACAGCGAACGGGTTGGTAGCGGTCTCGCCGCGCAGCGGGAGTTCGCTTTCGGCCTCAATGACCGGTCTCGAGGAGGCGAGGCACGCACGCGGGACCGCAGCGCTAGGCACTGCGGACGGCCGAGGTTGGCTGTCTGCTGCAAGCCATGCACCAGACGCCGTCTTCGGCAAAGAGCCGCCGGTCGTGAAATTTGGCAGACGGCTAGGAGCTGACCATACAGATGATCCGCTTCGCGGTTAGCGATTGCGCTAATGACGCGCTCAGCCCTTACCGTTTATACGGCTGTTGACACACTTTTCACTCGTAGATACAATGGTGTCAACATTTGGAGGCAACGCCGTGAGTACGACATTTGGACAAATCAGCGCTTGGGGCAACGGCCTGGCATTTCGTCTTACCAAACCGATGGCCAAAGTTGTCGGGGTGGCGGATGGCTCGAGAGTGCGCGTTACCGTGAAGCCAGGTCGTATCATCATCGAAACGGCGGTCGAACCCACGCTCGACCAGATGCTCGCGGCGTTCGACCCGAAGAAACACGGCGGCGAAGTGATGGCCGACAAGCCGGTTGGCGTCGAAGCATTCACCTGATGGCAACTCGCAAATCGCCGCTGTGGGTGCCGGAGCGCGCCGAAGTCATCTTTATCCAGTACAGCCCGCACGTGGGCAAAGAAATGCCCAGCGATCACCCGATGCTGGTCGTTTCTGCGAAGGAGTTCGCTGCGCGAACCGGGATCGTGATGGGCTTCCCAATGACCCACGCCGAGTTCCACGCCGACAATCCGTTCGCGATCGTCGCAACGGGTCCGAAAGGTGACGGCGGCTATGTGCTGGCGCATCAGCCCAAGTCCTTTGATTGGCGCGGGCGCAACGCACGGCCCCATCCATGGGGCGCAGGTCACACCAAGCTGCTGGCCGCCGCCCTAAAGCGTTTCGATGCAATCTTTTGTGTGTGCGATGACTGAGTGAGTCGGCGATACGCCTTTGGCGTGGAGTCACATGGAGCCTCCTCGATGACATTTCGGTGTGGTATATGCGGCAAGGATCACGAAGAGTCCTTGACCGACCAAGCCTTCACGCTGCCCGACGAAGTGTGGGCAATCCCGGAGGAAGAGCGCAAAGCGAAGGCCAAGTGGACCCAGGATCTTTGCCAACTTGGCAGTCGGTACTTCATCCGGTGTCTTCTGCCCATCCCATTCACCGAACGAGAAGGTCAATTCGGCTGGGGTGTATGGCTTGAGGTCGATTGGCCAATCTTCGAGAGATACATGCGGATTTACGATCAAGACGCGACCAACGAATCGCCTGTCTGCGGCCTACTGGCCAATGAGATTCCGATCTACGAAAACTCAAGAGGTCTTCCGGCAACGATGCGATTCGGAACTGCGTCACAGCGACCGACCGCTTGGTTTTCCGCAGAGGCTCGACATGCGTGTGCGGATGAGCAACGAGCCGGTATCGACGACCGCCGTTACCATGAGATCGTCGATGCGCTGATTGCCAAGAGGCACTAGCAAGTTGCTAGGAGCGAGGCAGCGAGGCGTGCTGGGCGTTCGCTTTCGGCCCCAATGACCGGTCTCGAGGAGCCGAGGCACGCACGCAGGACCGCAGCGCTAGGCACTGCGGACGGACGAGGTTGGCTGTCTGCTACATGCTATGCACCAGACGCCGTCTTCGGCAAAGAGCCGCCGGTCGTGAATTCGGCAGGCGGCCACTGACGGTCGCTGACAATTACCCCGGATTGTGGCCAAACCGGACGCCGGTTCGACGATTGAGCGCTACGTCATCCGCGATAGCGAAACGACTATTCGTGAGCGTGGGAAGATGCAGCAAGCTTCCTCCCGCGACAGGCATAGCTTACGAGGTGCGCCAAACATGGATGCAGAAACCGTCAAGTTGATTCAACAAACGGTTGCCGAGAGACTAACCGGAGCTGGAGCGGTCCTCGCGTTGGCGTGTCTTATCGCTTCCGGGGCGGGAGCGTTTGTTGGACCGTATTTGAAGGCGAAAGGCAAACAGCTTGCAACCAAAGAGGACTTCAACGAGCTACTAAACCAGATAAGGGCACAGACCCAAGCGGCTGAAGGCATCAAAGCAGAGATTCAACGTGATTTAGATTCTTTTAGTGATGTGTTAGAGCGTGGGCGAGAATTTGCTGGTTTTCGCAGGGAGCGGATCGCGCAGCATCTCGATCAAGTTCTTACTGCGTACGTCGATCTTTATTCCATCGCGCAGTTGATACCGCTTCGCTCATGGCTGGGTTCGAACACCGATGTGGAGACCGAGGCCAAATTTCGAGCCTCTTTGAGTCGGCTGAAGGCGTATTTCGGGGCGCTCGAAAGTCTCAACGTCCTTTCGAAGGAGATCAGTAAAGCATTCGCTGAAAAGAACGTGGCCGTGCTGTTTTCCTGGAATGACGTACTCGGCGAGGCAACGAGGCGCCTGCCAGATTTTCGTCGTGCTTTTCCTAATGAACCAGATTTCTCCGAGGCACGCTACGCCCAACACTGGCAGACATTCATGACGGATGTCGAGCAACTCGGGGTTATTATCAAATCGCTCTCTGGTGCGATCTCGCTCCCACAATGAGCGCGATTGCGTGCAGCATTTCATTGCTACGAGCCTTTGCATCTTCTCACGACATTTGGGAGGCTCCGCTTCTGGACGGGTAAATGGTCGGTTTCAGCCGACTTCACTAACCGCAAGGCGTGAAGTCCGATGATCGTCAGCACTGCGGTGCTCTTTGCTGCGGAAATGGGCGCGTTTTCCAGTTCACGGGGAAATCTACGAAGCGGTCGACCGCGACGAGTCGTCCGCTGCCGAAACGTGGCGGGCATCCGTGGACGAGCTTGTCGCCTCATGGAGCGACGGCTATTCGGAGCTGCGCTTGGCGAATGATCGTCGGTACACCGGACGCCGCTGCGGAAGCGCGCGTGGCGGAACGGCGTTGATCACTGCCAAAACGCTTCAAGCTCACGAATACCGCGCTCGGCAACCACGCCTCGACGATCCCCCCTCTCCCGGACGAGCGGGAGATGGGGGGTGATGGCGGGCAACGGAGCCTCGGCGGCAGCCCTCACCCTAGCCCTCTCCCGCTGACGCGGGAGAGGGGACTTCGTCGTCTAGCGCCTGGCCACCGCGAGCGAAGGCATGCCGCGGTAGGAATCCGCCACCACCCAGGCGCCGGTCGTCAGCGCCCACGAGACGATGCACTCGCTCCATTGGAAGGCGTCCCTGGAGCCTGCGACCACGAGGGGCACCCACACCAGCAGCGTAAACAAGCCCATCTGCAGCGCCGAGAGCGCTGCTGCCAGCCGCGCCTGCACCCCTGCGAGCACCGCCACGCCCGCCGCGATGTAGGCACAGCCGGTGAAATAGACCCAGGCCATATGAGACGGCAGCCAGGCAGGCACCAGCGCGGCCGTCTCTTTGGCATAGGCGAAATGGGCCAGGCCGAAGGGGATCAAGGCCAGTCCGAAGAGAACCCTGGCAATGCGCACGCCCGTTTCGCCGGTGGCGGGACCGAAGCGCTGCCTGTCCCAGTCGGCGGCGAACCAGGCATACAGCACCCAGGCGCCCGCCGCGATCACCGCAGTCTCACTGCAGCCTTCCCAGGAGACTTCGACCGCAGGCGTGAGAAGGATGACGGGAACCCTGAAAGCCAGCAACCAGAGCAGGAGACTGGCGAGCAGCAGGCGTGCCGCGGGGGCGGCTGCGCGCGGCCAGAGCAGACCCATGCCGGATGCCATCGAAACCGACGCGCTCAGATAGGCCAGCGCCTCGCGGGCCGGCACGCCCTTGGGTACCGGCTCCCATACCGGGGCGAAATCGCCTTCGATCAGGCCGAGGATTCCCAGGGCGATCAGGGTCGCCGCAAAGAGCGCGTGACCGACGCTTGCGATGCGCATTTGCCCGTCCCCGAGTAGTGGGCTCCGCCGTCGATCTGCCAGATGCCTGGCCTACCGCAGCTCGGGAAATATCCTCTGCAGCAGCCCCACGAGGACCGCGCGCTCGTCGACGCTGAGATTCATGCACAGCCGCTTCTCGTGCTCGGCGACGAGCCCCTTGAGCTTTCTCAGCAGTTTCGTCCCGCTCGACGTCAGGACCAGCGCATGGGCGCGCCGGTCGGGCACCGCGGCGCGCCGCTCCACCAGGCCGCGCTGCTCGAGCTTGTCGATCACGCTGACCACGGTCGAGCGATCGAGGTGCGTCGCCCTGGCGAGCGCGTTCTGGGTCAGCCCGGAATTGCTGTCGATGATCACCAGCACCCCGAAAAGCCCCGGCGTGACGTCGAGGTCGCCGAAGGCCCGCCCGAAGTCCCGGAAGATCGCGATCTGCGCCAGGCGCAGCTGGTAGCCCACCAGGCCCGGCAGCAGGTCGAGGTCGATCGGCGCGGCTTCCGGCTTCTTCCTCGCGTCCATGTCCTCTTGCTCCCTGGCGTCCCTGCGGCCTGGCTCAGCCGCGCGCGTCGTGCTGCGCCTGCCGATGCGCCGGCAGCCGGACCCCAAGCCAGCGCTCTAACTGCCGCAGGTCGCGAAGCGGTTCGCGGCTGTCGGCCGCATGAACGACGCGGCCCCGCTCGAGCACGACGCAGCGCTGCGTGAGCCCGAGGGCCTGTTCGACGCGCTGTTCGACCAGGATCAGCGACTGTCCATCCTCGGACACCATGCGCCGGATCGCCTCGCAAAGCTCGTCGACGATCACCGGTGCGAGGCCTTCGAGCGGCTCGTCGAGCAGCAGCAGCTTCGGATTGAGCATCAGCGCGCGTCCGATTGCGAGCATCTGCTGCTCGCCGCCCGACAGGGCGTTGCCCCAGTTGCGGCGGCGTTCCGCCAGCCTGGGAAAGAGGTCGAGGACGCGCCCGAGGTTCCACTTGCCGGGCAGCGCCGCGACCGTCAAATTCTCCTCGACCGTCAGCGAAGCGAAGATCTCCCGTTCCTGCGGCACCCATCCGATGCCGATCGCGGCCCGCCGGTGCCGCGGCACCCGGGCGAGGTCCCGATCGTACCAGCGCATCGTGCCGCGATGAACCCGGGTGTGGCCCATGATCGTGCCGAGGAACGTGCTCTTGCCGACGCCGTTGCGGCCGAGCAGCGCCAGGCTCTCGCCGTCGCCCAGGCAGATCGAGCAGTCGTCGAGCACGACGGCCTCCCCGTAGCCGGCGGACAGGCGCTCCACCGTCAGCAGCTCAGCCACGCCGGTTCCCCAGGTAGACCTCGCGCACGCGCGGGTCCTCGGCGATCTCGGGCGGTGTGCCGGATACGAGCTCCGAGCCTCCGACCAGCACCGTGATGCGCTCGGCGAACCGGAACACCAGCGACATGTCGTGCTCGATCAGCAAAACGCTGACGTCCGGCGGCAGTGCGCCCAGCACGTCGAACAGCTCGTCGCTCTCGCCCTCGGGGACGCCGGCCGCGGGCTCGTCGAGCAGCAGCACCTTCGGCCGCGACGCCAGGGCCAGCGCGATCTCCAGCAGCCGCTGCTTGCCGTAGGCGAGCTCGCGCGTCTCCTTCATGCAGTCGCGGGCGAGATTGAGCCGCTGCAGCATCTCGTACGCTTCGTCGAGCTCGTCGCAGCGGCGGGTCAGCGGGAACAGGCGCCGCTGCAATACGCCGAGCTCGTGCCGGCGGCGCTCGATCACCACGTTGGTCACGGCCTCCAGCGGCGACAGGTTCGGGAACAGGGCGTTGATCTGGAATGTGCGTGCCAGGCCGCGCCGGACCCGGTCGTGCGGCGGCACGCGCGTCACGTCCTCGCCGTCGAGCCAGATCGAGCCGCTCGAGGGCGCGAGGATCCCCGCGAGCTGGTTGACGAGGGTCGTCTTTCCGGCGCCGTTGGGGCCGATCAGCGCGTGCCGCGCTCCCGGCGCGATGTGCAGGTTGAGGTTCTGCGTCACGACGAGGCCGCCGAACGACTTGCACAGGTTGGCCGTCCTGAGCGCGGCGCTCATTGTTGTCACTGTCAGCTGTCCTTGCGGCCGGCCGGCCGCCTGGCGAACTTGCGCCGCAGCAGCGCGTCGACGCGGATCAGCAGCCCGACGACGCCTGCATCGAGGAACAGCGTGGTCAGGATCAGCAGGATGCCGAGCCAGAACAGCCAGTATTCCGGGTTGAGGCTGGCGAGGCGATCCTGCGCCACCAGGAACAGGGCGGCGCCGACGAAGCCGCCGTAAAGCGTCGCGGTCCCGCCGATGATCAGGATGATCAGCACCTCGGCCGAGCGCTGGAAGCTCAGCACGTCGAGGGCGACGAACTGCGTGGTCTGGGTCAGCAGCGCGCCCGCCACGCCGGCGATCATCGCCGAGAACGTGTAGATGTTCCTCAGTCGCGCGCGGATCGGAACCCCGATCGCCACGGCACGGCGCGGGTTCTCGCGGATGCTGCGCAGCGACAGGCCGTAGGGCGAGACCATCAGCGCGCGCACCAGGACGAACAGCACGAAGCTCACGACCCAAACGTAGGCGTAGGCGGCCCTGCCAAGGAAGTCGAACCGGATGAAGCCGAGGATCGGGCCGATCTCGACCCCCTGCAGGCCATCGACGCCGCCCGTGATCGCGGTCGCCTGGTTGGCCAGCTCGTACAGCAGGAGGCCGATCCCCAGCGTGATCATCAGCTGCGCGAGATCGCTTCCGCGCAGGACCAGGAAGCTCGACGCGTAGCCGATCAGCCCCGCGACGGCCGCCGCCACGCACAGGCCCGCCAGCGGGTCGTGCACGCCGTGCGTGGCGAGGAGCCCGGCCGAGTACGCGCCGACGCCGAAGAACGCCGCGTGGCCCAGCGTGACGATGCCCGCATAGCCAAGGATCAGGTCGAGCGACAGCGCGAACAGGCCCGTGATCAGGATCTGCGAGGCAAGCAGGAGGTTCTTGGGGAAGACGAGATACACCGCGGCCAGCGCGAGCCAGAACGCGACTTCCGCGACCCTCCAGCGTTCCCGCGTGCGGAGGATCTGGACTTCCTGACGGATCGAGACCATGAGCCCGGTCGCCAGCTGACTCATCGCGCCGTCCTGCGTCCCAGCAGGCCGCCCGGAAAGGCGAGCAGCAGGCCGATCATCGCGAGATAGATCACGAAGGGCCCGATCCCCGGAACGTAGTATTTCGCGGTCGTATCGGCGATGCCGAGCAGCAGCGCCGCCAGCAGGGTCCCGATGATCGATCCCGGTCCGCCGACGACGACCACGAGCAGGAAGTAGGCCAGGTATTTCAGCGGAAAGTAGGGGTCGAGCCCCAGCACGTTCACGCCGAGCGCCCCTCCGAGCCCGGCCAGGCCGCTGCCGATGGCGAACGCGATCTGGAATACGCGGTCGACGTGGATTCCCATCGATTCCGCGGTCCGGTGCCCGTCGACGGCAGCCCGGATCCGCGCGCCGAAGCGCGTTCGCTCCAGGCCGAAGACGAGCGCCAGTGTCAGGATGCCTCCGATCGCGAGCAGGAAAAGCCGGTAGGTGGACAGGTCGAGGCCCCCGACCGGGATCTGGCCCGTCAGCGCTTCGGGCAGCTCCACCGGCTGCTGCCCCGGCCCGCGCAGGTAGGTCGCGCAGGCGATGGCGACGAAGATGATCCCGACCGTCAGCAGGACCTGCTTCAGGTGCGTGCTTCGGTACAGGGGCCGGTACAGCGCCCGCTCGAGCACCAGGCTCGACGCGGCGGTCGCCGCGAAGACGATCGGCAGGCAGGCCATGAAGCCGATCCCCGCCTGCCCCATCAGCGCCACCAGCAGGTAGCCGCCGAGCATCGCGAACACGCCGTGCGACAGATTGATGAACCCCATCAACCCGAGCGTCACCGACAGCCCGACCGAGATCAGGAACAGCAGCATGCCGTAGGCAAGGCCGTCGAACAGGACCCCGAGCAGGCTCAACACGGCGCCGCCTCCTTCGCGCGCCACGCCCGCGGTCGCACCCCGCCCATCGGACGCCTGCCGCTCACGATGCCCGGCCGCCCTCGTCCGCCGTGCGCGCTACTTGCCCGGATCCTTGACCGCCGGGAAGGTCTCGAATTCGACGTTGTAGACCTTGCCGCCGACCTTCCTGGCTTCGCGGACGTAGACGTTCTGCACGATGTCGCGCGTCTCCGGGTCGATCTGGATCGGCCCGCGCGGACTGTCCAGCTTCATTCCGCGCAGGATCTGCATCGCCTTGTCGCCGTCGATATTGCCGTCGAGCTTCCGAGCGACCTCGTAGATCGCCGCCATGCCGTCGTAGCCGCCGACGGCCATGAAGTTCGGGCGCTGCACGGGGTCGATCGAGGCGTACGCGGCCAGGAACGCCTTGTTCTCCGGCGAGTCGTGGGCCGCCGAATACTGGTGCGTCGAGATGACCCCGAGCGCATCGTCGCCCAACGCTTCGATCACGCCGTCGTCGGTCACGTCGCCCGTCGTGATCAGCTTGATGCCGGCCTTCGCCAGTCCCCGCTCCTTGTACGCCTTCATGAAGCCGATCGCGAGCTCGCCCGCCGGAACGAAGACGAACACGGCCTGCGGCTTCGCGTCCTTGACCCGCTGCACGAACGGGCCGAACTCGGGATTCTTCAGGGGGATGCGCACGTCGCCGACGATTTCGCCGCCCGCCCCGGTAAAGGCCTTCTTGAAGGTCGCCTCCGCGTCGTACCCCGGGCCGTAGTCGGCGACGACCGTATAGACCTTGCGAATGCCGTTCTTGTAAGCCCAGTGCGCCATCGGCTCGGTCACCTGGGCCAGCGTGAAGGACACGCGTGCGATGTAGGGCGACTTGGTCGTGATGATCGACGTCGCCGCGTTCATGATGATCGTGGGCTTCTTCGCCTCGGTCGCGACCGGAGCCACGGCGAGCGCGTTGGGCGTCAGCCCGAAGCCGACGATGAAATCGACGTCGTCCTGCACGATCAATTCCTGGGCGAGGCGCTTGGCGATATCGGGCGACGGGCCGGTCACGTCCCGGATGATCAGCTCGACCTTCTTCCCGGCGACCGTGTCGCCGTTGCGCTTCATGTACGCCTTCGCGCCGGTCGTGATCTGCTGGCCGAACGAGGCGAAGGTGCCCGACATCTCGGCGATGACGCCGACCTTGATGGTGTTGCCGGTCGCGAACGCCGGGCCGTGTGCGAGACCCGCCGCGAGCACGGCGATCGCCGCAATCCGGCAAAGATTCCCTGTCATTGCGTCTCCTCGTCTGCCTGTCTGTTCGAATGAAAGATCACGCCGGAACGGCGGGCGCCTGCTGGCCGCGCGGCCGCAGGCTCCGGGCGAGCTCGGTGCGCAGCTTGAAGCGCTGGATCTTGCCGGTCGCGGTCTTCGGCAGCTCGTCGACGAAGCGGATCCAGCGTGGGTACTTGTACGGCGCGATCAGCGCCTTGACGTGCCGCCTGAGGTCGTCCGCCAGCTCCTCGCTGGCCTGCTGGCCGGGCTTGAGCACGACCACCGCGGCAGGCTTGACCAGTCCTTCGCCATCCTCGCAGCCGACCACGGCCGCTTCCAGGACGGCCGGGTGGGCGATCAAGGCGGACTCGACCTCGATCGGCGAGACGTAGATGCCGCTCACCTTGAGCATGTCGTCGCTGCGCCCGGCGTAGATCAGGTAGCCGTCGGCATCGACCGCGAACTTGTCGCCGCTGCGCACCCAGGGGCCCTGGAACGTCGAGCGGGTCTTGTCGCGGTTGTTCCAGTAGGCCAGCGCGGCCGAAGGGCCCGAGACCTGCAGCTCGCCGATCTCGCCGGGTGCGACCGGATTGCCCTGCTCGTCGACGATGCGGATCGCGTAGCCGGGCACCGCCTTGCCGGCGGAGCCGTAGCGAACCTCGCCCGGCCGGTTGGAGAGGTACATCTGCAGCATCTCCGTCGAGCCAAGGCCGTCGAGGATCTCGACGCCGAACCGTTCGGTCCAGCGCCGTCCGACGTGTTCCGGCAGGGCTTCGCCCGCCGATACGCAGCGGCGCATTCGCAACTCGTCCCGCCGCGGCAGCTCGGGGCTGGCGAGCATCGCCGCATAGAGCGTCGGCACGCCGTAGAAAATCGTCGGCTGGCGGCGCCGCAGGGTCGCGAACACGTCGGCGGGCTTCGCCCAGGACGACACGAGGATCGCGGTCGCTCCCACCGCGAGCGGAAACGTCAGCGAGTTGCCCAGGCCGTAGGCGAAGAAGAGCTTGGCGACCGAATAGACGACGTCGTTCTCCTCGATCCCGAGGATCGGCCGCGCGTAATGCTCGGCCGTCTGGATCAGGCTCGAGTGCACGTGCAGGGTCCCCTTGGGAGCCGCCGTCGAGCCCGACGAATACAGCCAGAAGCACACGTCGTCCGAGGTCGTCGGCGCCGGATCGAAGTCCGGGCTGGAGGCCTCGAGAAGCCCGGCAAAGGACAGGTGGCCGGGCTGCGGACGGTCGTCGTCCGCCCGCGAGACGATCACGTGCTTGAGGAACGGCGCCTGGCCCAGCAGCGGCGCGAACGCGGGCAGCAGCGAGGCGGACACGACGAGCGCCTGGGCGCGGCTGTCGCGCAGGAAGTGCTCGTAGTCGGCGGTCGTCAGCAGCGTGTTGCCGGCAACCGGAACGATGCCGGCCTTGATGGCGCCGAGGAAGGCGACCGGGAAGTCGATCGTGTCCTTCAGGCAGAGCAAAATGCGCTGCTCCATCTGCAGGCCCAGGCCGACCAGCGCGTTGGCGAAGCGGTTCACGCGCTCGGACAGCACGCCATAGGTGCAGCTGCCGGCATCGTCATGGAAAGCGATCTTGCCGGCACGACCCGCCCTCAGGTTTCGCTCGATCAGGTCGTAGGCCGCGTTGTACTGGCGCGGGATCCGCACCTCCGGAGGGCTGACCGAATGGTCCGCGGAGCTCAGTTCAAGCATGGCGCCTCCCTTCCGTGAACCTCAGCTTCGAGGGCGTTATCTCCTGCCGCTGATGGCAGCTTCGACACCGAAAAGCGGGAGGATCGGCCTCGAGGGGGGTCTGCGACCCCCCTCGAGCACCCCCCGCGGCATTCACAAGCGTCGCTCTTGCTGCCACTCGGTTCATGGACAGTGTGCATGTTCGGTCGAAGCAGATGGCTACCCATGTGGATTGACCGGCTGCGAAGGCGCGCCGGCCAGCCGGTGCACCAGACGCCTGGCGAGGACCGGAAGCACCCGGCGCCGGTAGGTCGCCGCGGTCAGCATGGTTTCCATCGGTCCGGTCTGCTTGCGCAGCAGCTTGGCCATCCGGGCCTCGTCGTCGGGCCCGGTCCGCCACGTGCCCTCCAGACCCGAGATCAGCAGCGGGCGGGAGTCGGTACCGGTCGTCGCGATGCGCAGATCGGTGACGAGCCCGCCGTCGGCGCGCAGCGCGACGGCGACGCCGGCCAGCGCGAAATCGATCGCGCCCCGGATCCGCAGCTTCTCGTAGCCCGAGCGCAGGCCGAGCGCCGGCACGCGCACCGCGACCAGAAGCTCGTCCGGTGCCAGCGCAAGGTGGGCCATTCCGTCGTCGGCATACACGTCGCCCAGCGCCACCTGCCGCGTTGCGCCGGGCCCGACGATTTCGGCGCTCGCCCCCAGCACCATCAGTACCGGCGCGAGGTCGCCGCTGTAGGCGGCATAGCAGCGGTCCGATTTGGGCGCGACACGGCAGGTGTCGGCCCCGATTTTCATGCAGTAGTTGTTGGCGTCGCGCCAGTTCTCGCTCTGGTTGTAGTACCGGCAGCGGGTGTCGAGGCACAGGTTGCCGCCCACCGTGCCGGCAGCCCGGTGCGTCGGTCCTGCGATCGACAGCGCCGCCTCCACCAGCCCCGGGTACGCGGCGAGGACCGCCGGATCGGAAGCGAGCGCGTCCAGCGTCACGCCGGCGCCGATTCGCAGGCCGCCCGCGTCGGGCTCGATGCGCCGCAGCTCCTCGATGCCGGTGAGATCGATCAGCGTGTCCACCGGGACCAGCCCGCGACGCATGTTGGGAAGCAGGTCGGTGCCGCCGGCGAGGAAGCGCGAGCTGCCGGCACGGGCGCGGGCGGCGACGGCGTCGGCCACGCAGCTCGGGCGCAGGAGACGGAAGGCTGGCATCGGTTCCATCAGCTCGTCGCTCCTTCCATTGCCCGGGCGGGCGCCGGCGTGCGCGCCGGGCGCTTGCGCGCGGAGATGCCGTCCAGCACGCGGTCCGGCGTCAGAGGCAGCGCATTGAATGCGACGCCGGTGGCGTTCTGGACCGCGATCGAAACCGCGGCAACCATCCCGGCGAGCGGGCCCTCGCTGCCTTCCTTGGCGCCGAACGGCCCGTTCGGGTCCATGCTCTCGACGATGAACACGTCGATGTCCGGCGATTCGGCGCTGGTCGGTACCCGGTACTCGAGGAAATTCGCAGCGGCGTGCTTGCCGTCTTCGTTGTACTGCGTCCGCTCGCTCAGGGCCTGGGCCATTCCCATCCAGACCGCTCCCTGCACCTGCCCCTCGACCGACAGCGGATTGATCGCGTAGCCGCAGTCCATCGCCGCCCAGACCTTCTCGACCCTCACGGTGCCGAGTTCCTGGTCGACGTCGACCTCGACCGCGACGGCGGCATACGAGAAGCCCATGGTCGACCCGACCGCGCCACCGCGGTGCTTGCCGCCCTGGAACTCCACCGGGCAGGTGAAGGTGCCCTTCACCGTCAGCGTCCCGGTATCGACGAGGGCCTGCGCGACCACGTCGTTGAACGGCACCTGGCGGTCGTCGTCGCCCAGCACGCGGTAGACCTCGCCCAGGCACTCGACCTGCTCGGGCGCCACGTCGAGGCGCTTCGCGGCGGCCTTCACGAGAATCAGCTTCAGGTTCTCGGCCGCCTGGATCGCGGCATTGCCGCACATGAACGTGACACGCGAGGAGTACGAGCCGTTGTCCTTCGGCGTGATCGCGGAATCGTTGGCGACGACCCGGATGCGCCGGTAGTCGATGCCGAGGATCTCCACCACCGCCTGCGTCATGATCGTGGACGATCCCTGGCCGATGTCGGCGGCGCCGGTCAGGATCGTGACCCCGGCGTCGAAGTCGAGCTTCAGGATGACCGTCGCGTGCGGCTCGCCGGTCCAGTGCACCGGCTTGGCCGCGCCGCTGACGTAGTGCGAGCATGCGATGCCCAGGCCGCGGCCGGCCGGCATGCGGTCCTTGCGTTCGCGCCAGCCGCTCGCCCGCTCGACCTTGTCGATGCATTCGGGCAGCCCGTAGGACATCACCTTCAGGCCGTTGATGGTCTCGGTCGGAGCCCGCAGCAGGTTCCTGCGCCGCACCTCGACCGGGTCGAGGCCCAACTCCTTCGCCATCCGGTCGAGCAGGGTCTCGAACGCGTAGCGGGTGTTCACCGAGCCGTGACCGCGCATCGCGCCGCACGGCGGCGTGTTGGCATAGACGCGATAGCCGTCGTACTTCACCGCCGGGATGTCGTACAGGCCATTGAGCAGCGAGCCGGCGTACAGGATGGTCACGATGCCGTAGCCGCCGTAGGCGCCGCCGCGCATCGTCATCTCCAGATGGCAGGCGGTCAGGCGCCCGTCGCGCCTGATGCCGATCTTCATCCGGACATCGCTCTCCGGGCGGCCGCGGTGGGTGAGGAAGGTCTCCTCGCGCGACAGCTTCATCCGGACCGTTCCGCCGACGGCACGCGCGAGCAGGCCGCAGATGATCTCGAAGTTGAGCGTCTCGGTGCGCGCGCCGAAGCCGCCGCCGACGAAGGGCTTGATGACCCGTATGCGCGAGGTGTCCATCTGCAGGCACTGGGCCAGCATCAGGTGCACGTAATAAGGCACCTGCGTCACCGAGTGCATGGTCAGATGGTCGCGCTGCGGGTCGTAGCTCGCGAGGCACGCGTGCGGCTCCATGTGCGCGTGCGTGACCTCGGATGCGTGGAAAACCTCTTCCCGGATCAGCTCGGCCGCCGCGAAGCCGGCGGCGACGTCGCCGAATTCGTGGTGGACTTCGCGCTCGAGGTTGCCTTTGCGGTCGTCGTGCAGCAGGACGGCGCCCTCGGCGCGCGCGTCGGCCGCCTTGAAATAGGCCGGCAGCTCGCGCACTTCCATCTTGATCAGCTTGAGCGCCGCGGCGGCGGTCTCGTCGTCGATCGCGGCGACCGCGGCGACCGGCTCGCCGAAGTAGCGCACCTTGTCGCGTGCCAGCGGGTATTCGTTCTGCGCGATCGGCAGGATGCCGTAGGTCCTGTCGCAGCATTCGCCGGTGATGATGCCGACCACGCCCGGCAGCGCGAGCGCCGCGGAGACGTCGACGCGGACGATCTCGGCATGGGCGTACGGGCTGCGGTAGATCCGCCCCGCCAGCGCGCCGGGAACGGGCAGATCGGCCGTGTAGCGCGCCTGGCCCGTGACCTTCTCGATGCCGTCGACCAGCGCAATGCGCTGGCCCGCGCCCTTGTGCATGCTCGGGTTCATGCGGATGTTCCTCCGTGCGCGGCGACCGCCGCGGCCGCGGCCTGGACCGACTCGACGATCTTCGAGTAGCCCGTGCAACGGCACAGGTTGCCCGACAGCGCGGTCCGGATCTCGTCGGCGGACGGATCGGGCGTGCGCCGCAGGAGCGCCTCGGCGGCCATGACCATTCCCGGCGTGCAGAAGCCGCACTGGGTGCCGAGCTTCTCGTTGAACGCCTGCTGCAGCGCCGACAGGCGCCCGGCGGTGGCAAGCGACTCGATGGTCTCGACGTGACGTCCGGCCACGCTCGCCGTCAGCGTCACGCAGGCGAGCCTGGGCACGCCGTCGACCAGCACCGTGCAGGCACCGCATTCGCCGCCGTCGCAGCCCTGCTTGGTGCCGGTGAGACCGAGCACCTCGCGCAGGTAGTCCACCAGCAGCAGGTTGTCTTCGACCGCGCTCTCGCGCATGCGCCCGTTGACCCGGACCGCAACGATGTTCTTCACTGCCGCCGCTCCTTCGCAGCGCCGGTCACGCGACCGCCTGCAACTGCGCGAACTTCCGCTCGAGCTCCTCCCGGGTCTCCGGGCGGGCGGGATCCAGGACGATGCACTCGACCGGGCAGACGTCGACGCACTGCGACTCGTCGTAGTGCCCGACGCATTCGGTACACCGGTCCGCATCGATCACGTAGACCGGGTCGCCCACGGAGATCGCGCCGTTCGGGCACTCCGGCTCGCAGGCGGCGCAGTTCACGCAACTGTCGTTGATCATCATCGGCATGGCACGGACTCCTGGGCTGCGCTGGGTTCGATCGTCCAGGTGTTGCCGCCGGCGAGCAGTCGGCGCAGATCGCCGCGCCCCTTCGCCGCGCGCGCCTCCTCGTGCACCCGGGAATTCAGTTCGTCGTAGGTGGGCTCCGCGCGGGCGCGGAAGATGCCCATCGGGATCGGGTACTGCGGCGCCTCGAACCCTGCGAGCAGGCCCGCGAGGGCGCCGTTCGCCGCGCTTTCGTCGTGCACCAGCAGGTCGCCTTCCGCGACGCCGCCCGGCCCCGCCGTCACGATCTCCGGCTCCAGCCCACGCAGGCGGATCGCACGGTCGCGCTGCCTTCCGAACACCATCGGCTTGCCGTGTTCCAGCACGAGACGCGCGTCCTCGCGCGTCGCCTTGTCGGTGAGCGGCGAAAAGGCGTCGTCGTTGAACACCATGCAGTTCTGGAGAATCTCGATGAAGGCCGTTCCCTTGTGGGCGGCCGCGCGCGCGAGCACCTTGCCCATCAGCGCCAGATCGTTGTCGACCGCGCGCGCGACGAAGCTCGCGCCGGCACCGAGCGCCAGCGCGACCGGGTTGAAGGGCCGGTCGATGCTCCCCAGCGGCGTGCTCTTGGTCTTCTTGCCGAACTCCGAGGTCGGCGAGACCTGGCCCTTGGTCAGCCCGTAGATCCGGTTGTTCAGCAGGATGATCTTGAGATCGACGTTGCGCCGCATCGCATGGATGAAGTGGTTGCCGCCGATGGCGAGCGCATCGCCGTCGCCGGTCACGACCCAGACCGACAGCTCGGGGCGTGCCAGCTTCAGCCCGCTGGCGATCGCCGGCGCCCGGCCGTGTATGCCGTGCATGCCGTAGGTGTTCATGTAGTACGGAAACCGGCTCGAGCAGCCGATGCCGGAGATGAAGACGAAGTTCTCGCGCGGGATCCCGAGGGATGGCAGGAGCTTCTGGACCTGCGCGAGCACCATGTAATCGCCGCATCCCGGACACCAGCGCACGTCCTGGTCGGACTCGAAGTCCTTCTTCGTCGGGCTCGCGGCGGCGGCTGTAACGCTCATGCCGGTCTCCTCAGCACAGTTCCAGGACGCGATCGAGTATTTCGGTGACCTTGAACGGTCTGCCCTGGACCTTGTTCAGCGGCACGATCTCGCGCAGGTAGCGCTCGCGCAGCAGCTTCGACAGCTGGCCCAGGTTGAGCTCCGGCACCAGGACGGTCTTGAAGCGGCCCAGCACGTCGCCGAGGTCCGATGGCAGCGGATTGAGGTGGCGCAGGTGGACGTGGGCCACGGACCTGCCCGCCTCGGCCGCCGCCGCGCGCGCCTGAGCCGCGGCGCCGTAGGTGCTGCCCCAGGCGACGATCAAGAGGTCGCCGTGATCGGGACCGTCGATTTGCAGCGCCGGCAGATCGCGGGCGATCCCGGCGACCTTGGCTGCCCTGACCTCGACCATGCGCTGATGGTTGCCGGGCGCGTGCGAGATGGCGCCGCTGAGGAAGTCCTTCTCCAGGCCGCCGATGCGATGCTCGAGGCCCGGCGTTCCCGGCCGGACCCAGGGACGTGCCAGGTCCCGGTCGCGCCCATAGGCCTGGAAGCCGGCACGCTCGGTCCTGAAACGGACCGTCAGCTCCGGAAGGTCGGCGACGTCGGGGATCATCCACGGCTCGGCGGCGTTGGCGATGCCGCCATCGGACAGCAGGATCACCGGCGTCATGTACCTGACCGCGATCCGAAACGCCTCGATCGCGCTGTCGAAGCAGTCCGAAGGCGAAGCGGCGGCAATCACGGGCAGCGGGCATTCGCCGTGGCGGCCGTAGAGCGCCTGCAGCAGGTCCGATTGCTCGATCTTGGTCGGCAGCCCGGTCGAGGGCCCGGCGCGCTGGACGTCGACGATCACCAGCGGCAGCTCGAGCATCACGGCCAGGCCGAGAGCCTCGGTCTTGAGGTCGAGCCCCGGCCCCGAGGTGGTCGTCATCGCGAGCGATCCACCGTACGCGGCACCGACGCACGCGCAGATGCCGGCGATCTCGTCCTCGGCCTGGAAGGTCGTCACGTCGAAGTGCTTGAGCCGCGAAAGCTCGTGCAGGATGTCGGTCGCGGGCGTGATCGGGTACGAGCCCAGGAACAGGGGCACGCCGGCGATCTCGGACGCGGCGACCGCGCCCAGCGCCAATGCGCCGTTTCCGGTGACGCTTCGATACCGGCCCGGCCTGGGCTGCGCGATGCGCACGCGGTAGGCGGTTTCGAACATCTCGGTCGACTCGGCATACGCGAATCCGGCGCGCAGCGCCAGGACATTCGCTTCGGCCAGTTCCCGCCGGGCGGCGAACCTGCGCCGGACGTCGTCGATCTCCGGTTCCAGCGGGCGGCTGTAGAGGCACAGCATCAGGCCCAGCGCGAAGTAGTTCTTGCACCGCTGCACGTCCTTCTTCGACAGGCCGGTCTCGCGCAGCGCCTTCTCGTTGAGTCCCGAGATGTCGATCTCGAACGCGCGGTAGCCGTCGAGCCCGCCGTCGGCGAGCGGATTGGCGGCGTATCCGGCCTTGGCCAAGTTGCTCGCCGTGAACGCGCCGGCATCGGCGATCACGATGCCGCCCTGCCGGACGTCGGGAAGATTGGTCTTCAGCGCCGCCGGATTCATCGCCACCAGCGCGTCGACGTCGTCGCCCGACGTGAAGACGCGCTGCGAGGAATACTGGATCTGGTACCCCGAGACCCCGAACAGCGTCCCGGCGGGCGCGCGGATCTCGGACGGATAGTCGGGGTGGGTCGTGTAGTCGTGCCCGGCCTGGGCCACCGCCTTGGAGAACTCGGCTCCGGCCAGCTGCATCCCGTCGCCGGAATCGCCGGCGAACCGGATCACGACGCTGTCCAGTTCCTCGACCGGGCGCGCGGCACGCGACGGCGCGTCGCGCCAGGGCAGGCAGCCGGCGGCAGCTGCGCACGCCGCCTCGCAGGCCGCTTCACCGCCCCCTTCCGAGTCCGCTCCACAGACCGCTTCACGGCCGGTCTCCCCGGCTTGATCCCCGACGCCGCGCTCCAGTTCGGACAAGCTGTCCTCCTCTGCACCCGCCTCGCCTGCCCGGCGGTCGCCGGCTTCGACGGCCGGCCGGCCCCGCGGACAGGCCCGATGCCCCGCGGGCTGGCTGATTGTGGATTGTTGGACATCCTACTATTTCTACTCCAACGATCTTGACCTGGATCAAGAGTGCGCCAGCGGGCGCGCCGGGCTACCGGCTTCGCGGCCGCTCCTCGCGGTGGAGCCCTGCGGCAGGGGCTCGATGTTGCGTCGCAGAAGCCGCGCCTGCGCGGCGGCCGCCGCCGCAGGCCCCGAAAGCGCACGCATAATGGGATCGAAGCCCATGGTTCCGACGAGTTGGGCGCCCGGGGAGACCGACCCATGCGCGCGATCACGCGCACGCCGAGCGATTTGTTTGCCGATCCGTCCGTCATCGTCGAGACGCGTCCGGATGGGACCCGGCTGCTTCGTCCGACGCAGCCGCTGCGCGCGGCGCAGGCGCGCTGCGTCGGCGAGTGGCTGACCTCGTGGGGCGAGCGCGCGCCGCAGCGCTTGTTCCTCGCCGAGCGCTCCGCCGACGGCGGCTGGGTGCGCCTCACCTACGGCGACGCCCTGCAGCGCGTGCTTCGGATCTCGACCTGGCTGCTGCGCAACCGCCTGTCGGCGCAGCGGCCGGTGATGATCCTGTCCGATAACGGCATCGAGCACGCGCTGCTGACGCTGGCGGCGATGCATGTCGGCGTGCCGGCCTGCGCCGTCTCGCCGGGCAACTCGCTGCAGTCGAGGGATCACTCGAAACTCAAGGCGAACGTCGAGCTGATACGGCCGGGCGTCATCTATGCCGACCCGGTCGAGGCGTTCGGTCCGGCGCTGCGGTCGATCGCGCCGCTTCACGACGGCGTCGTGGTGGCCGGCGGCCGAAGCGC
>CAZEIW010000168.1:0-32951 GCA_964512305.1 uncultured Burkholderiaceae bacterium | reverse complement strand
CGCTTGACGCTGCGCATCAGCTCCATCTCCAGCGCCGACTTGTAGCGCGTGATCGTCTCGCGCTTGAGCTGCCCCAGCCCATGCTCGGCGCTGATCGAGCCGCCGCAGCGATGCGCCGCGTCGTGGACGATCTCGTTGATCGCCGCCTGGTGCTCGAAGGCCCGCTCGATCGGCACGCCGTCGCGCGTGGCGATGTTGTAGTGCAGGTTGCCGTCGCCGAGATGGCCGAAGGTGATCGGCTGCAGCCAGTCGAACCGCGCAAGCAGGGCGGCGTCGGTCTCGTCGACGAAGCGGACGATGGCCGATACGGGCAGCGACACGTCGTGCTTGACGTTGCCGCCGCTGCGGGCCTGCGCTTCCGGAAGCGTCTCCCGCAGGCGCCAGATCGCGGCCGAGTCGGCCAGGCTGCTTCCGATCGCCGCATCGGCGATCTGGCCGTCCCGGGCCGCGCCCTCCAGCCCCGCTTCGAGGCGGGCGGCCGCGTGCTGCTCGCTCTCGTGGTCGGACAGCTCGATCAGCGCATACCAGGGCTGGTCGAGCGGCAGCGGCTGCCGCATGTCGGGGAAATGCCGCGCGACGAGCTGCAGACCCGGCGCCGACATCAGCTCGAAGGCGGTCAGGCCCGGGCCGGCCGCGGCCCGCATCCGGTTGAGCAGCCCGACCGCGGCGGCGAGATCCGGTACGGCGGCGAGCGCGGTCAACTGCGCGCGCGGCAGAGGAAAGAGCTTCAGGGTCGCCGCCGTGATGACGCCGAGCGTGCCCTCGGCGCCGATGAACAGGTGCTTGAGGTCGTAGCCGGTGTTGTCCTTGCGCAGTCCGCGCAACCCGTCCCAGACCTCGCCGCCGGGCAGCACCACCTCGAGGCCGAGCGCCAGATCGCGCGCATTGCCGTAGCGCAGGACCTGCGTGCCGCCCGCATTGGTCGAAAGGTTGCCGCCGATCGTGCAGCTGCCCTGTGCCGCCAGGCTGAGCGGAAACAGGCGGTCGCGCGCCCGTGCCGCCTCCTGCACCGCCTGCAGCACGCAGCCGGCCTCGGCGGTCAGGGTATCGTTGTCGGTATCGATCGCGCGCACCCGGTTCAGCCGGCGCGTGCTCAGCACGATCGACCGCCCGCTGCGGTCCGGCGTCGCGCCGCCGACGAGGCCGGTGTTGCCGCCCTGGGGCACGATCGGCGCGCCGGCCTGCGAGCACAGCCGCACGACGCGCGCGACTTCGCCGGTATCGGCGGGCAGGACGACCGCGAGCGCGCTGCCCGCGTATCGGCGGCGCCAGTCGTTCAGGTGCGGCGCGACGTCGGCCTCGGCGGTGAGCACGTGGCGCTCGCCGATCGCGCGCCGGAGTTCGTCGACAAGGTTCATGCTCATGGCGTCACGGCCCGCTGGCCGGGTCTGGCTCCGACCCACGATAATCGCATGCCGGCCGGCAAGCTTACGTGATCCCGCGGCGGTGAGCGAGACCGTGCGACCGGCGCCGGCGCAAGAGCAGCCCCTTATGGGAACACCATGCAAACCCCCGACCCCGTGAAACCCGCACGCACGTCCGGGTGGCGGCCGCTGCGCCTGCCCGCGCTTCCCGAGAAGATCCGGCCGCGCCTTTTGCTCGCCCGGGAGGTCCTGACGTTCGCCGCGCTCAAGGCGCGCCAGGCGCGCCTCGAGCAGGTTGCAGCGAGCCTGACGTATTCGACCGTGCTGGCGCTGGTGCCGCTGCTTGCCGTCGCGCTGGCCGCGTTCGCCGCGCTGCCGTCGTTCAACGAATATCGCGACGCCGTCGAACGTTCGCTGCTCAGGGGTCTGCTGCCCGAGCCGTTCGCCGGGACGATCCTGCGCTACCTGAGCGAGTTCGCGGCCAAGGCGACCCGCGTGGGAGCCCTCGGGCTCGCCTTCTTCGCGCTGACCGCGCTCACGATGATCCTGACGGTCGATCGCGTGCTCAACGACATCTGGCAGGTGCATCAGCGCCGTGCGCTGACGCAGCGCGTGCTGCTCTACTGGACGCTGCTCACGATCGGACCGCTGCTGATCGGCGCCAGCCTCGCCCTGACCTCCTACGTGCTGTCGGTGTCGCCGGGCGCACAGTCGCCCGGGATGCTGCATGAGCTGCTGGCGCTCGCTTCGCCGGCGCTGGGCACGCTGGCGTACTGCGCGCTGTACGCGTTCGTCCCGAACCGGCGGGTCCTGTGGCTCGACGCGCTCGTGGGCGGACTGGTGGCCGCGCTGGTCGACGAGGGGCTGAGCCGGGGTTTTGCCGCCTTCATCACGCACGGCAGCCTGCTGACGATCTACGGCGCGTTCGCGGTGGTGCCGATCTTCCTGATCTGGATCTACCTGTCGTGGCTCAGCTTCCTGTTCGGCGCGGCGATCGCGGCAACGCTGCCGCAACTGCGCAGCGTGCGCTTCGTCGACCATTACCGCCGCGGCAACCGGTTCGTCACCGCGGTCGCCCTGCTGCGCCTGCTGGTCTCGGCGCAGAAGGGCGCCGGGCCACCGGAACGCTCGACCCCCACGCTCGCGCGCGCGGTCGGCGGCTACGAGGAGGATGTCGCGGCACTGCTGTCGGAGCTGGAGCGCCTGGGCTACGTGCGGCAGCTCGCGCGCGGCTCAGCCGGGTCCGCCTTCTGGATCCTGGGGTGCGATCCCGCGCGCGCCAACCTGGGCGCGGCGTTCGACCACTTCGCGATCGACCCGGCCAACTCGCTGCTGAAGCGGCCCGATCTGGACCTGCTGGCATGGCTGGCGCCGGGACTGCAGGGCGACTGGCTGCGAACGCCGCTCGCAGCACTCGGCGTCGCAGGCCGCGCGCAACCGGTTCAGCCGGCGCCCGCCTGCTGACTCCCCGGCGGCAACGGCGGCAGGCTCCGGCCGCTGGTCGCGACGATGCCGGCTGCCGTCAGCAGCGCGGCGAACGCACCGCCGCCTAGCAGGCCGGCCTCCATCCGCCGCGCGGGCCCGATCGGATCCTGCGGCCGCGGCCGGGTCGACGGGTGGCACATCAGCACCGTCGCATCGGGGCCCGCGGCAACCCAGCGCCCCAGGTGCGCGAGCCACCTCGCGGGCTCGGCTTCGAAACCGTAGACGCCGACGAAGGCCGTGTTGGTCGCGATCGAGCGCGCCGCCGCCAGCTCGCACAGGCGCCGCGCTCCGAGCCGGGAGATCACGCCCGCCTTGAGGTCGCGAATCTGCGCCGGCGGCCGCGTGTTGCGCAGCCACGGGAGGGACCCGGGGTAGCGTGCCGCCAGGCAGCCGACCAGCTCGTCGCGCACGCGCGCGAACTGGTGCACGTGCTGATGACCGTCGACGAAATCGGGCCCACGCCCGATCGCGTCCTCGAAGCGGTCGAGCTGCCGGTGGATCGCATCGCGCACCACGCCGAGCGCCAGCGCCCCCGACCAGCAGCGCAGGATCAACACCGGCAGGGGCCAATGAGAACCGCCAGGATCGCGGGATTCCAGCGGCTCGGTCAGGTTCAGGTGCAATCCGATTCCGGCACCGCCGGATGCCGCCGACAACGCGCGCGCCGCCTCGGGCCAGAGCGGCGAATCGGTCAGCGCGCTGGTCGCGGTCACGCGGCCGCGCTCGATCAGCGCGATCGTGGCATCGATTCCGCCGCGGTCGAGGCCGAAGTCGTCGGCGCAAATGATCCAGCGCCGCAGCGGCGCCGATCCCGGACTCACCGCGGCCGTGCGGCCGCCGCCTGCGGCTGCGCCTGCGCCTGCGGCTGTTCGAGCCGGCTGTACCCGAGCTGGCGCGCGACGAGGTAGCGCGGCCGCATCTTGACCTCCTCGTAGACGCGGCCGAGGTACTCGCCGAGGATCCCGATGAAGAGCAGCTGCACGCCGCTGAAGAACATCAGGCCGGTGACGATCGTCGCGTAGCCCGGCACGTCGTGGCCGCGGACGAAGTGCTCGGCCACGACCCAGACGCCGTAGCCGAACGCCACCAGGGCGAGCAGCGACCCCAACGCGCTCGCCAGGCGTAGCGGCAGGTTGGAGAACGCGGTCAGCCCGGAGGCCGCGAGCGAAAACAGCGCCTTTAAGCCGAAACCGCTGCTGCCCGCGTGCCGCGCCGGAGGATTGAACTCCAGCGCCCGGGTCCTGAACCCGACCCAGGCGTACAGGCCCTTCATGAAGCGGGTGCGCTCCGGAAGGCTGCACAGCGCGTCGACGACGCTGCGGTCCATCAGCCGGAAATCGCCGGCGTTGGGGGGGATCTCGATCGAGGAACCGAGCCTCATCAGCCAGTAGAACGCGCGCGTCCCGAGGCGCTTGAGCGAGGACTCCTGGCTGCGGTCGCTGCGCACCGCATAGACCATGTCGACGCCCTCGCGCCACGCCTGCAGCATCTGTGGCAGCAGGTCGACCGGATGCTGCAGGTCGGCGTCGAGCGTGATCACGACTTCGCCGCGCGCATGATCGAGGCCGGCGCCGAGCGCGGCCTCCTTGCCGAAGTTGCGCGACAGCGCGAGGCACACGACCCCCGGTGCCGCGAGCCACGGCTGGATCGACTCGACCGTCGCGTCGCGGCTGCCGTCGTCCACGACCACGACTTCCCACCGGTCCGTCAGGGTCGGCAGCAGCGTCGTGAGCTCCTGCAGCAGGTGCGGCAGGTTCTGCGCCTCGTTGTAGGCCGGCACGACGCACGAGATCGACGGCGCACCCCCGTCGCGCGGCCCGCCGGCGGCGGCTGCCGCCGGCACGGTTGAAAGGCGACGATCGTTGTGCATACTGGAACTTTACGCGAACCCGCTTAGAATCGTCGGCCGCTTCGAACCTCCGTTTTCAACTGCCGACCGGGTGCCGTTATGGGATACGTTTTTGCAGCTCCGCCGCAAGCGGTCGTACCCGTCGTCGGAACGACGGACCTGTTCCCGGTGCACCGGATCTACTGCGTCGGCCGGAACTACGAGGATCATGCGAAGGAAATGGGATTCACGGGCCGCGAGCCTCCGTTTTTCTTCGCCAAACCGGCCGACGCGGTGCTGCCTGTCGCCGAGGGCCGGATCGGGGAGCTTCCGTACCCGGGCGAGACCGCCAGTTTGCACCACGAGATCGAGCTGGTGGTCGCGATCGGCGCCCGCGGCAGCCGGGTCGCGGCGGCCGACGCCTCGAAGCTCGTCTGGGGCTACGCGGTCGGCCTCGACATGACCCGGCGCGACCTGCAGGCGGAGATGAAGAAGCAGGGCCGGCCGTGGGAAGTGGGCAAGTCCTTCGACGCCGCGGCGCCGATCAGCCCGATCCGGCCGCGTTCAGCGACCGGGATCGTGTCGTCAGGCGCGATCTGGCTGGACGTCAACGGCGCCCGGCGCCAGGCGAGCGACGTCTCGAAGTTGATCTGGAGCGTCGACGAGACGATCGAACACCTGTCCCGGTATTTCGAATTGCTTCCCGGCGACCTGATCTTCACCGGGACTCCCGAGGGGGTCGGGGCGGTCAAGGCGGGCGATCTGCTCGAGGGCGGGGTCGAAGGCGTGGGGACCCTGAAGCTGCGAGTGACGGGATGAGCGTTGACGTCGACGGAGCATCACCGTGAAGCTCTACAGCTACTATCGATCGTCGGCGTCGTTCCGCGTGCGGATCGCGCTGAACCTCAAGGGCCTCGCCTACGAGATCGAGCCGGTGCATCTGATGCGCGGCGGCGGCCAGCAGCTCGGCGAGCCGTTCCGGGCGCTCAACCCGGCCGCGCTGGTGCCCGTGCTCGAGCACGACGGTCTGCACCTGACGCAGTCGATGGCGATCGTCGAATATCTCGAGGAGAAGTACCCGCAGCCGCCTCTGCTGCCGGGCGACGCCGCGCAGCGCGCCTACGTGCGGTCGATCGCGCTGTCGATCGCCTGCGAGATCCATCCGCTGAACAATCTGCGCGTGCTGCGCTACCTGGTGCGCGAGCTCGGCGTCGCCGAAGAGGCCAAGAACCAGTGGTACCGGCACTGGGTCGAGCAGGGCCTGGCCCAGGTCGAGGCGCAAGTGCTCGCGTCCGGGCGCGGCGGCCGCCATGTCCTCGGCGACCAGGTGTCGATCGCCGACGTGTTCCTGGTGCCGCAGATCTTCAATGCGCGCCGTTTCGACTGCCGCCTGGAACACGTGCCGACCCTGGTGCGGATCTGCGACCAGTGCATGCAGCTGCCGGCATTCATCGACGCCCAGCCGTCGCGGCAGCCCGACGCGGAGTAGGGCCGAAAACACGGCTCATCTCCGCGGGGGAAGGCCCCGGGGTCCCTATCTGCTCAGGATGGGCTGCCTCCGGCCCGCGCCGACGTGGATCCCCGGGACAAGCCGGGGGTTGACACCTATCGTTGGTTTGCCCGTCGCTTGGTCTTGGCGGGGCTTGTCCCGGCCATCCACGCCTGCCCCCGGGCTTGACCCGGGGGTCGGCGCGGGCCGGAAGAGCTGAATCCTTTTTACGCCGCGCTCGGCCGCGCACGGAAGCGCCGGACGCGCCCTCGCAACTCGCGCAGCACCGGCAGACCGCGGCGTGCGGGCGGCGGCGCGTAGCGCGCGCGCTCGAGCGCGCCGAGCAGGGACCGCGCCTCCTGCAGGCTGCCGGGCTCCAGCCTGCGGTCGATGCGACGCGCGATCTCGCGCGGTCCGGCGCTGGGAGGGATCTCGATTCCCGCGCCCTCGAGCTTTTGCCGCAGCCGCCCGACGAGGTCGGCGAGCGGATCGCGCTCGACCCGGTGCCGCATCGAAAACACGGCCAGCGTCAACAGCAGCAGCGACACGGTGCTGCCGAACATGATCGCGAGGTTCTGCCAGCTCGGCGTCATGCCGAGCCACGACATCAGCGAGCGCTGGCGTTCCGACGAGTACGACAGCACCCACTGGTTCCACGCGTTCTCGATCGCTTCCCAGTTCGGCCGCCAGTTTCGCATCCATCCGAGCGGTCCCTGGCGCCGTGCAAGCGCGGCCAGGTCGCTGCCGGGCAGCGCGTCGACACCATGTTCGATGCGCTCGGGCGCGATCGCCGCGGTGGGGTCGACCCGCACCCAGCCGCGTGTCTCGAGCCAGACCTCGGCCCAGGCATGGGCGTCGGACTGCCGCACGGTCAGGAACCCGTCGACCGGGTTGACGGCCCCGCCCTGGTAGCCGGTCACGACCCGCGCCGGGATCTCGAGCGCGCGCATCAGCACCACGAACGCCGAGGCATAGTGCTCGCAGTAGCCGCTGCGGGTCTCGAACAGGAGGTCATCGACCGAATTGCGTCCCAGCGGGGGTGGTTGCAGGCTGTAGCGGTAGTCGTCGCGGTGCAGCAGGTCGAGCGCGGCCGCGACCAGATCCGCGTCGCGCGCGTGCGAGCCGGCCGCCGCCGGCCCCAGCACCTGTTCCTTCATTCCCGCAGCGAAGCGCTGCGTGCGGGGATTGAAGCCGGCCGGCAGTTCCAGGTAGGGCTGCAGCGCGGCGGCCGGCACGTGCGAGCCGAAGCTGAACGAGGTGTAGCTGCGCACGCGATAGCGCACCCGTTCCTGCAGCGGGCTGGCGCTGCGCAGTTCGAGCTCCGGCGTCAGGCGCGAGTCGAGCACGGGCGCGTCGTCGACCCGCCCCGGCATTTCGAGCGCGAGCAGCCAGTCGTGCTCGTGCGCCTCGAGCGTGACCGTGTAGTCGATCGCGCTGGCCGGATCGACGGTGATCTCGAGCTCGCGCGGGTCGCTCGCGGGGGTCGCGAGGCGCGTCCAGGTGCGGCCGTCGAACGCTCCGAAGACCGGGCCGCGCCAGTAGAGCTCGTTGTTGGGCGGAATCGCCCCCTCGAAGCGGGCGCGCAGCGCGATCGCGTCCGATTGCAGCAGACGGTTGATCGAGCCGGGCGACATCGAATTCGACAGGCCGGTCGTCCCGCTTGCCTCGCCGTGCAGCAGGCCCCATAGCGGCGCCGGCAGGCGCGGAAACAGCACGAAGAGCGCGATCGTGAGCGGCAGCGCCTTGAAGAACATCAGCAGCACCAGGCGCAGCTTGGCGCCGGCCGAGACGTCGCCTTCGACCATGTTGACGCTGACCAGCACGACGAACAGCGCCAGCACCGTCGCGATCGTCAGCAGGCCGAGCAGCAGGCCCTGGTCGTACAGGAAGCGCGTCATCAGCACGAAGAAGGACAGGAAGATCACGATCAGCACGTCGCGCCGGGCCCGCATCTCGAGCAGCTTCAGGCCCACCAGCAGCAGCAGCAGGTTGACGCCGGGATCGCGCCCGAACAGGGTGCCGTGCTGCAGCCACACGGAGACCGACGCCGCCGCCAGCAAAGGCACCATCGCGAACCGTCCCGGCAGCGGACGGCGCGTCCACGTCAGCCAGGCGCGCCAGGTCCACAGCCCGCACACCACCGCGGTCGACCACCAGGGCAGATGGTCGAAATGCGGCACGACCACCACCGCGACCACGAGCAGCAGCACCGACAGATCGCGTCGCTCGCGCTCGCCGCTCGACACCAGCGGCTGCAGCCACGACGCGATGGCACGCCAGCGGCCCGCGGCCGCGCGCGGCGCCGCACTGGAGAAGGTCCCTGTCGCCGGGTTCGACAAGACCCTAGTCCGCCCGGAAGAGCGCCAGTGTTTCCAGGCAGCGCTCGCGGTGCCGCGCGCCCGATCCGGGAAGCAGCGCTGCGCCCGGCAGCATCAGGCCGTAGCGCAGGTTGGCGGCCTCGGCCATCAGCACCCAGCTCGTCAGGCGCGAGAGCCTCGCCTCGATGCCCAGCGACGACGGCATGGCATCGAAGTCGAGCACGATCTCCTCGCCGGCGTTCGATTCGAACAGCCGGACCGTCAGCTCGTCGCTGCGGGCTGCGAGCTTCCAGGCGATCGCCCGGCGCGGGTCGCCCGGCTGGTACGGTCTCACGCCGCCGAAGTCGTCTCCGCCGGCGATCAGAGCGGCCGATTCGCTCAGGTCGCCGCCCCCGCCCAGCGGCAGCGGCGGCGGATCGGCCTCGGGTGTGGGGTAGACGATCGCCGACAGCGACGGCGTGAGGTAGGCCCAGGCTTCCCACAAGCCGAAGGGATAGCGGGTTCCGATGCGGATTCGCGGGCACGGCCGCCGGCCGCGCCGCCGGGTCGGCATCCCGATGCCGACCTGTGCCGTGCTGGCAGCCGGCACGTCGACCCAGACGCCGCGCATCGGACGCTCGACCTTGCCGTGCCGGCGCTTGCGGCGCGTCGGCATCAGCAGCGCGAAATTGAGCGCGAAGCGCGCTTCCGGCGTCGGGTTGCTGATCAGGAGCTCGAACGATGCCGTTTCGCCGGCGTGAACCGGGGCCGCGCGCTGCCCCTTGAGCTGCAGCCGCGACAGGTTGCGGTGAGTGTGGTACATGCCGACCAGCGCGATGCTGGTCACGAGGAAGGTCAACAGGTAGCCCAGCTGCAGCGCGTAGTTGATCGAGCCGAACAGCAGCACCATCATCACGGCCGCGAACAGCAGGCCAGGCCGCGTCGGCAGGATGAAGACGCGGCGCCGGTCGAGCGTGATCTCGCCCAGATCGACGCCCGTGCGCCGTGTCAGCCGGGCCGCGAGGCGCAGCCGCAGGGACTGGGTCAGCGTGCCCATCGGGCTGCCTTTGCGCCGGGCGCAAAGGGCGTTCTCATGGCACCGCGACCACCTGGATCAGCTGCGCGGCCAGTTCGCGCCCGTGCAGCGCGCGCCCGCCGTCGCGGGTCGCGCCGCGCAGCCGGTGTCCGACCACGCACGGCAGCACGTTCTGGACATCCTCGGGGATCACATGGTCGCGGCCATCGAGCCAGGCCCACGCCCGCGAGGCCGAAAGCAGCGCCAGGCCCGCTCGCGGGCTGAGCCCCTCGGCAAAGGTGCCCGAACTGCGCGTGTGCGCCAGCAGCGCCTGCAGATAGTCGAGCAGCGCCGCCGACGCGTAGATCCGCTTCACCTGCGCCTGGGCACCGAGCAGGTCGGCCGCCCGCGCCACCGCGGGCAGCGTCTTCAGCATGTCGCGCCGCGGCTCGCCCGACAGCAGCGCGCGCTCGGCGGCGCGGTCGGGAAACCCCAGCGTGATGCACATCAGGAACCGGTCGAGCTGCGACTCGGGCAGCGGGAAGGTTCCGACCTGGTGCTGCGGGTTCTGCGTCGCGATCACGAAGAAGGGCTGCGGCAGCGGACGGGCGATGCCGTCGACCGACACCTGGCTCTCCTCCATCGCCTCGAGCAGCGCGCTTTGCGTTTTCGGGCTGGCGCGGTTGATCTCGTCGGCCAGCAGCACCTCGCTGAAGATCGGTCCCGGGTGGAACACGAACTGGCCGCTCGTGCGCTCGTAGACCGTGACGCCGAGCACGTCGGAAGGCAGCAGGTCGCTCGTGAACTGGATGCGGCGGAACGGCAGTCCGAGCGAGATCGCGATGGCGTGCGCGAGCGTGGTCTTGCCGACGCCGGGGGCGTCCTCGATCAGCAGGTGGCCGCCCGCCAGCAGGCATGTCAGGCTCTGGCGGATCTGCAGCTCCTTGCCGACGATCACTGCCGCAATGCGGGAGGCACAAGCCTGGAATTTCTCTAACATGGTGCTTCCTGAGGAGCGATCCGCGGCGGCGATCGGCGCGGTGCCCGTGCTTGGGACACTGGATTCGAGAAGGGGCTTCAACTGTGCACACCGGGCTGTTGACGCACGCCGAATGCGCGGCGCACGAGATGGGCGCCTGGCACCCGGAATGTCCCGCGCGGCTGGCGGCGATCCACGACCAGCTGATCGTCTCCGGACTGGCGCCGCATCTGGTCCACATCGACGCGCCGCAGGCGTCGCTGGAAGCGCTCGCCCGCGCGCACGATCCCGAATACATCGAGGCGCTGCGGTGCAGAATACCAGAGCGCGGCTATGCGGCGCTCGACCCCGATACCTCGATGAATCCGAGGTCCTGGGGCGCGGCGCTGCGCGCCGCGGGCGCGGTCGTCGAAGCCACCGACCGCGTGGTCGGCGGCGAGCTCGGCAACGCGTTCTGCGCGGTGCGCCCGCCGGGGCACCACGCGCGTCCGGACGCGGCGATGGGCTTCTGCCTGCTCAACAACGTCGCCATCGGCGCGCTGCATGCGCTGGAGGTGCATGGGCTGGAACGGGTCGCGGTGATCGACTTCGACGTGCATCATGGCAACGGGACCGAGGAGATCTTCAGCGGCGACGAGCGGGTGCTGATGGCCAGCTTCTTCCAGCATCCGTTTTATCCGTACGCCGGCACCGACAATCCCGCGAAAAACATGGTGAACGTGCCGCTTCCCGCCGGAACCGGCGGCGACGTCGTGCGCAAGGTCGTCGACGAGGTCTGGATGCCGCGGCTGGAAGCCTTCCAGCCCCAGATGGTCTTCATCTCGGCCGGATTCGACGCCCACCGCGAGGACGACATCGGCCAGATGAGCCTGGTCGAGGCCGACTACGCTTTCATGACCGCCCGCATGCGGTCGCTCGCCGCGCGCCATGGCGGCGGCCGCATCGTCAGCACGCTCGAGGGCGGCTACAACCTGAGCGCGCTCGGCCGCAGCGTCGTCGCGCACGTGCGAACGCTGGCCCAGCTCTGACGCGCCACCTCCGGCACGAGCGCGGGCGCGTGCGGCCTACCCAACCCATCCCTACCCGACCACCGGAGTTTGCGATGCCCAGCTCGCTGTTCGACGCCGGCCTCGAGCGCGTGGCCGCCAATTACGCGCCGCTCTCACCGCTGACCTTTCTCGAGCGCTCGGCCAGCGTGTTTCCCGACCTGCCCGCGGTCGTGCACGGCAGCGGCGAGCGCGCGATCCGGCGCACCTGGTCCGAGCTTTATCAGCGCTGCCGGCGCCTGGCGGGTGCGCTCGCGCGGCGCGGCCTCGGCGGCGGCGACACCGTCGCGGCCATGCTGGCCAACACGCCCGAGATGGTCGAGGCGCACTTCGGCGTGCCGATGGCGGGCTGCGTGCTCAACACGCTCAACACGCGCCTGGACGCGGCATCGATCGCGTTCATGCTCGAACACGGCGAGGCGAAGCTGCTGATCGTCGATCGGGAGTTCGGCGCGCTGGCCGCGGCCGCGCTGGCGGCGCGGCGCGACCCGGCGCGCCCGATCGAGGTCGTGCGCGTCGACGACCCCGTGTTCGAGGGCGCGGGCGATCCGGTCGGCGATTCCGACTACGAGACGCTGCTGCAGGGCGGTGCGCCGGATTTCGCCTGGCAGCCGCCCGCCGACGAATGGGGCGCGATCGCGCTCAACTACACGTCCGGCACGACGGGCAACCCGAAGGGTGTGGTCTACCACCACCGCGGCGCGTACCTGAACGCGGTGTCCAACATCCTGGTCTGGGCCATGCCGCACCACCCGGTCTATCTCTGGACGCTGCCGATGTTCCACTGCAACGGGTGGTGCTTCCCCTGGACCGTGGCAGCAATGGCCGGCGTCAACGTGTGCCTGCGGCGGGTCGAGGCGCGCCCGGTCTTCGATGCGATCCGTGAGCACCAGGTGACGCACTACTGCGGCGCGCCGATCGTGCACTCGATGCTAATCAACGCCGCGGACGAGCTCAAGCGCGGCATCGGGCACAAGGTCCATGCGATGGTGGCCGCGGCGGCGCCCCCGGCCTCGATGATCGAGGGCATGGACCGGATGGGGTTCGACCTGACCCACGTCTACGGCCTGACCGAGGTTTACGGGCCTGCGACGGTGTGCGCCAGGCAGCCCTCGTGGAGCCGGCTCGACGTCGGCGAGCGCGCCGTGAAGAACGGGCGCCAGGGCGTTCGCTACCCGATGCAGGAAGCGGTCGACGTGATCGATCCCGAGACGATGCGGCCGGTGCCGGCCGACGGCGAGACGCTGGGCGAGGTGATGTTCCGCGGCAACATCATGATGAAGGGTTACCTGAAGAATCCGGCCGCGACCCGGGAAGCGTTCGCCGGCGGCTGGTTCCACACCGGCGACCTGGCGGTCAAGCAGGACGACGGGTACTTCCGCATCAAGGACCGCAGCAAGGACATCATCATTTCGGGCGGGGAGAACATCTCGTCGATCGAGATCGAGGACGTGCTGTACCGGCATCCGGCGGTGATTGCCGCCGCCGTGGTCGCGCAGCCCGACCCGAAGTGGGGCGAGACCCCATGCGCGTTCGTCGAGTTGAAGGAAGGCGCGCAGATCGGGGCCGACGAGCTGCTCGCTTTCTGCCGCAAGCACCTCGCCGGCTTCAAGATGCCCAAGAGCATCGTGTTCGGCCCGGTGCCCAAGACGTCGACCGGCAAGATCCAGAAGTTCCTGCTGCGACAGAAGGCGAAGTCGATGTCGGCGATCGACGTGTAGTCGTCAGGCCTCGCACGCTCTCGCCTCTCCGGCGCGCACGCGCGGGAAAGGGGAGTTGCGCGCGGGTGAACGTCTTGCAATTTCACACGTAGCGCGTTCGAACTTTCGAGGGGGGAGAGTCATGCAGAAATATGGAGCCGAGTTCGTCGGAACGTTCTGGCTCGTGCTGGGCGGCTGCGGCAGCGCCGTCCTGGCCGCCGCGTTTCCCGGGTTGGGGATCGGCTTCGCGGGTGTCGCGCTCGCGTTCGGCCTGACGGTGCTGACCATGGCGTTTGCGATCGGGCACATCAGCGGCTGCCACCTGAATCCGGCGGTTTCGGTCGGTCTTTGGGCCGGAGGCCGATTCCCGGCGAACCAGCTCCTGCCGTACATCGTCGCCCAGGTGCTGGGAGGCGTTGCGGCCGGCGCGGTGCTCTACCTGATCGCCAGCGGCAAGGCCGGCTTCGACCTCGCAGGCGGCTTCGCCTCGAACGGCTACGGCGCGCACTCCCCGGGCGGGTACTCGCTCGGAGCCGCGCTGGTGTGCGAGGTGGTGATGAGCGCGATGTTCCTGGTCGTCATCCTGGGCGCAACGGACGAGCGCGCGCCCAAGGGCTTCGCGCCGATCGCCATCGGACTGGCGCTCACGCTGATCCACCTGATCAGCATCCCGGTGACCAACACGTCGGTGAACCCGGCGCGCAGCACCGGGGTCGCTCTCTTTGCCGGCGGCTGGGCACTGGAGCAGCTGTGGGCTTTCTGGGTGGCGCCGATCGCCGGCGGAGCGCTCGGCGCGGCGGTGTACCGGTTCATCGGCAGGAGCGGGAACTGACCGGAGCGCACGCAGTTCACGACGACCCCCAGGTCAAGCCCCGGGTCGGGCCCGAGGGCAGGCTTACGGATCCCCGGGACTGCGCCCGGGGATGACGCCTGCTACCGAGGACGCCAATCGCATTGTCATGGCCGGGCTTGTCCCGGCCATCCGTAAGCCTGCCCCCGGGCTTGACCCGGGGGTCGGCGCAGGACTGAAGCGCCTCCACCTCGCACCGACGTGGATCCCCGGGACTGCGCCCGGGGATGACGCCGGCTATGGGTAAATGCCGCGTCTAAAGGTGCAGCAGCTGCGGCAGCACCAGCGACAGCGCCGGCCAGTAGGTCACCAGCACCAGGAAGCCCAGCATCGTGAGCAGCCACGGGAGCACGGCGACGGTCAGTTCCGTGATGCCCATGTGCGTGATGCCGGACGCCACGTACAGGTTCAGGCCGACCGGCGGGTGGCACAGCCCGACCTCCATGTTGACCATCATCAGCACGCCGAAGTGGATCGGATCGATGCCCAGGCGCACCGCCACCGGCAGCAGGATCGGCGCCAGGATGAGCACGATCGAGCTGGGCTCCATCACGTTGCCGGCCACCAGCAGCAGGACGTTGACGACCAGCAGGAACGCGATCGGCCCCAGGCCCTGAGCGGTCAGCCAGTCGGCCATGCTCTGCGGGATGTTCTCGCTCGTCATCAGGAAACTGAACAGGACAGCGTTGGTGATGATGTAGAGCAGCATCGAGCTCATCGCCGCCGCGTCGAGCAGCGCGCGCGGCACCTGGGCCAGCTTCAGGTCGCCGTAGACGAACACGACGACGATGAACGAGTACACGGCGGCACAGGCGGCGGCCTCGGTCGGCGTGAACACGCCCGAGTAGATGCCGCCGATCACCACCACGATGAGCGCCAGCCCCCACGAGGCCTCGCGCAGCGCCTGCCAGCGCTCGGCCCAGGTTGCCCGCGGAAGCCTCGGCAGCTTGCGCCGGCGCGCGATCAGCCAGGTCGTGGTGCCCAGCGCCAGCGCCAGGACCAGCCCCGGCACGATGCCGGCGGCGAACAGCTTGCCGACCGAATTGTTGGTCGACACCGCGAACAGCACCATCACGATCGACGGCGGCACCAGGATGCCGAGCGCGCCGCTGGTCGTGATGACGCCGGCCGCGAAGCGCTTCGGGAAGCCGCGCGCCACCATCTCCGGCAGGATGATCGAGCCGATCGCCGCCACGGTCGCCACCGACGAACCCGAAATGGCTGCGAACAACGCGCACGCGATGATGCCGGCGAGCGCCAGCCCGCCGTACAGGTGCCCGACCATCGTGGTGGCGAAATGAATCATGCGCCGGGCGACGCCGCCCTGGGTCAGCAGCGTGCCGGCGAGGATGAAGAACGGGATCGCCATGATCCCGAAGTTCTCGATGCCGGTGAAAAGCTTCAGCGCCACGGATTCGATCGGCACCTGCGTCATCGTGAACAGGTAGGTCAGCACCGTCAGGCCGAGCGAGATCGACACCGGCATGCCGGTGAGCATCAGCAAGATCAGCAGGGTGAAGATCAGCATCGCGTTCATGCACGACCCCCCTGCGCGTCGCCCGCCGTCGCGGCCTCAGGATGTTCGGCCGGCTCCTGCGTGCGGTGCGGTAGCGCGCCGGTGCGCACGAAGCTCGTGAGGACCTGCAGGAAACGGAAACACATCAAGTACGAGCCCAGCGGCACGCACAGGTAGACGATCCACATCGGCAATTCCATGTCCTCGGAGGTCTGGTCGGTGTGGCCCATCTCCCACACGAAAATGGCCCCCAGGGTGCCGACCACGCCGGTGAACAGCACTCCGCCCAGCAGCCCCAGGGTCACGATCACCTTGCGCGGCCGCGGTGCCAGGCGATTGATCAACACGTCGACGCCGACATGGACGCCGGCGCGCACGCCGTAGGCGGCGCCGAATTTGCACATCCACACGAACAGGAAGATGCACAGCTCCTGCGCCCAGGTCATGTTCAGGCCGATCGCATAGTCCTGGACGTGCGGCACGGTCGACAGGAAGCGCAGCACGACCGAGGCGAAGATCACGACGGTCGCCACCGCCATCAGGGTCCCGATCAGGATCTCCTCGAGGCGGTCGAGAATCTTCAGTGCCAGCATGGGTCGGAAGTCCGGTCGGGAAGCGAAGCGGGGAGCCGGCGCGGGCGCCGGCCCTGGTCGACTTCGAAGACGCTCAGTGCACGCCGGCCGCCGCCTGTTCCTTGACGATCTCGTCGATCACGTCGGCGCCGACGCGCCCGGCCACTTCCTTGCGAACCGGGAGGAGCGCCTTCACCCAGGCCGCCCGCTGCTCGGCCGTGAGGCGGATGATCTTGGTGCGGCCCGATTTGTCGATCGCGGCCATCGCGTCGTCGTTGTCCTTGCGTGCGATCTCGTGCTCGTACTTGGTCGCGTCCTTCATCGCCGATTCGAGCGCGGACCGGACGTCGGGCGGCAGCCCGCTCCAGAACTTGGTGTTGACGATCACCGCGTAGCCCAGGTAGCCGTGATACGTGTCGACCGCGTACTTCTGCACCTCGTGCATCTTCTGCGTGTACATGTTCGACCACGGATTCTCGGTGCCGTCGACCACGCCGGTCTGCAAGCCCTGGTAGACGTCGCCGAACGCCATGACCTGCGGGATCGCGTCGAGCGCGCGCATCTGCGCCTCGAGCACCTTCGAGCTCTGGATCCGCATCTTCAGCCCCTTGAGGTCGCCCGGCGCGTTCAGCGGCTTGTTGGCGCTGAAGATCTTGAAGCCGTTGTCCCAGAATGCCAGCCCGGTGATGCCCTTGGTCTCGAGCTTGGCCATCAGCTTGTGGCCGATCGGGCCCTCCTCGACCCGCTCCAGGAACTCGGTGCTCGGGAACATGTAGGGAATGTCGAACACCTCGAACTCCTTGACCCCGAGCGGGCCGAACTTGGCCAGCGACGGCGCCAGCATCTGCACCGAGCCCAGCTGCAGCGCCTCGAGCTCCTCCTTGTCCTTGAACAGCGTGCTGTTCGCGTACACCTCGACCTTGACCTTGCCCTTGGTGCGCTCCTCGGCGAGCTGCTTGAAGCGCTCGGCGGCGCGACCTTTCGGCGTATCGGCCGCCACCACGTGGCTGAACTTGATCACGATCGGCTGCTGGGCCGAGGCCGGGGAGGCGAACGCAGCGCCCAGTACGGCCACGAGCGCGACCACGAAAGCCGCACCCAGGCGGCTGCCGCCGCTGGCGGGAACCATCATCTAGATCTCCTTGTCAGGGGTGGGGCGGCATCCGGGTGGCACCGCCCTCGACGCGCGGCAAAGCCGGCGGTTGGCGAATATATCCCTGCTCCGGTATCGTGGCCTTGATCTGATGCAAAGTGTCGCATTCCGGCCCGGCCGGGGATAGTGGCAGTTTTTACATCGGCAGGCCGCTCAAGGAGTTGCGGATGAACGCTCCCACCGACTCGTCGCGCCTCGAACCGCTGGTTGTCGAACGGCGCGTCGGCGGCGTCGCGCACCTGACCCTCAACCGGCCGCAGCAGTTCAACTCGCTGTCGGAGGAGATGCTGGCCGCGCTCGCGCAGACCCTCGACCGCATCGCCGCCGATCCGGCCGCGCGCGCGGTCGTGCTCGGCGGCGCCGGCAAGGCATTCTGCGCCGGCCACGACCTGAAGCAGATGAGGGCGAACCCGCGGCTCGACTATTACCAGTGGCTGTTCGCCGAGTGCGGCAGGGTCATGATGCGGATCCAGTCCATGCCGCAGCCGGTGATCGCGCGCGTGCAAGGGATCGCCACCGCCGCCGGATGCCAGCTGGTCGCGATGTGCGACCTCGCGGTCGCCGCCCGTGGGGCGCGCTTCGCGGTGTCGGGCATCAACGTGGGATTGTTCTGCTCGACGCCCTCGGTCCCGCTGGCGCGCAACGTCGGCCGCAAGCAGGCGTTCGAGATGCTGGTCACCGGCGATTTCATCGACGCGGCCACCGCGATGGCGCGCGGACTGGTCAACCGCGTGGTCGACGACGACCGCCTCGACGCCGAGATCGAATCGCTGACCGCCTCGATCGTCGCCAAGCCGGCGTCGGCGATCGCGATGGGCAAGGCGATGTTCTACCGCCAGGTCGAGATGGGTATCGACGCCGCCTACCAGCTGGCGGGCCAGACAATGGCCTGCAACATGGTCGACGCGTCGGCCCAGGAGGGCGTCGACGCCTTCATCGCCAAGCGCCCGCCGAACTGGGCCCAGCCGCCGCGCGGCTGAGCCCGGCCGGCGGCCTCAGGCGGCCACGCGCAGTTCGGCGCTCTCGCGCGGACCGGGGTCGAGGTCGAACCGCGGCGCCGTCCGCGTCGACAGGTCGAGCCGCAGCGTCAGGCAGTAGGCGGCGCCGCCGGAGCGGTTGAAGGCATCGAGCGGCACCACGTGCGCGCGATAGCCGCGCGCGGCGAGCTGCGCGCGCAGCGCCGGCGACGCGTGCCCGAGCACGACGTCGCTACCGAGGCAGACCGAGTTCACCGCGAGGTGCAGCGCGTCCTCGGCCGCGGCCACGATCAGGCGCTCGCGGCCGACCAGCTCCTCGAGCGTCGCGAGCGCCGCCGGCGAGAAGGCCGGCGGGTAGATCACGACGTCGCCCCGCTCGAGCACGCACATGCAGGTGTCCAGGTGGTAGAAGCGCGGATCGACCAGTTCCAGCGCGATCGCGGGGGCTCCGAACGTGGCCTCGATGACCTGCGCCATTTCGCGGTCCGAGCGCTGACCCCAGCCGCACCAGATCACGCCGCGCGTGGCATCCCAGATCGCATCGCCGGCGCCCTCGAAGCACAGTCCGGCCGGCGTGTCGACGACCGCGTCGATCGCGCCGCGCGCGCGCAGCTGCTCGAAGAACGCGCGATCGACCGCGGCCTCGCCCTGGCGCGGCTCGCACTTGAAGCGCGATACCAGCGCCCTGCGGTCGAGCACGAGCCCCGCGTTGGCCGTGAACACCAGGTCGGGCAGGCCGGGTTGCGCCGGCTGCAGCTCGATCTGCGCACCGAGGCGCTCGTAGGCCGCCTTCAGCGCCAGCCAGGCGGTGCGGGACTCGCCGACGAGGCGCGCGGACGACGCCGCCCAGTGGGCGGGTTCCATCCAGGGATTGATGCGGTAGCTGACCTCGAAATGGTCCGGCGCGCACATCATGAGCTGCGCGCGCGGGCGCGCGGCGGCCGCCGCGTCGCCGGCCGCACCGGTCGCGGGCACCGGCGAATGGCGGTGGCGGCGCTCCCGGCTGCGGCCCGGCACGGACGCGGCGATCGGCTCGAATTCGTGCAGGCAGCGGGCGAGCACATCGATGCCCCAGTCGAGCGCCTCGCGCGAGATCGTCAGCGGCGGCGCGATCCGGATCACGGTGGCGTGCGTGTCCTTGGTCAGCACGCCGTGCTCCGCCATCCGCTCGACCACCGAACGCGTGCTGACCGCGTCGGCGTCCAGCTCGACGCCGGCCCACAGGCCGCGCCCGCGCACTTCGCGCACCAGGCCGCTGTCGAGGGCCCGCAGGCGCTCGAGCATGTGACGGCCGAGCGCGGCGCTGCGTCCGACCAGCCCTTCGTCCTCGATCACGTTCAGGGCCTCCAGACCGACCGCCGCCGCCAGCGGGTTGCCGCCGAAGGTGGAGCCGTGACTGCCCGGCTCGAACTGATCCATCACTTCGCTCGTGGCGACGAAGCAGCTGACAGGCAGCAGCCCGCCACCGAGCGCCTTGCCGAGGATCACGCCGTCGGGAACAATGCCCTCGTGCTGGAAAGCGAACCAGCGCCCGGTGCGGCCGAGGCCGGACTGGATCTCATCCAGGATCAGCAGCACGCGGTGGCGGTCGCACAATTCGCGCGCGGCGCGCAGGAAGCCGTCCGGCGGCACGATGATGCCCGCCTCGCCCTGGATCGGTTCGATCAGGACCGCGCAGGTGTTGTCGTCGATCGCGGCGGCGAGCGAAGCGGGGTCGCCGAAATCGAAGTGGCGGAACCCGGGGGCGAACGGTCCGAAGCCGTCGCGGTAGGCCGGTTCGGAGGAAAATCCGACGATCGTCGTTGTGCGGCCGTGGAAGTTGCCGCGCGCGACGACGATATTGGCGCGATCTGGCGCGATGCCCTTGACGCGATAGCCCCAGCGCCGCGCCGCCTTGATCGCGGTTTCGACCGCTTCGGCGCCGCCGCTCGAGGGCAGGGCCTTGTCGAGGCCGGTGAGGGAGGTCAGGCGGGCAAGGAACGGGCCCAGCGCCGACGTGTGGTAGGCGCGCGAGGTCACCGCGACGCGCTGCGCCTGCTCGGTGAGGGCGCGGACCAGGCGCGGATGGGCATGGCCGTGGCTGACCGCCGAATATGCGCTCATGAAATCCAGGTAGCGCCGGCCGTCGACGTCGTACAGCCATTCGCCGCCGGCGCGCTGCAGCACGACCGGAAGCGGCTGGTAGTTGGGGGCTGCGACCCGGCGCTCGAGCGCGATCGCTTGCAGGGATTCGGGGGAGGGCTTGGACATTTTCGGCAACCGTGACTGTGTCGGGCGCGGCGGGGCGATCCCGCTTGCATGCGCGGTGAATTCAGTCTAGTGACGGCGGGATTCATCGGCGGACGATTTTGCGCACGTTGATTTCACAGTCGGCGGCACCGCAGACGCACCACTGCCGAATCGGCAGCGGGCCACGGCCGGTGCGGGGAGAGCCCCTACGGGAACTCTGCGTAGGAAAAACGGAACCCTCAAAAACGCGGCTTCCCCGGGGCGAAATGGCCGAATCTTCCCGTTGGCTTGGCGCGTGCGGCGATCTAGCATGCGATGCCCATGTCAGTTTCTCCGGCGAGGCCATGTCCGTTCTTCCCCCCGTTCTTTCCGCCACCCGGCCCGGCCTCGCGTCGCTGCCGGCCGCCGGATACTCCGTCGAGCGAATCGCGCAGGTGCTGTCGTTCTACGACGAGCCGCACCGCCACTACCACGACCGCCAGCACGTGTACGAGATGTTCGACGCGGCCGCGGAGGCCGGCTTGCGGCCGTCGGTGGCGCAGTCGCTCGCGATCCTGTTCCACGACGCGATCTACGTGCCCGGCGCCGCGCGCGGGATCAACGAATCGCTGTCCGCGCAGCTGCTGCGGGTGTATGCCGTAGGCGTCGAGCGGTCGGCGGTGGACAGCGCGTACTCGATCATCCTCGACACGATCGAGCATGTTCCCAGCAGCCCCGAGTCGGTGCTGGTGCAGGATCTGGACCTCGTGCGCCTCGGCGTTCCGCGGCCGCGCTTCGAGCACTACTCCCGCCAGTTGTTCGACGAGCAACGGCCGCTGATCGGCGTCGCGGACGACGCCGGGGCGTGGGCGTTCTTCGAGCGGCTGCGCCGCGCGTTCTACGGCCGCCTGCTGGAGCGGGAGCAGATCTTCCATGCCGCGCCGTTCCGGGCCAGGCTCGAGTCGCAGGCGCGCACGAACCTGCGAACGGCGCTGGGCCTCGAGCTTCCGGCTCAGCGCAGCGGATAGCCGCGGAACGGCTTGACGGTCTGCAGCTCCGGCTTCGAGGCGATGCGCTCGATGCCGAGCGTCGGGTCGTCGGTCCAGCCGTTGGTCAGTTCGCGGTAGTGGTCGAGACTTTCGCAGGCCAGGCGCAGCACGTAGTCGCACTGGCCGGACACCAGGAAGCATTCGATCACTTCGTTGCAGCTGCGCATCCGCGCCTCGAAGCGCGCATGGGTGGCGGCCGACTGGTCGCGCAACGAGACCTCCACCACGACCGTCATCGAGGCGCCGATCCGGCGCGGCTCGAGCAGCGCCATGTAACCGGTAATCACGCCGCCGCGCTCCAGGCGGCGCACGCGGTCCAGGCAGGCGCGCGGGCTGAGCGCGATCTGGTTCGACAGCGCCTGATTGGTCATCCTGCCATCGCGCTGCAGCAATTCGAGGATTCGGCGGTCGATGTGATCGAGATCCTTCATGGGCGCAGCGCGGCGATCCCGGCGCGCGCGACCTGGGCGTCCTCGGTCGACTTGACTCCGGAAACGCCGATCGCACCGAGGGTCTGGCCGTCGAGCACGATCGGCACGCCGCCCTCGAGCATCCCCTGCAGCACCGGCACCGACAGGAACGCCCACCTGCCCTGGTTGATGATGTCTTCGTACTGCTTGGTCTCGCGCCGGCCGAGTGCCGCCGTGCGCGCCTTCTCCGGTCCGATGTAGGCCGAGCTCGGCGGTGCGCCGTCGAGCCGCTGCAGCCACAGCAGGTGCCCGCCGTCGTCGACGATGGCGATCGTCACCGCCCAGTTGTTCTTCGCCGCTTCGGCCTCCGCCGCCGCGGCGATCGCCTTCACGTCCTGCAGGCCCAGGGCCTTCTTCGTCAGCATCGGGCGCTCCTCGCTGTCCGTTCCCGCTTCGTCGAATCGGCACATGGTAAACGCCGACTTCGGCGGCCGCCAGCAGTGCGCAAATCCCCTCTCCCGCACGGAGCGCAGGAGAGCGGTTCGAAACGCCCGGAATCACATCAGCCCCGCAACCGATACCACACGATCGCGGCCCATTCGCGCAGCGCGAGATAGGTGAGCGGCAGGCTCTCCGCGCTCGGGATCAGGTGCGTCGGCTGCCAGGCGTGCTGCCCGGCGTAGCTGGTCGGAGCGGCGATCACGTGCAGGCCGGCGCGCTCGAAGGCGGCCGCGGCGCGCGGCATCTTCGCCGCCGCGGTCACCAGCAGCACGCGCTCGACGCCGCTCGGGGCGAGCAGCGCGGCGCTGTTGAGGGCGTTGTCGCGCGTTGTGTCGGCGGCCGGGTCGACCCAGCGTACCGGCAGGCCGAACTCCCGCTCCAGGATGCCGCGCATGAGCTGCGCTTCGCTCTGGCTGCCCCCGGTCGGCCGCCCGCCGGTCACGAGCAGCGGCAGGCCGGTTGCGCGGGCCAGACGCGCGCCGTAGCGGACATTCTCGAGCGTGCTGCCGCTGACGGTCTCGCCCCCGTACTCGGGCGCGCCGAGGTTGCGTCCGCTGCCCAGCACGACGATCGCCTGCGCGCCGGCACGCTCCGGCGCCTGCAGCGGCGGCGGCTCGAGCGACCGCAGCAGCACGTCGGCGACCGCGCGCGTGGACAGCGCCAGCGTGGCCACGAGGCACAGCGCGCACAGCGCGGCGCCGAGGCGCCGCCGCCGGCGCATCAGCGCCAGCGCCGCGAGCGCGAGCAGCAGCAGCAGCGTTGGCGGCAGCAGCAGCGCCGACGCGACGTAGCTCGGCGTCATGTCCATTGCCGGACCGGGTGGACCGCTGCCCGGGCGGGCGCGGGACCTACTTTCCGGCGGCCGCGGCGCGCACCTGCTCGAGCGCGCCGGGGTCCTCGATCGTGGTCAGGTCGCCCGGGTCGCGCCCTTCGCAGACCGCCTGGATCGAACGACGCAGCAGCTTGCCCGAGCGCGTCTTCGGCAGGGCGGAGACGAACAGCACGCGGGCCGGGCGCGCCACCGCCCCCAGCTGGCCGTCGACCGTCTTCATCACGTCGCCTTCGAGCGCCAGGCGCTGCGAGGGCGTGGCGATCGAGGCGGGATCGCGAACCACGGCCACCGCCATCGCGACCTGGCCCTTCAGGGCATCGGCGACGCCGACCACCGCCACCTCGGCGATCGCCGGATGCGAGCTGATCGACTCCTCGATCTCGCGCGTGCCGAGCCGGTGGCCGGCGACGTTGATCACGTCGTCGGTGCGACCGAGGATGAAGAAGTAGCCGTCGTCGTCGCGGATGCCCCAATCGAACGTGGAGTAGACCATCCGCGCCGGCACGCTGCGCCAGTAGGTCGTCACGAAGCGCTCGTCGTCGCCCCAGACGGTGGTCATGCAACCGGGCGGCAACGGCCCCTGTATCGCGACCACGCCCTTCTGGTTGTTGCCGACCTCCGCGCCGGTGTTCTCGTCGTACAGCCTGACGTCATAGCCGTAGCAGGGAACGCCCGGACTGCCGAACTTCGAGGGCAGCGCCTCGACGCCGCGCGGAATGGCGAGGATGGGCCAGCCCGTCTCGGTCTGCCAGTAGTTGTCGACCACCGGTTTGCCGAGGCCTTCGGCGATCCAGCGTGCGGTCGGCTCGTCGAGCGGCTCGCCGGCGAGGAACAAGGTGCGCAGCGAGGACAGGTCGTGGCGCTTGAGCAGCGCCGGATCCTGCTTCTTCAGCACCCGGATCGCGGTCGGCGCCGAGAACATCACGCTAACGCGGTACTTCTCGACGATGCTCCACCAGACCGCGCCATCCGGGCGAAGCGGGGTTCCCTCGTACAGGATCGTCGACATGCCCGCGAGAAGAGGGCCGTAGATGATGTAGCTGTGGCCGACCACCCAGCCGATGTCGCTGGTCGCGAAATAGGTCTCGCCGGGATTGCCGCAGAACACGTGCCTGATCGAGGCGGCCAGCGCCACCGCGTGGCCGCCGGTGTCGCGCTGCACACCCTTGGGCATGCCCGTCGTTCCCGACGTGTACAGCACGTACGAGGGCTCGCCGGCCTCGAGCCACTCGCATGCGATCTGGTCGCCGAGGTGGGCGGCGCGCAGCGCGGCGTAGTCGAGGTCGCGCCCCGGCACGCGTGTCATCGGCGCCAGGCCGCGATCGACCAGGATCACGTGGCGCGGGGGGAAGCGCGACGCCGCGATCGCCTCGTCGAGCAATCCCTTGTACGCCACGACCTTGCCGGCGCGCGAGCCGGCGTCGGCGGACACGATCGCCGCCGGGCGCGCGTCGTCGATGCGGGTCGCCAGGCTGTGCGAGGCGAAGCCGCCGAACACGACCGAGTGGATCGCGCCGATCCGCACGCACGCGAGCATCGCGAACGCCGCCTCGGGAACCATCGGCATGTAGATCAGCACCCGATCCCCGCGGCCGACCCCGAGCCCGCGCAGCATGCCGGCGAAGGCATTGACCTCGCGATGCAGCTCGGCGAACGTGTAGCTGCGCTCGAGCCCGACTTCGGTCGACACGTAGATCAGGGCGGCCTGCGCGGCGCGCGCCGGCAGGTGGCGATCGATCGCGTTGTGGCACAGGTTGGTCGTTCCTCCGACGAACCAGCGTGCGAACGGCGGGTGCGAGTAGTCGAGCACGCGCGCGAACGGCGTGCGCCAGTCGATCAGCGCGGCCTGCTCGCCCCAGAAGGCCTCCGGCTCCTCGATCGACCGGCGGTGGAATTCGCGGTAGCCCGTCACTCGACCTTGTCCCCCTCGCCCTTGGAGGCCTGCAGCTCCTGCTGCTGGCGCACCAGCTTGAGCAGCGGATTGAGCTGATCGAGCAGGCGGGGCAGGTGCGCGACCACTTCGCCCGCGCGCCCGGCGCGGATCAGCGCGAGCGCGAGATTGATGTCCATTGAGCCGTCGTCGGCGCGCTGATCGAGCGCGCCCGGCGCCATGCCGTCGGAAGTGCCCAGGATGATGCGGCGCGAGCGCGACGTCTGCGCCTGGTTGGCCCGCTTCTGCGCCAGCGCGCGCAGCTCCTCGGCGCCCCGGCGCAGCTCCTCCGACAGCGTCGCCACGCCGATGCAGGTCCAGACCTCGACCCCGGGTCCGGCGGCGTCGATGTTCTCGAGCACTTTGCGCAGCCGCGCCGCAAAGCGCAGGATGCCGGTCAGGCCGTTGGCCTGGGTCGCAACGCAGAATTCGAGGCGGTCCGAGCGCGTCCCGAGGTCTTCGAGGCGGATCGACGCCGCCAGCGCGCGGCCGACCAGCTTGATGCGCTGCTCGATCTCGCCTTCCCAGGTCTCGGACTGCGGCATCGACAGTTCGACCCGCACGCAGATCACGGCCACGTCGGACAGGCTGCGGCGCGCGAACGAGACCAGCTTGTCGACCTGCTTGTCGAAGAACTGCATGTTGAGCAGCTCGGTGTCGGGGTCGACGGTGCGCGCCGATTCCAGCGAGGCCTGGCTTTCGACGAGCGCCTCGCGCGTGCTCGCCAGCTTGACCAGGACCTCGAGGCGCGTCAGCAGGTCCGGGCCGGAGGCATTCTTCAGCAGGAAATCGGTCGCACCGAGCGAGCCGGCCCGCTGGCGCTCGGCGGGATCGCCGTCGCCGCTGCTCATCACGACCACGGGCAATTCGCGTATGCGCTGCACCTTGGAGCTGCGCACCCGCGTGAGCAGATCGAAGCCGTTGACCTTGGGCAGCGACAGGTCGGCGATCAGCACGCGGATCGACGCGTCGAGCAGCACGGCCTGCCATGCGGCCTCGCCGTCGACCACCTCGCGCACGTCGAAACGCTCGCGCAGCGGGCCCCCGAGCGCGGACCGGACGCTGCGCGACCCGTCGGCGATCAGGACGCGCGGCTTGCCGGGGGCCGATGTCGCTGCTGTCGCGGCTTCCTGTGTCACTCGATCCCTGCTCTAATCCCGGCCGGGCGGGCGGTCGCGGCCCGAAACCGCGGATTCGGCCACCCGTGATGCTGACAATGTACCGGAAACCGGGTCCACGGTAGGTCGATATGTGTCAAATCCGGGCGCTTGCCGGGGACGGAGCGCCAACACGTCCATGCCGCTCGGCGCACGCCGGCCGCGAGCGCTGCCGGTGACCGCCGGCAAGCCGCTCGATGTGCTCGTGATCGGGGCGGGCCACAACGGCCTGGTCTGCGCCTGCTACCTGGCCGCGGCGGGGCTCGAGGTGCACGTGGTCGAGCGCCGTGCGGTCGCCGGAGGCGCGGCGGTGACCGAGGAGTTCTTTCCCGGATTCCGGAACTCCAGCGCCAGTTATACCGTGAGCCTGCTGCACCCGAAGGTCATCGCCGACCTGCGCCTGGCCGAGCGCGGGCTGCGCATCGTCGAGCGGTCGTTCCCGAACTTCGTGCCGCTGCCCGACGGCCGCAGCCTGCGCTTCGGCGGCGATGCGGCCCGCACGCGTGCGGAGGTCGGCAGGTTCTCCGCCCGCGACGCCGAGCAGCTGCCCGCGTATTACGATCGCCTGGGCCGCATCGGCACGCTGCTTCGCGGCTGGATGCTGCGCGCGCCGCCGCAGGTGGGGGGCAGGCTCGTGCTCGAAGGCTGGCGCGACCTGGCCGCGGCGGCGCGGCTGCTGGTCGAATTCGGCGGCCTGCCGCGCGACAGCCAGCGCGACCTGCTCGACGTGTTCACGAAGAGCGCCGGCCACTGGCTCGATGCGACCTTCGAGTCCGAGCCCCTGAAGGCGATCCTCGGCTGGGACTCGGTGGTCGGCAACTTCGCCAGTCCGTACGCGCCGGGCTCGGCCTACGTGCTGCTGCACCACTGCCTGGGCGAGGTCAACGGCAAGCCCGGCGTCTGGGGTCACGCGATCGGCGGCATGGGCCGCATCACGGCGCTGATGGCCGAGGAGGCCGCGGCGCGCGGCGTGCGCATCGAGCTCGACTGCGGCGTGCGCGAGGTGCTGGTCGACCGCGGCCGGGCGGTCGGCGTGCGCCTCGACGACGGCCGCGAGCTGCGCGCCCGGGCGATCGCCGCCAATGTCAATCCGAAGCTCCTGTACCAGCGTCTGGTCGAGCCGGCGGCGCTGCCGGCCGACTTCTCGCGCGCGATCGGCGCCTACCGCTGCGGCTCCGGCTCGTTCCGGGTCAACGTCGCGCTGTCCGAGCTGCCCGACTTCCGGTGTGCGCCCGGGACCTCGCCGCAGCCGCATCACGCGAGCGGCATCGTGCTGGGCCCGTCGCTGGCGGCGATGGACCGTGCCTGGCACGACGCCGTAAAAAGCGGCTACGCGGCCGAGCCGATCATCGAGATGCTGATTCCCAGCGTGATCGACGATTCGCTGGCGCCGCGCGGCGCGCACGTGGCGAGCCTGTTCTGCCAGCAGTTCGACCCGGCGCCGGCGGCGGGCTGGGACAGCCTCAAGGAGGAGGCGGTGGCGGCGATCTTCGCCACGGTCGAAGCCTACTGTCCCAACTTCCGGCGCTCGCTGCTCGGCTACAAGGCCTGGTCGCCGCTCGACCTGGAGCGCGACTTCGGCCTGGTCGGCGGCGACATCTTCCACGGCCAGCTGTCGCTCGACCAGCTGTTCAGCTTCCGCCCGCTGATCGGCTACGCGCGCTACCGCGGGCCGATCGCGGGCCTGTACCACTGCGGCTCGGGTGCCCATCCGGGCGGCGGCGTCAGCGGCGCGCCCGGCCACAACGCGGCGCGCGAGATCGTGCGCGACCTGTCCTGAAACGCGGTATCGGCGTGGCCGGGGGTGCCGGCCGAACGCGCGCGGGCGGGCGCGCGCCGCCGGGTCGAGTTCGTATATAGTCAGTGTTCCCTGATCGAGACCGGTACGGTTACCAAACGACAATGAAGGTGCTGGTTGGCGTCAAGCGCGTGGTTGACTACAACGTCAAGGTGCGCGTGAAGTCCGATCGCAGCGGTGTCGACATCGCCAACGTCAAGATGTCGATGAACCCGTTCGACGAGATCGCGGTCGAGGAGGCGGTGCGCCTGAAGGAGGCCGGCACCGCAACCGAGGTGATTGCCGTCTCGTGCGGGCCGGCCCAGTGCCAGGAGACATTGCGCACCGCGCTCGCGATCGGCGCGGACCGCGCGATCCTGGTCGAGACCGACGCCGAGCTGCAGCCCCTGGCGGTCGCGAAGATCTTCGCCGCGCTCTTCAAGCGCGAGCAGCCCCAGCTCGTGATCCTGGGCAAGCAGGCGATCGACGACGACTCGAACCAGACGGGTCAGATGCTCGCCGCCCTGGCCGGCGTCGGCCAGGCGACGTTCGCCTCCAAGCTCGAGCTCGCCGGCGGCAGCGCCAAGGTCACGCGCGAGGTCGACGGCGGCCTGGAAACCGTGTCGGTACGGCTGCCGGCGGTGATGACGACCGACCTTCGCCTGAACGAGCCGCGCTACGTGACTCTGCCCAACATCATGAAGGCGAAGAAGAAGCCGCTCGAGACCCTCAAGCCGGCCGACCTCGGCGTCGACGCCGCGCCGCGCCTGCGCACGCTGTCGGTGTCGGAGCCGCCGCCGCGCAAGGCAGGCATCAAGGTACCCGACGTCGCGACGCTGGTCGCGAAGCTTCGCACCGACGCCAAAGTGATCGGCTGAAGCCGCCGGGGAGCGAAGACAATGACGGTACTGGTACTGGCCGAGCACGACAACCGGGCGCTGCGCAGCCCGACGCTCAACACGGTGACGGCGGCCTCGCAGATCGGCGGCGGCGTCGACGTGCTGGTCGCAGGCCACGGCTGCCGTGGGGTGGCGGAGCGGGCCGCCGCGGTGGCGGGCGTCTCGCGCGTGCTGCTGGCCGACGCCCCGCACCTGGCCGAGGGGCTGGCCGAGAACGTTGCCGAGCAGATCGTCGCGCTTGCCAAGGGCTATACGCACGTGCTCGCGCCGGCGACGAGCTTCGGCAAGAACGTGCTGCCGCGCGCGGCCGCCAGGCTCGACTGCGCACAGATCTCGGACGCGATGTCGGTGCAGGGGCCCGATACCTTCACCCGCCCGATCTATGCCGGCAACGCGATCGCGACCGTGCAATGCGCCGACCCGATCAAGTTCGTCACGGTGCGGCCGACCAGCTTCGATCCCGCGGGCGCGGGCGGCCAGGCAGCGATCGAGACCGTCGATGCCGTCGCCGACACCGGCCTGGCGAGCTTCGTCGGGCGCGAGGTCGCCAAGTCCGACCGGCCCGAGCTGCAGGGCGCCAAGGTCGTGATCTCCGGCGGGCGCGGGCTGGGCTCCGCCGAGAACTTCAAGCTGCTCGAGCCTCTGGCCGACCGCCTGAACGCGGCGCTGGGCGCTTCGCGCGCCGCCGTCGACGCGGGCTTCGCCCCCAACGACTGGCAGGTCGGGCAGACCGGCAAGGTCGTCGCGCCGCAGCTGTACATGGCGATCGGCATCTCCGGCGCGATCCAGCACCTGGCCGGGATGAAGGACTCCAAGGTCATCGTCGCGATCAACAAGGATCCCGACGCGCCGATCTTCCAGGTTGCCGACTACGGCCTGGTCGCCGATCTTTTCGAGGCGCTGCCGGAGCTGCTCAAACAGCTCGGTTGAGGCCGGATCGCCGGCTCGTGCCGACCCCTTTCGAGGTTCGACGATGAATTACCAGGCCCCGCTGCGCGAGATGCGCTTCGTGATGGACGAGCTCGCGGGCCTGCACGACGTGCAGCGCCTGCCCGGCTACGAAGAGGCGAGCGACGATACCGTCGATGCCGTGCTGCAGGGCTGCGCGGCGCTGATGTCGGACGTGGTGGCACCGCTGAACCGCCGCGGCGACACCCAGCCTTCGTCCTGGTCGGACGGCGCCGTCACCACGACGCCCGGTTTCAAGGAGGCGTTTCGCGCCTTCGTCGAGGGCGGCTGGCAGGGCCTTCCGCACGCGGTCGAGTACGGCGGCCAGGGCCTGCCGCACGTCGTCGCCACGCCGTGCATGGAGATGCTTCAGTCGGCCAACCTGTCGTTCGCGCTGTGTCCGTTGCTCACCGACGGCGCGATCGAGGCGCTCATGATCGCCGGGTCGGACGCGCAGAAGTCGCTGTACGTCCCGCGGCTGATCGACGGCCGCTGGACCGGCACCATGAACCTGACGGAACCGCAGGCCGGGTCGGATCTCGCGCTGGTGCGCACGCGCGCCGAGCCGCAGCCCGACGGGCGCTACCGGCTCTTCGGCCAGAAGATCTTCATCACCTACGGCGAGCACGACCTCGCCGAGAACATCGTCCACATGGTGCTCGCTCGCCTGCCGGGCGCCCCCGAGGGCGTCAGGGGCCTGTCGCTGTTCATCGTGCCGAAGTTCGTGCCGGGGCGCGACGGCTCGCGCGGTCCGCGCAACGACGTGTATTGCGCGTCGATCGAGCACAAGCTCGGCATCAAGGCGAGCCCCACCGCGGTCCTGATGTTCGGGGAAGGCCACGGCGAAGCCGGGCGCGGCGCCATCGGCGAGATGCTCGGCGGCGAGAACCGCGGCCTCGAGACGATGTTCATCATGATGAACGCGGCCCGGTTCCAGGTCGGCATGCAGGGCGTGGCGGTCGCCGAGCGCGCGTACCAGCAGGCGGCCGCGTACGCGAAGGAACGGGTCCAGAGCCGCGCGGTCGAGGGCTCCCCGGGCGCGGTGCCGATCATCCAGCACGCCGACGTGCGCCGGATGCTGATGCTGATGCGCTCGCACACCGAGGCCGCGCGTTCGATCGCCTACGTCGCCGCCGCGCACGCCGACGTCGCCCTGCACCACCCGGACCCGGCGGTTCGCGAGCGTGCGGAATCCGTGTACGAATACATGGTCCCGATCGTCAAGGGATGGAGCACGGAGATGGCGGTCGAGGTCGCCTCGCTCGGCATCCAGGTCCACGGGGGCATGGGCTTCATCGAGGAAACCGGCGCCGCCCAGCACTATCGCGATGCGCGCATCCTGCCGATCTACGAGGGCACCACCGCGATCCAGGCCAACGACCTGCTCGGCCGCAAGACCGCGCGCGACGGCGGCGCCGTTGCGCGCATGCTGACCGCCGAGATGCGCACGACGCTCTCCGAGCTTGGCGCGCGCCCGGGAACCGACTTCGCCGCGATTCGCAACCAGTTGAACACCGCGGTCGACGCGTATCAGCGCGCGGTCAGCTACCTGGTCGAGGCCTACGGTGCCGACATCCGGCGCGCCTTCGCGGGATCGGTGCCGTACCTGAAGCTGGCCGGCATCGTGCATGGCGGATGGCAGCTTGCTCGGGCGGCGCTCGCCGCCGACGACAGGCTGGCGGCGGCAGGAGGCGATGCCGCCTTCTACCGGCGCAAGATCGCGAGCGCGCGCTTCTTCGGCGATCACGTGGTTTCGTCGGCGCCGGGCCTGCTGACCGCGATCCTCGCGGGCGGCGCGGGCGCGCTCGCCCTCGCCGCCGAAGACTTCTGACGTCCGGTCCCGGGCGCTCCCCTACGCGAAAGACGCAGCTTCGTGCGGCCGGGATGATAGCTGTGCGCTATCGAGAGAATTGCAACAATTCATTTGTGCAATCGTGGCCGGGCGCGTAGATTTTGCAACGCGCCGGCCCCGATGGGCCGCGACGTGTGCGCACGGATCAACTCGGAGGGTTTCATGGAACTGAAGGGATCGAAGACGGAAGGCAATCTGAAGGCCGCGTTCGCCGGCGAGTCGCAAGCCAACCGGCGCTACCTGTACTTCGCGACGAAGGCCGACGTCGAGGGCTACAACGACGTGGCGGCGGTGTTCCGGTCGACAGCCGAAGGCGAGACCGGCCACGCGTACGGCCACCTCGATTACCTGCAACAGGTCGGCGACCCGGCAACCGGCCTGCCGATCGGGCCGACGCGCTCGAACCTGAAGGCGGCGATCGCCGGCGAGACGCACGAGTACACCGACATGTACCCGGGCATGGCCAAGACCGCGCGCTCCGAGGGCTTCGACGAGATCGCCGACTGGTTCGAGACGCTGGCGAAGGCGGAGCGCTCGCACGCCAACAAGTTCCAGCGCACACTCGACGCGGTCGTCGACTGACGGCGAGGCGCCGGGTCCGCGCGCCGGTGCGCACGGGCCGGCACGCCCGGCGTGCCGCGGCCGCATGCGGCGCCGCCGGCCGCACCGGGGATGAAGGACAGGATCGATGACATCCAGAGAAGGCAGCCTGGAGGCGCCCACCCGCCACCCGATCGGCTGGAAAGAGCCCGCGTTCTGGGACCGTGCCGCGCTCGAAAAGGAAATGGAGCGCGTTTTCGACATCTGTCACGGATGCCGTCGCTGTGTGAGCCTGTGCGGCGCCTTCCCGACCCTGTTCGATCTGGTCGACAACAGCGCCAGCGGCGAGCTGGATACGGTCCCGAAGCAGCAGTACCACCAGGTCGTCGACCAGTGCTACCTGTGCGACGTGTGCTTCATGACCAAGTGCCCGTACGTGCCGCCGCATGCGTGGAACGTCGATTTTCCGCACCTGATGCTGCGCGCCAAGGCGGTCGAGTTCCGCGCCGGCGGCGCACGGCGTCGCGACAGGCTGCTGTCGTCGACCGACGGGCTCGGGCGGTTCGCCGGCATCCCG
>CAZEIW010000167.1:0-68197 GCA_964512305.1 uncultured Burkholderiaceae bacterium | reverse complement strand
GCGCGAGATGACGCGCCGCAAGGGCGTGCTGGACGGCGCCGGGCTCCCCGGCAAGCTCGCCGACTGCCAGGAGCGCGACCCCGCGAAGTGCGAGCTCTATATCGTCGAGGGCGATTCGGCCGGCGGCTCGGCCAAGCAGGGGCGCGACCGCAAGTTCCAGGCCGTGCTGCCGCTGCGCGGCAAGGTGCTCAACGTCGAGCGCGCGCGGTTCGACAAGCTGATCGCCTCGGAGCAGATCGCGACCCTGATCACCGCGCTGGGCACCAGCATCGGGCCGGATTTCAATCCGGACAAGCTGCGGTATCACCGGATCATCGTGATGACCGACGCCGACGTCGACGGCGCGCACATCCGCACGCTGCTGCTGACGCTGTTCTACCGCCAGATGCCGCAGCTGGTCGAGCGCGGCCACATCTACATCGCGCAGCCGCCGCTCTACAAGGTCAAGCACGGCAAGTCCGAGAGCTACCTGAAGGACGACCACGAGCTGTCGCTCTACATGCTGCGGCTGGCGCTCGACGGCGCGCGGCTGTACCCGGACGCCCAGGATTACGCCGCGGCGCGGCCGATCGCCGGCGAAGCGCTGGCCGAGCTGGCGCGCCAGTACCTGACAGCCGACGCCGTGGTACAGCGGCTGTCGCGCGTGATCGACCGCGGGGCGCTCGAAGCGATCCTCAACGGCGTCGAGGTCGACCTGCACGACGAGCCGGCCGCGCGCCGCTGCGCCGAGGCGCTGAGCGAGGCACTGTCGGCCTCGGACGGCGAGACCGCGACGGTCGAGGCGCAGATCGACGCGCGGATCGACAAGTACCGCCTGAGGATCGAGCGGCGCCAGCACGGCAACGTGAAGGCGTCGACGATCGACGCCGACTTCACGCACGGCGCCGACTACGCGGTGCTGGTTTCGGCGGCGAAGGTGTTCAAGGGGCTGCTCGGCGAAGGCGCGCGCGTGGCGCGCGGCGAGGGCGACAAGTCGAAGGAGGCGCCGGCCGCCGACTTCCGCTCGGCGATGAAGTGGCTGCTGGACCAGGCGGAGACCGGCGTCGGCAAGCAGCGCTACAAGGGGCTGGGAGAAATGAATCCCGGGCAGCTGTGGGAGACGACGATGGATCCCGCGGTGCGCAGGCTGCTGAAGGTGCAGATCGAGGACGCGATCGGCGCGGATGCGATCTTCAGCACGCTGATGGGCGACGAGGTGGAGCCGCGCAGGCTGTTCATCGAGGCGAATGCGCTGGCGGCGGGGAATATCGACGTTTGAATCGCAAACCGAGGCACCCGCCCTCCGGTTTGAACGCCGCGCCGCGCTCTCCCCTCGCCCGCGCAGCGGGAGAGGGGCCGGGGGTGAGGGCAGCGCGCCGCCGCGGGCAGCAACCCGGCCATGACGGAATCTCTGCCAAAGATTGAATTTCGCGGGGTGTCGATGACTCCCGACTGGCCCGAGCGAATCCGCCAGGCGCAGGAGATCACGACCTGCATTGCGAATGGCCAGGTAGTGGCGCGCGTCCGCTACGGAGAGGAAGAGGACGATTGGGGTGCCAACCGACGGCCTTGCCACGATTGCGCCGTCGTCAAGGGAGAGTTTCATGTTGAAGGCTGCGACGTCGAACGATGTCCTGCATGCGGCGGCCAGCGTTTCAACTGCGATTGCGAAGCCTGCGAAGACTAGGCATAGTCAGAACGCCAATGGTTCGCGCCCGCTTGCAGAGGGTCAACGGGGTCGACCCTTCCCCACGCCGCAGGAAACTTGCAGTAATTCTGAGAACGGAGCCATTCGCACTCTCAGAGTAGTTGCCAATGGCGAGACGCTATGCACAGATCGCAAGTATTCTGAGAACCTACAGAGGTCGGACCCGCAAGCCACTACTCGCGCTTCCACCTGGCGGGGCGCGGTGTCGCTACCCCTTGACACAAACGATCTGCTTCAGGGTGTGGACGACTTCCACCAGATCCTTCTGCGCGTCCATCACCGCATCGATGTCCTTGTAGGCCATCGGCGTTTCGTCGATCACGTCCTTGTCCTTGCGGCACTCCACGCCGGCGGTTGCGGCGCGGTGATCCGCGATCGTGAAGCGGCGCCTGGCCTCGCCACGGCTCATGGCGCGGCCCGCCCCGTGCGAGCAGCTTTCGAAGCTTTCGGGGTTGCCCTTGCCGCGCACGATGTAGCTGCGCGCACCCATGCTGCCGGGAATGATGCCAAGCTGGCCGCGCCTGGCGCTCACGGCGCCCTTGCGCGTGACGAACACATCCTGGCCGAAATGGCGCTCCCGCTGCACGTAGTTGTGATGGCAGTTCACCGCCTCGACGTGGTTTTCGAAATTCTTCCGCAGGGCTGCCTGCGCGGCTTCCACAACCCTTCGCATCATGACCGCGCGGTTCAGTTGCGCGAAATTCTGCGCCCAGCCAACGGCGCGGACATAGTCTCCGAAGTATCGCGAGCCTTCCTCGAAGTACGCGAGGTCGCGGTCAGGCAGGTTCGCGTTGTTTCGGATCGCGTCCTGCCTGGCGAGCTCGATGAACATCGTGCCGATGAAATTGCCAACGCCGCGCGAGCCGGAGTGCAGCATGAACCAGACGGCGCCCGCCTCGTCCAGGCAGACCTCGATGAAGTGGTTGCCCGTACCGAGCGTTCCCAGATGATTGCGGTTGTTGGTCTTGCTCAGCTTCGGATAGTCCCGGCACAGTTCGGTGAATTCCGGCTCGAGCCGCGCCCAGGACGCATCGACCGGTTCCGGCACGCGGCTCCAGGCGCCCGGATCGCGCGATCCGGGCGAACGGCCGTGCGGAACGGCGCGTTCGATCGCCGCACGCAGCCCGGACAGGCTGTCGGGCAGATCTTCCGCGCGCAGCGTCGTCTTGCAGGCCATCATGCCGCAGCCGATGTCCACGCCAACCGCGGCGGGAATGATCGCCCTCGAGGTCGCGATCACCGAGCCCACCGTCGCGCCGATCCCGAAGTGGACGTCCGGCATCGCGGCGATGTGCCTGAAGACGATGGGCAGGCGCGCCGCGTTGGCCAACTGCTGCTTCGCCGCCGCTTCCACCGGCACACCGCGGGTCCACATCTTCAGCGGCACTCCGCCCGCGACGTCCTCGATGTCGTAGTTGGGCTCCATTGTTCCCTGGACGGAAAGGCACGGATGGGTGATCGCTGCCCGCTGCGATCCAGCGGCAACAAGTCCCCGGACGGCGATCAGAACTGGGTGAAGATCAGGGGAACGCGCACGAGGTCGCGGTCCGCGCCATTGTCGTTGAACCGCGAATAGTAGAGGTACGGCGTTCGCCCCGGCCGCTCGAAATTCGGCGTCGTGTCGTCGTGATCGACGATGGCGCCGTAGGCGGCGTCGCCGGCAAGACCACCCGGGCTCAGGCTGCAGGTCATGGGCATGGGAACGTACTTGTGCACGACGAACTGCGACACGGTCCAGTTGATCATGTCGGACGACAGCGAGAAGAAGACGCCGCACTGTCCCTGGAATTCGCTGATTCCAACGAGCATGAACTTGTTCAGGTAGGTATTGAAGGTCAGGCTGTCGTTCAGGTTGATGGAATAGTTCCTCTGGCAGACCGCGGGAGGAGGACCCGTGTAGGGGTCGGTCATCTGCAGGGCGAACGCCGTGCCGTCCCAGGCGCGCCAGCTCGTCGGGTCAGCCAGGTTCGCGGTTCGCATGGTGCAGATGCCCTGCCTTTGCGGCGAATTCGAAGGGTCGATGGCGATGAACATCGCGTAGTAGAAGCCATCGGGGGAGTGAACGATATTGGTCGGCGCCCAGTATCCGTAGGCGTACGTCGCGGCGGGAGCGCCACTGGCTGGCGGCGTCCATTGCACCGGGGCCGGGGCGACGAGATGCAGCGGCGAGGGGTTCTGGCTGAACGTGTGGCCGCCATCGCTCGACGTCCCATACTCGATCGAGACATAGACGCAAGACGACGGGTTGGGAGGGGTGGTGCCGGCAAGGCAGAGCGAATTCACGGGGTCGTGGAATTCATTGTGGACCAGCGCGTGAATCGCGCTTCCGTCGTAGTAGGTCGAGAAGATCCACTGCCGATTCTTGAAGGTGCTGGGGTCCGGCGAATTCGGCGACGGCATCGCCGGCGTGCACGAGCGCTTGAGCGAGTAGAAGTCCGCGCCGAAGCTTTCGAACCAGTACAGGGGTTGGCTTGCGCTGAGCAGCAGGCTCCCGTCCCCAAGGCGGACGAACCGCGCGGGATTGTCGGGATTGTCGCCGGGGATGCATGCATCGCGCTTGTATTGAAAGACCACCTCTTCCGCACCCAAAGTCACTTGGATCGTGCCGGGCGTGCCGCTTGCAGCCGCTACCGAGACGCCGACGGCAGCCGAGGTCTTGCCTCCGCCCGAGACCGTGATGTTCGCCGACCCCGCTGCCAGAGCAAGGACCACGCCGTTGGGCGCGACCTTGGCGACCGACGGTGCCGAGGACTGCCAGGTAAACGCCGGGGCGACGGGATTTCCACCGGCATCGGTGGCTACGGGCGTGAACGAGACGATGTTGCCCACCGTGAGAGAGGTCGTTGGCGCGGTGATCGAGAGGCTGGCGACCGGCCCGGGCGGCAGCGGGACGGGGTTGCTCACATTGAACGGGACCGCTCCGAAGTTCGAGACGTTGCTCGAGGTGTCGGTGATTCGCAGGGAAAGGCTGTGCGACCCGTTTGTCAGGGTCGTGGTATCGAGCCGAAAGTAGTACCCGGAGTTGACGGGAGCGCTGGGAATTCCCATATGGACGTCGGGGCGGGGGAACCCGTAAACAGCCTGGCCCTGGATGGCATTGTCGACGAGCACCTGCAGCAGTGAGACGGGCAACGCCTCGAATGCCCAGCCTGAGACCATCACGGATCCGGTGACCGAGGCGTTCGACTGCGGGACGTCGATCGCCGCCATGAGCGACGTCGTGAGGTTCAGGGTCAAGGGCGCGCTGTGCGACAGCGTGCCGCTCGCCCCGCTGAATACCAGCGAGTAACTCCCGATCGAAGCCGCAGGCGCGGCGGTGAAGGTGACTTGCGCCGACGAATTTGCGGCGATGGAGAGCGGGAACGTCTGGGACGAGGTGACATTCGGGGGCAGGCCCATCAGGGCGACCGACACGGAACCCGAAAAGCCGTTCAGCGCGGTGACCGAAACCGTCACCGGTGTCGTCGTGGTCCCGACGACCGCCCCGACCGCGGACGTCGAAACCTGAATCGAGAAGTCCGGGGACGGCGCGGGACCCGAGCCTCCTCCCCCTCCGCCTCCCCCGCAAGCCGCCAGAATCGGCAGGACCACACAGGGGATACCGACCCATGCGCGCAACCCCCATCGCATTCCGGAAGCCATCGCCACCTCCCGCCCGGTGTTCGCAGCCTACACCGGGCGAGGCGCAGATCGGTCATAGGAATCGAAAAAGACCGAGACGAATTCCGAGAATTCGGCCTGGAGCCATCGCGGAACAAATGCCAGCGCTCGGAGAAGTACGCGCGGGTCCGGTTGGCAGAGAATTCCGAGAAGCTATTCGGAATACCAGCCGACGCCAGCTTGCTCCGACAATGGTGCAGTCGCGATGAAAGCCAACCTGCTGGGTCGCGAGATCCTGCCCTTCCTGCTGATCTTCTGTGCTCTGGCGGGCACGGCCTTGCTCGCAGATGCGCTGCTGCATTTGCTGGACGCGGTTTGGATCGGACGTTACCTGGGAATCGTCGGAACGCTGCTGATCCTGGCTTCATTCGGCTATTCGCTGCGCAAACGCAAGTCGATCCGCTGGGGCCGTCCGGGCACTTGGCTGCGAGCGCACGAGCTGACGGCCTGGCTCGGCTCCGTGCTCGTTCTGGTGCACGCCGGCATCCATTTCAATGCGATCCTCGGGTGGCTCGCGGTGGGAGCGATGCTGATCAATGTCGGCAGCGGGCTGACCGGCAAGTTCCTGCTGGACCGATCGAGACGGCGCCTCGAGCAGGCGCGGCAGCAGATGCTGGCTCGAGGACTCCCGGCCCAGGAACTCGAGGAGCGGATGTACTGGGACAGCCTGACCTACGACGTGGTCAGGCAATGGCGGTCGATTCACCTGCCGATCACGCTGGCGTTCGCCGTCCTGGCGGCGGCCCATGCGAGCGCCGAGTTCCTGTTCTGGAGCTGGAAGTGAAACGCGGCCGGTTGCTTGCCGTGATCGCGGCGAACCTGCTCGTACTGCTCGCACTTGCGGCCGCGTATCCGAGCCTGATGGTCTCGCCGGGCGCGTTGATGCGCGGACACGCGAGCATCGAAAAGGACTGCTTTGCCTGCCATTCGCCATGGCGCGGGGCGGTGTCCGAGCGATGCCTGAAGTGCCACCGGATCGCCGACATCGGACTGCGCACGACCGAGGGCGTGCCGCTGGCGCAACGGAAGGCGAAGGTCTCCTTCCATCAGGACCTGATCGAGCAGGACTGCATCGCCTGCCATAGCGACCACGCGGGACCAAAGCTCACCGAACACAGCCGCAAACCGTTTTCCCACTCGCTGCTGCGCCCCGAGGTCCGCAACGGTTGCAGCGGCTGCCACGTCGCCCCGGCGGACCGGGTCCACCGCAACCTTGCCGCCGGCTGCGCCAGGTGCCACCAACCCGAGCGTTGGAACCCCGCGAACTTCGATCACTCGCAGCTCACGGCAGACGAACAGCAGCATTGCGAGGGCTGCCACAAACCGCCGGAGGATCGCACGCACCGCTCGATCAAGGGATATTGCGGACAATGTCACAGCCCACAACACTGGAGGCCCGCGACCTTCGACCACGATCGTCTCTTTGCGCTGGATGCGGATCACGACGCGGATTGCGTGACCTGCCATAACGCCGATGATTACCGGCGCTATACGTGCTACGGATGCCACGCGCATCGGCCGGATCAGATCCGTGCGAAGCACCTGGACGAAGGGATCGGGGATTTCGAAGACTGCGTTCGATGCCACAAGAGCGCGAGCGGGGAACCTGAAGGAGGCGAATCGCGAAGAGGCGGAGAACGGGGTGATTGAAAGACTGAACTGAGGTATCGCGGCGCTGGCCTCAGCCGGCGTAAAGGCCGGGCGCACGCCCGGTGACGTTGGATTCGATCTCGAACAGCGAGCCCGCGAGCGGCTCTCGCCGCAGCTGCTCGTCGGTGAGCCCGACGCGGGCGCTGCTCACGTACAGCGTGCGCAGCGCCGGGCCGCCGAAGGCGACGTCGGTGACCTGGCTCGCGGGCAACCGCAGCCGCGCCAGCTCGTGGGCATCGGCCGGGTCGTGGCAGGTGACGCAGCCCGCGCCCCAGTGCGCGATCCATACCCGGCCCTCGGCGTCGGTGGTCATGCCGTCCGGGAAGCCGTCGCCGTCCGCAAAATGCAGCCATTCGCGAGGGGAGCTCGGCTCACCCGCGTCCGCCTCGAAGCCGAACGCGAGCACGCGCCCGCGCGCGGTGTCGTTGAAATACATGGTGCGCCCGTCGGCGGACCACGTCGGACCGTTGGTGACGGGAAAGCCCATCTCGAAGCGCACGCAGCCGTGGGGCTCGAAGCGATAAAGGTGGCCGCTCGCAGCGCGGCAGTCGAAGTCCATCGTGCCGCCCCAGAAACGCCCCCGGTCGTCGCACTTGCCATCGTTGAAGCGGTTGCCGGACGGCTCCCCGGCAGGCCGCTGCAGGCGCTCGAGCTCGCCGCTTGCCGGGTCGAAGCGCGCGAAGTCGTGGCGCAGGGTGAGAACGAGGCCGCCGCCCGCCTCCCGCTCGGCCACCGCCGAGACCTCCTCATCGAACGTCCACGTGTCGCGGCGCTCGTCCGCGGGACGGTAGCGATGCAGCCGGTGGCCCAGGATGTCGACCCACCACAGCGACTGCTCGCGCATCGACCAGCAGGTGCCTTCGCCGAGCTCGGCCTGTGCCGGCCACACGCAGCGCGGCGCTCCGAGGGCGATGCTGCTCGATGGATCCATCCGGGTTCCCGAACCGTTGGCCCGCGCTTGACAGTCCGCATCCTACCGTTGCAAATTGATAGCAGAAACGAAATATTTGCGATCTTACGATATGAATCTTGCAATCTGTCGAGGAAGACTCCATGAACCACTCCGCGCCCGGTGACGCCCGCTATCCCAGCCTGCAATCGCGCAACGTCTTCATCACCGGCGGCGGCACGGGCATTGGCGCCGCGCTCGTCGAGGCTTTCGTGGCCCAGGGCGCGCACGTGGGTTTCGTCGACCTCGCGCACGCTGAAAGCGAGGCGCTCGCGCAGCGGCTCGCCGGGGGCCCGGGCCGGGTCTGGTACCAGCCCTGCGACGTGCGCGATGTGCCGGCGCTGCAGGCGGCGATTGCCGCCGCCGCGCAGACACTGGGCGACTTCCGGGTGCTGGTCAACAACGTGGCGCGCGACGACCGCCACGAGCTCGAATCGGTGACGCCCGGGTATTGGGACGAGCGCATGGCGGTCAACCAGCGGCCCGCGTTCTTCGCCATCCAGTCGGTGGTGCCCGGCATGCGGCGGCTGGGCGGCGGGTCGATCATCAACCTCGGATCGACCGGCTGGCAGACCAAGGCCGGCGGCTACCCTTGCTACGCGATCGCCAAGTCCTCGGTCAACGGCCTCACCCGCGGGCTGGCCGCGCCGCTGGGGGCGGACCGCATCCGCATCAACACCGTCTCGCCCGGCTGGGTGATGACCGAGCGGCAGCTGCGCCTGTGGATGACCCCCGATGGCGAGCAGGAGCTCAAGCGCAACCAGTGCCTGCCCGACCGGCTGCAGCCGCACCATATCGCCCGCATGGTGCTGTTCCTAGCCTCCGACGAGGCGGCGATGTGCACTGCACAGGAATTCAAGGTCGACGCTGGCTGGAGCTAGGGGGTCCTGATGGAAGACTGAAACATTGCAAATCGAGTATCACAAGCGTGGAAAGAGCTATTGGATCGGCATAGGTCACATCCCTATCATCCCCGGCTGCCCTCCCCGAGTCGCGCTGGCGAACATCGCGACCTACAAACCGATCCCCGGAGACAGCCCATGCAGATCCGCCGCATTGCTCTCAAGACCCTGGCCGCCGCCGCGGCGCTGGGGCTTGCCATCGGCACCACCGCCGCCAGCGCCCAGGAAAAAGGACTCGTGGGCATCGCCATGCCGACGAAGAGCTCGGCGCGCTGGATCAGCGACGGCAACAGCCTCGTGCAGTCGCTTGCCGCCAAGGGCTACAAGACCGACCTGCAATACGCCGAAGACGACATCCCGAACCAGCTGGCGCAGGTCGAGAACATGGTCACCGTCGGCGCCAAGGTGCTGGTGATCGCCGCCATCGACGGCACCACGCTTGCCAACGTGCTGCAGAAGGCCGCCGACAAGGGCATCAAGGTCGTTGCCTACGACCGCCTGATCGTGGGCTCGAAGAACGTCGACTACTACACCACCTTCGACAACTTCCAGGTGGGCGTCCTGCAAGCGCAGTCGATCGAGCATGCGCTCGGGCTGAAGGACGGCAAGGGGCCATTCAACATCGAGCTCTTCGGCGGCTCGCCCGACGACAACAACGCCTACTTCTTCTACGACGGCGCGATGTCGGTGCTGCAGCCGTACATCGACAAGGGCAGGCTCGTCGTGCGCAGCAAGCAGACCGGCATGAACAAGGTCTCGACCCTTCGCTGGGACGGCCAGGTCGCGCAGGCCCGCATGGAGAACCTGTTGTCGGCCTATTACGGCAACGCGCGCGTCGACGCCGTGCTGTCTCCCTATGACGGCCTCAGCATCGGCATCCTCTCGGCGCTCAAGGGCGTCGGATACGGCACACCCTCGCAGCCGATGCCCTGGGTCACGGGGCAGGATGCCGAGGTGCCCTCGGTCAAGGCCATCTTGCGCAAGGAGCAGGGGTCGACCGTGTTCAAGGACACCCGCGAGCTCGCCAAGGTCACCGCGAACCTGGTCGATGCCGTGCTCGCCGGCAGGCAGCCGGAAATCAACGACACCAAGACCTACAACAACAAGGTCAAGATCGTGCCCTCCTACCTGCTCAAGCCGGTCAGCGTCGACCTCGGCAACTACCACCACATCCTGGTCGACAGCGGCTACATCAAGGAAGAGCAGTTGAAGTAGGATCGCTTCCCGGCGGCGGCGCCGCCGCTTCCGGCGGGCGTGCCCGGCGGCGCGCCGCTTCCGGGGCGAGGCACGGGACATGACCACCAGCGAACCGCTGCTCGCGATGCGCGGCATCCGCAAGAGCTTCCACGGCGTGGCGGCCCTGAGCCGCGTCGACCTCACCGTGATGCCGGGGCGGATCCACGCCGTCGTGGGCGAAAATGGCGCCGGCAAGTCCACCCTCATGAAGGTGCTGAGCGGCGTCTATCCGCACGGCGAGTACGAGGGCGAGATCCGCTACCGCGGCCGCGAGTGCCGCTTCCGAGGCATCCGCGACAGCGAAGCGGAGGGCATCATCATCATCCACCAGGAGCTCGCCCTGGTGCCGCTGCTCTCGATTACCGAGAACATCTTCCTCGGCAACTACCCCGCGCGGCGCGGCGTGATCGACTGGAATCTCGCGCACGCGCGCGCGCGCGAGCTGCTCGGGAAGGTCGGCCTGTCCGACCCGCCGAGCACGCTGATCACCCATCTCGGCGTGGGCAAGCAGCAGCTGGTCGAGATCGCCAAGGCGCTCGCCAAGGAGGTGAAGCTGCTGATCCTCGACGAGCCGACGGCCAGCCTCAACGAGAAGGACAGCGACGCGCTGCTCGAGCTGCTGCTCGACCTCAAGCGCCATGGGATCGCCTGCATCCTGATCTCGCACAAGCTGAACGAGATCGCCAAGGTCGCCGACGCCATCACGGTGCTGCGCGACGGTGCCACGGTGGCCCAGCTCGACTGCGGCGCCGGCCCGGCGAGCGAGGGCGAGATCATCCGCCACATGGTCGGACGCGAGATGGCGGACCGCTACCCGCACCGCGCGGCGCAGGTGGGCGAGACGGTGTTCGAGGTGCGCGACTGGACCGTGCACCACGAGGAGCACGAGGAGCGCCAGGTCATCAAGGGCATCGACCTTTCCCTGCGCCGCGGCGAGATCGTCGGCATCGCCGGCCTGATGGGCGCCGGCCGGACCGAGTTCGCGCTGTCGCTGTTCGGCAGGAGCTACGGGCGCAACGTGAGCGGCCGCGTGCTGATGAACGGCCGCGAGATCGACACCGGCACCGTGCAAGGCTGCATCGACCAGGGCATCGCCTACGTCACCGAGGACCGCAAGGTCTACGGGCTGGTGCTCGACCAGACCATCGCCTGGAACACCACGCTCGCCAACCTGCGCGAGGTCTCGCGCCACGGCGTGATCGACGAGGGGCGGGAATACTCGGCCGCCGAGCGCTTCCGCCGCAAGCTCGCGATCCGCAGCCCCGACGTGTTCGCGCGCGCTGTCAACCTCTCGGGCGGCAACCAGCAGAAGGTGGTGCTGTCCAAGTGGCTGTTCTCGGAGCCGGACGTGCTGATCCTGGACGAGCCCACGCGCGGCATCGACGTCGGCGCCAAGTACGAGATCTACTGCATCATCGCGGAGCTCGCCGCCGCCGGCAAATGCGTGCTGATGATCTCGAGCGAGACGTCGGAGCTGATGGGCATGTGCGACCGCATCTGCGTGCTCAATGAGGGCCGCATCGTCGCCGAGTTCCCGGCCGCGGAAGCGACCCAGGAGAAGATCATGCACTCCATCGTCGCTTCGGGGATCCACAGCGGAGTCCGGGGCGGAATCCAAAGCGCAATCCAGAGCGGAATCCACTGAAATGGCCGCCACCCAGCAGGCCGTCTCAGCCGCGCCGCGCGCCGGAGGCCTCGCCTTCCTGAAGAGCCACATGCGCGAGTACGGGCTGCTGCTCGCGCTCGTGGTGATCATGGGGTTCTTCCAGTACACCACGGACGGCACGCTGTTCCAGCCGCTCAATCTCACCAACCTGATCCTGCAGAACAGCTACATCGTGGTGATGGCGCTGGGCATGCTGCTGGTGATCGTCTCGGGCCACATCGACCTCTCGGTGGGCTCGGTGTGCGGCTTCATCGGCGCCGTGGCCGCCGTGCTGATGGTGCAGTACGACTGGAACTACCTCGCCGCCGGCGTCGCCTGCCTGGTGCTGGGCGGGGCGATCGGCGCCGCGCAGGGGTATTTCGTCGCCTTCTTCCGCATCCCGTCGTTCATCGCCACGCTCGCCGGCATGCTGGTGTTCAAGGGGCTCGCGCTCGCGGTGCTGCAGGGCGCCTCGGTCGGCCCCTTTCCGGCGCAGTTCCAGCTGCTGTCGACCGGCTTCATCCCCGATCCGCTCGCCGGCGCGTCGCTGCGCCTGACCTCGCTCGTGCTCGGGCTGCTGCTTGCCGCGGCGCTGCTCGCGGCCAAGCTGCGCGACCGCGCCGGGAGGGCTCGCCATGGCATGGAGAACGAGCCCTGGCCATTGTTCGCCGGCAAGATGCTGGTGTTCATCGTCATGATCGGGTCGGTGAGCTACCGCCTCGCCATGTACAAGGGCATGCCCAACGTGCTCATCGTCATGCTGCTGCTGATGCTCGCCTACGACTTCGTCGCCACCCGCACGACCGTCGGGCGCAGCATCTACGCCATCGGCGGCAACGAGAAGGCCGCGCGACTGTCGGGCATCAACACCCGGCGCGTGACCTTCCTCACCTTCGTCAACATGGGGGTGCTGGCGGCGCTCGCCGGGCTGATCTTTGGCGCGCGGCTGAACACCGCCACGCCCAAGGCCGGTCTGGGCTTCGAGCTCGACGTCATCGCCGCCTGCTTCATCGGCGGCGCCTCCGCCTCGGGCGGCGTGGGCAAGGTGCTCGGGGCGGTGATCGGGGCCTTCATCATGGGCGTGATGAACAACGGCATGTCGATCATGGGCATCGGCATCGACTACCAGCAGGTGATCAAGGGCCTGGTCCTGCTGGCGGCGGTTTGCTTCGACGTCTACAACAAGAGCAAGTAGGCATGGGCCGATCCGCGGCGCCGCGCTACCGGGGTGTGTTCCCGGTCGTGCCGACCACCTTCACCGAGACGGGGGAGCTCGACCTCGCCAGCCAGCGCCGCTGCCTCGACTTCATGATCGACGCCGGCTCGCAGGGGCTGTGCATCCTCGCCAACTTCTCCGAGCAGTTCGTGCTCTCCGACGACGAGCGCGAGCTGCTCACGCGCGCCGCGCTCGAGCACGTCGCCGGCCGGGTGCCGGTGATCGTCACCACCACCCATTTCAGCACCGGCGTGACGATCGCGCGCAGCCTCCGGGCGCAGAAAATGGGCGCCGCGATGGTGATGGTGATGGCGCCGTATCACGGCGCGACGATCCGCCTTCCCGAAGCGCAGGTGCGCGACTACTTCGCGCGCCTGTCGGGCGCGCTCGACGTCCCGATCATGATCCAGGACGCGCCGGTGAGCGGCACGACGCTTTCCGCGCCCTTCCTCGCGGCACTGGCGCGCGAGTGCGTGCAGGTGCGCTACTTCAAGATCGAGACCGCCGGCGCGGCCGCCAAGTTGCGCGAGCTCATCCGCCTTGGAGGCGACGCGGTCGAGGGGCCCTGGGACGGCGAGGAAGGGATCACCCTGCTCGCCGACCTCGACGCCGGCGCCACCGGCGCGATGACCGGGGGCGCCTATCCTGACGGCATCCGGCGCATCGTCGACGCCCATGCGGCCGGCCGCCGCGAGGAGGCCGTCGCGCACTACCGCGACTGGCTGCCGCTCATCAACTACGAGAACCGCCAGGGCTGGCTGCTCGCCGCCAAGGCGCTGATGAAGGAGGGCGGCGTGATCGCCTGCGAAGCGCCACGGCATCCGCTTGCGCCGCTGCACCCGGACACGCGCGCCGGGTTGATCGAGACCGCGCGCCGCCTCGACCCGCTGGTGCTGCGCTGGGGGCGCTGAAGATGCGACACGAAAACCTGATCGACGGCGCCTGGACCGGCAGCGGCCGCTACGCGCCCAACCTCAATCCCTCGGACCTCGCCGACTCGATCGGCGAGTTCGCGCTCGCCGACCGCGGGCAGATCGATGCGGCGGTCGCCGCCGCACAGCGCGCCTTCCCGGCCTGGTCGACCGGCGGCGTGCAGGCTCGCGCGGACGCCCTGGAGCGCATCGGCGTCGAGATCCTGGCGCGCAAGGACGAACTCGGCAACCTGCTCGCGCGCGAGGAGGGCAAGACCCTGCTGGAGGCAACCGGCGAGGTGGTGCGAGCCGGCAGCATCTTCAAATTCTTCGCCGGCGAATGCCTGCGCCTCGCGGGCGAGAGCCTGCCGTCGGTGCGTCCCGGCGTCGGCGTCGAGATCACGCGCGAGCCGCTCGGCGTGGTGGCTCTGATCACGCCGTGGAACTTCCCGATCGCCATCCCGGCCTGGAAGGTTGCCCCGGCCCTGGCGTTCGGCAACTGCGTGCTGCTCAAGCCCGCCGACCTTGTGCCGGGCAGCGCCTGGGCGCTCGCCGAGATCATCCACCGCAGCGGCATCCCGGCCGGCGTGTTCCAGCTGACCATGGGACGCGGCTCCGAGGTGGGCGACGCCCTGGTCGGGCACCCGGGCGTGTCGGCGGTGAGCTTCACCGGCTCGCAGGCGGTCGGGCAGCGCATCGCCGAACGCTGCGCGGCCGGCCTGAAGAAGGTGCAGCTGGAAATGGGCGGCAAGAACCCGCAGGTGGTGCTCGACGACGCCGACCTCAAGACCGCGGTGGAGCTGTGCGCGCAGAGCGCCTTTTTCTCCACCGGCCAGCGCTGCACGGCCGCGAGCCGCCTGATCGTCACCGAGGGCATCCACGACCGTTTCGTCGCCGCGCTCTCCGACCGCATGCGGGCGCTGCGCGTGGGCGACGCGCGCGGCGCGGGCATCGAGATCGGGCCGGTCGCCTCGCAGCCGCAGCTGGAGCAGGACCTCGCCTACCTCGAGCTCGGGCGCGCCGAGGGGGCGCGCCTGGTTGCCGGCGGCGAGCGCCTGACGCGCGGCACCGAGGGCTACTACCTTGCGCCGGCGCTTTTTGCCGACACCGACCCGGCGATGCGCATCAACCGCGAAGAGATCTTCGGGCCGGTGGCGAGCGTGATCCGCGCGCGCGGCTACGAGGAGGCGCTCGCGCTCGCCAACGACACGCCCTTCGGGCTGTCGGCGGGCATCGCCACCACCTCGCTCAAGCACGCCACGCACTTCAAGCGCCACGCGCAGGCCGGCATGGTGATGGTGAACCTGCCCACCGCGGGGGTCGACTACCACGTGCCGTTCGGCGGCCGCAAGGGCTCGAGCTACGGTCCGCGCGAGCAGGGACGCTACGCGCAGGAGTTCTTCACCGTCGTGAAGACCGCCTACACCCTGGCCTGAGGTCGGGTTGAGCTCGACCGCGCCCGCGCTGCTGGGCATCGACTGGGGGACCTCGCGCCGGCGGGCCTACGCGCTGCATGCTTCGGGACGGCTGCTGCGAAGCGCGACCGACGACGAGGGCGCGCTCGCCTGCCGCGGGCGCTTTCCGGCGGCGTTGCGATCGCTGATCGAGGCGCTCGCCTTCGAGCCGGACGTCGTGGTGATGTCGGGCATGGTCGGCAGCGCCTTCGGCTGGGAGCTCGCGCCCTATGCCGACGGCACGCTGCCGCTTCCCGGGCTGTCGCGGCAGCTTCACCGGGTGCGGGGCGAGGCGCGGCCAACCTGCATCGTGCCGGGCTACCTGGTGCGCGGCGCCGACGGCGCGCCGGACGTCATGCGCGGCGAGGAGACGCAGCTGCTGGGCGCGTGGGCGATCGGCCGGGGCGAGGGCTGGATCGTGCTGCCGGGAACCCACGCCAAGTGGGTGCGCGTGAAAGACGGGCGCGTGCTCGCCCTTCACACCTTCATGACCGGCGAGCTCTTCGAGCTGCTCGGCCGCGAGGGTACCCTCGCCGCGGCGGCCGCCGGCGCGCCGGCCCAGGCGTGGAACGAGGAATCCTTCCTGCGGGGCGTGCGTGCCGCGGGTGGGCCGCTGTCGATGCTGCTGTTCGGCGCGCGCGCGCGCGTGCTCGCGGGGGACCTGCCGGCCGCGGCCGTGCAGGCCTACCTGAGCGGGCTGCTGATCGGCACCGAATTCGCCGGCATGCGCGCGCGCCTGGAGCTGGACGCGGCGCCGCTGCGACTGCTGGGTTCGCCGTCGCTCGCGGGCCACTACGCGCGGGCGGCCGCGGCGCTGGGCCTGGCCACCGAGACGGTGGACGCGGACCAGGCTTATCTCGCCGCCTTGCGCGCCATCCAGAACGCGTGGACCGGACCATGACGAATCCGCAAGCGATGCTCGAAGCCCTGCGCCCCTTGCCCTTGGTGGCGATCCTGCGCGGGCTGCCCCCCGGCGATGCCGAGGAGGTGGCCGGCGCGCTTGTGGAGACCGGCTTGCGCGCGATCGAGGTGCCGCTCAACCGCCCCGGCGCGCTCGAGGCGATCGGTCGCATCGCCGCGCGCGTGCCCGCGGGGGTGCTGGTGGGCGGTGGCACCGTGCTTGCCGCGGCCGAGGTCGATGCCGTACATGCCGCGGGCGGGCGCCTCGTGGTGGCGCCGAACTTCGACGCCGCGGTGGTGGCGCGCGCGGTGCAACGGGGCATGCTGTGCGCCCCAGGCGTGCTCACGCCCACCGAGGCCTTCGCCGCACTGCGCGCGGGGGCGCAGGTGCTCAAGCTCTTCCCGTGCGACGTCGCCGGCACGGACGGCCTGCGGGCCCTGCGCTCGGTGCTGCCCGACAACACGCCCGTGTGGCCGGTGGGCGGCATCGCCCCGGAGAACATCGCGGCATGGCGCGCGGCCGGGGCCGACGGCTTCGGCATCGGCAGCCGCCTCTACCAGCCGGGGCGGACGATCGTGGAGCTGGCGCGGGTCGCGCGCGAATTCGTGCGCGCCTGGGCCTGAGCGCGCGCGCCGCCCGATCGACAGGGAGACCGCGTCCGAAAACGGCCAGAACCGCGCGCGGCGTTCTGGCATATTGGCCGGCATGGAGCGCGAGGCCGGTCCGCCCCTCGATCTCGACCCGGACGCCTGCTATCGGGCGTTCGCCGCGCGCGACGCGCGCTTCGACGGGCGCATCTTCGTGGGCGTGCGCACGACCGGCGTCTATTGCCGGCCGATATGCCCGGCCCGGACACCCAAGCGCGAGAACGCGCGCTTCTTCGCCACGGCCAGCGCCGCCCAACAGGCCGGTTTCCGTCCTTGCCTGCGCTGCCGCCCGGAAAGCTCGCCCGACCTCGGCGCCTGGTGGGGGACATCGGATACGGTGTCGCGCGCCCTGAGGCTGATCGGGGAAGGCGAGCTGGACGCCGAAGCCGTCGACGCGCTCGCGCAGCGGCTCGGGGTCGGCGAACGGCAGCTGCGCCGCCTGTTCAGGCAGCACGTCGGAGCTTCGCCGATCGCGGTTGCGCAGACGCGCCGCGTGCTGTTCGCCCGGCAACTGATCGTCGAGACGAACATGCCGATGGCGGAGATCGCGCTCGCGTCCGGATTCGCCAGCATCCGCCGCTTCAATGCGACATTGCGCACGCTGTACGGCCGTCCGCCGCGCGAGCTGCGGCGCTCCCGCACCGCCGACCAGGAGCAACCCGCGGCGGCCGGGATCACGCTGATGCTGCCTTATGCGCCGCCCTACGACTGGGACGCCACCCTTGGATTCCTTGCGGCGAGAGCGATCGCGGGCGTCGAGGTCGTCGAGGGCGTGTGCTACCGGCGCACGATCCGGCTCGATGGCGCGCAGGGCATCGTCGCAGTCGAGCCCGATGAGCGCGGGCTGCGCGCGCGGATCCGTTTTCCCCGTGTGGAAGCACTGGCCGGGATCGTCCGGCGACTGCGCCGCGTGTTCGACCTGGGCGCCGATCCGCTCGCGATCGGTCGGCATCTGTCCCGGGACCCGATGCTCGCGCCGCTGGTCGCGCGCCGCCCCGGTCTGCGCGTGCCGGGGGCCTGGGATGCCTTCGAGCTTGCCGTTCGCGCGGTGCTCGGCCAGCAGATCCCGGTTCGTGCCGCCGTGAAACTGGCCGCCAGGCTCGTCGCGGCGTACGGCGACCCCCTGGATGAAGCCGCGCCCAGCGGGCTTACGCACACGTTCCCGATGCCGGCCCGCATTGCCAGCGCCGATTTGCGCTCGCTCGGAATGCCATCGGCCCGCGCTGCGGCGCTGTCGTCGCTTGCGGCCGCGGTGGTTGCGGATCACGGCCTGCTGAGCCCGATGGAGACCCTGGACGCGGCGATCGCGAAGTTGCGCGCACTGCGGGGGATCGGCGAATGGACGGCGCATTACATCGCGATGCGCGCGCTGCGGGAGCCGGACGCGTTTCCGGCCGCCGACATCGGGCTGATGCGGGCGCTGGCCGGACCGGACGGAAGCCGCCCGAGCGCCGCCGAACTGATGGCCCGGGGCGAGCGCTGGCGGCCCTGGAGGGCGTATGCGGCGCAGCATCTATGGACCTCCGATGCCGACGCGAGACCGTCGTTCCGAGCGGCGGTCACCCCGACAACCGAGCCATCAGCATCTGCGCCGCGCGGGTCGACAGCACCACGAACAGCTTCATCGAAGCCCTCGTCATCCCGACGAAGAGCCTGCGCCGAACCCGGTCGTCGAGAGACTCGAAGTCGACCTCGGTCAGGATGATGCAGGGCGCAGCCTGGCCCTTGAACCGGTACACCGTCTCGATCAGCACGTCGCCTTCCGAGTATCGCGGGGCACCGAACAGGTCGTAGGAGCCGCCGAACGATTTCAGCCGGTGCGGCCCGAGCGCGTCGAAGGGCAGAAGCTTCGATCTCTCGCGGCCGGCGAACGTGACGATCGCGATGTCCTCCTTGCGGAAACGGGCCATCAACGCCAGGGTCACCGCCCGCTTGGTGCCGTCGATCAGCCCGGCCGTGTCCCGGTAGTCCAGGAACTCGAGATCGGAGGTCTCGATCGGGCCGGCAGCCTCGATCGGCCGATCGACGAGCTTCAACCGGTTGATGTCGTCGACGATGTCCCTCGGCGTTCGATAGTTCGTATCGTCGCGCATCAGGACCCAGCCAGGCAGCTGCGGCGCCGGGCGCTCGTAGAGCTGTTGCGCAGGGTCCTCGAGCCACCAGGCCCGGCCGCCGGCCGCCAGGCGCCTGAACAGCGGCTCGACCCACGATTGATCGAAGTCCTGTCCCTCGTCGACGATCAGCTCGTCGACCGCGTCCTCCCCCGAGTCGAGCCCAGCGAAGCGGCGGGCCAGATCGTCGAAAGCGTCGGGGCGCGTGAAATCCGGCGTTACGCCGGACGCGCGCAGGTGCCGGTCGCAGAGCTGGTGGAAGGTCGATACCTCCGCGCCGGCCGGTGCGATCCTCGACACGTGATCGGCCAAGGGGCGATTGAAGCAGACATAACGCGCGCGCCGCCCGGCATTGGCCGCGTCGGCGAGCAGTGCGGCCGCCAGCTGTGTCTTGCCCGACCCTGCCGTCCCCGCGACGCGCAGGCGGAAGGGTTCGAACTCGAGCCGGCGCGCCCAGGTCGCCAGGCCACCCGACAGCCGCGTGACGATCTGCTCCGCGCGTCCGACCAGCGCGTTCGTATCCGGAACCAGCCGCAGCTCGTTCGAAAAGAACTCGCTCAGGCGCCGCTCGACGTCCGCCCTCGGGGCCTCGGCGGGGAATGCCTCCACGATGCGGCGGCACAGCTCGCCGCGCCTTGGCGCGTCGACGATCCGTTCGTCCGGAATGCCGGCCGCCCCTCTGTCCTTCACCGTGTAGTCGGGGCAGTACAGCAGGAAGTCGATCGCCACCGCCTGGTTCGGCAGAACCTCCCGCACGCGCCGCGACACGGCATCGAGGGTGCGCGCGAGCTGCTGGCCGACGTGCTTGCGCGCTCCGGGCGCGTATTGCTTGACCAGGCCGTCGCCCGTCTCGTCGAGGAAGCCGCTCTTCTGCTCGATCAGGAGCAGGCGGCCGGCAGGCCCGAGGACGACGAAATCGATCTCGCCGATGACGGCAAAGCCTTGCCGGATCCGCGTCCAGTGCACGCCGTGGAAGACCGTCAACCCGGGCGGCAGGCAGTGCGCAAGCATCGCGAGCGTCTCGATCTCCCGCTCGGCCGCGCCGGTGACCTTCAGCGTCGCCCAATCGGAAGGAACGATTTTCGGCATGAGGCAGCATAAGCGCGCGGTGGCGCGTTGCCTACCGGCTTGCGGAGGGCGGGACGCGCAGCCCCGCCTGCGGTAGAGTCCAACCCATCGGGTCCGGCCGCGCGCCTGCGGCGGCCTGGCACTTCCGCGCAGCGCACTTCGAGGCTCGACCGAGCGTGACCGATCCCAACTCCCTGGCAGCGCGCCTGCGCCCGCTGATCGCGGCGCTCGAGCACGGGCTGATCGAACGCGGCCTGGCGCTTCGGCTCGCGCTGCTGACCGCGCTCGCCGGCGAGCACACGCTGCTGGTCGGACCGCCGGGAACCGCCAAGAGCGGCCTCGCGCGGCGCCTGCACCGCGCGTTCCGCGACGCGCGCTACTTCGAGCGGCTGCTGACGCGCTTCAGCGTGCCCGAAGAGCTGTTCGGTCCGCTTTCGATCAGCGCGCTCGAAGACGACCGCTACGAGCGCCAGACCGAGGGATTCCTGCCCCGGGCGCAGATCGCCTTCATCGACGAGGTCTTCAAGGCCAACAGCGCCATCCTGAACGCGCTCCTCACCCTACTCAACGAGCGCGAGTTCGACAACGGGCCGTCGCGCGAGCGCTGCCCGCTGATCAGCGTCGTCGGGGCGACCAACGAGATACCCGCCGACGAGATCGCGGATGCATTCTTCGACCGCTTCCTGATGCGGATCGGCGTCGGGCCCGTCGACGCCGCGCGTTTCGGAGAGCTGCTCGCGCTGGACGGATCGACCTTCGAGGTCTCCGGCCCGATGCCCGCGGAGGCCTTCGACCAGGGCGAGCTGCAGGCGCTCGCGGCCGCGGCGCGCGCCGTGGATCTGCCGCCCGAGGTGGCCGCCCTGCTCGCCGAGCTGCGCGCACGGATCGCCACCGCCGGAACTTATGTCTCGGACCGCCGCTGGGTCAAGATCGGCTGGCTGCTGCGGGTTGCCGCGGCGACCGAGGGACGCCGGGCGGTCGCGATATGGGACCTCTGGCTGTTGCCCTGGTGCGCGGCGCCCGACGTTGCGCGCCAACACGAGATCGCCGAGTGGATCGAGGCGCGGCTCGGCGTCGGCAGGGCCCTGTCGCCGCCGCGCCTGGCGCGGGTCGTCGATGCCTTCGAAGCGCAGCTCGAGATCGAACGCCAGGGCGAGGACCTCGACTACGACGAGCAGGGGCGGCTGCGCATCCATGCCGCGATCGAGGGCGGGGTCGTGGACGCCAAGGGCGGAGCCGGCGCGCTGCGGATGAGCACGGCACGAAGGCGGCGCTACGGCGCCACGCACATCGGCGCGCGCCTGCGGCAGGTCGACGCGCTGCTGACCCGGATCGACGTGTACGCGGCGGAGATCGCGTCGCTGCGCGAAAGCCTGTCGGCGTACGCCGCGCAGGCGGTATGGCTCGATGTCGGCTTCGCGCATCGGGCGCAGGCGCAGCTCGCGGGAACGGCGGTCGCGATTGCCGAGTTGCGCCGCCGGGCGGCCGGGACGCGCGCGGGGTTTGCGGCGTTGCCGCCGCTGGTGCCCGATCCCGGAAGCGAGCCCGAGCCGATCGAGCACGAGACGACGGGCACGCCATGAGCGGCCCTGCACCGCTGCCCGGGTGGCTCGAGCGCCTCGAGGCGCCGCTCGCCGGCCTCGACCGCCTCCCCGCGGCCCTGCGCGGCTGGGGCATGATCCATTCCATCGGCGATCTTCCGCGGCGGCTCGATGGCATCGACGGCTGGCGCGCCGCGCTGGCGCACGGCGACGGCGCCGGATTCGAGCGCGGCGCCGCGCGCTGGCTCCCCCGGGAGATCGCCACCGCAGCGTGGGATGCGGTCGCCACGCTGCGGTTGCCGTCGCATTGCGATGGCCGGCCCGAGCTCGCCGAGCTGGTCCTTCGTTCGCTGCTCTGGCATCTCGATCGGATCGTCGACCACATCGATCGCGGCGATTCGCCGTCCGGCGCGACGCAGCGGGCGCTCGACGAGTTCCGCGCCGAGTGGACAGAGCGAATCGCCGAGCTCGACGAGATCACGCTGGTCCTCGGCGAGGCCGGCGACTGGCTCAAGAACACGCGCTGGGACCTCCTGCGCGGCGTCCTGAAGAGCAGCGGCTGGCAGGAGGTGCTTCGGATCCGGCAGCTGATCGAGCGGCTGCCCGAGCTGGCGGCATTGATCCGCCGCCTCGGGCGGTCGCACGCCACCGAAGACGACGATCCTGACCGGGCGGAATTGAACCCCGCGGTCGAGACCTCGATGGCGCTCCAGCCGCGACTGCGGCTGCGGCGCGTCCCGGAGGTGCCCGGGGACACGCGCGGCGTGCATCGCTCGGACCGGATCGCGAGGATGCTGCCTGGCGAGGCGATGCTGCTCAACGATCCGCGGTTGCGCCTGGTCTGGCACGCGCGCCGGACCGAGCGCGCGCTGCTCGCCTATGAGGACGACGACCGGGTACCCGAGCGGGTCGACGAGCCCACGCCGGTGTCTCGCACGGCGCTGCGGCGCGTTCCCGACCGGCGTCAGGAAATGGGACCGATCCTGGTGTGCGTCGACACGTCCGGATCGATGCAGGGCGGCGCCGAGGCGGTCGCCAAGGCCGTGGTTCTCGAGGCGATGCGCACGGCAAAGGCACAGGGGCGTGCCTGCCATGTGTTCTCCTTCAGCGGGCCGGAGCAGATCGTCGAGCTCGAGCTGACCCCCGACTTCGAGGGGATCGAGCGGCTGGCGCGGTTCATGGAACAGTCGTTCCACGGCGGCACCGACATCTGCGGGCCGATCGAGCGCGTGCTCGCCAAGCACGCGGAGGAAAGCTGGCGGCTCGCGGACCTTCTGATCGCCTCGGACGGCGAATTCGGGGCCACGGCCGACCTCGCGGGCGCGATGGCCGGGGCCCGCCGCGAGGGCGGCATGTGGGTGCAGGGAATCCTGATCGGCGACCGCGAGACGATCGGCATGCGCGAACTGTGCGACGACATCTTCTGGGTGCGCGACTGGCGCCGCTACGGCGGCGGCGCGGGCGGCTCTCCGGTGCACAGCAGCAGACTGACCGCGCTGTACTTCCCCGGCGCCTTGCGGGACGCCGCACCGCCGTCGATCGCCGCGGGCATCGCCGGTCGTGAGGGTGGAGACCAGCCGTGAGCATCGCCGCGGAGCTGGTCGCTGCGCTCGAGGCGCGGTTCCAACGCAGCGCGGCGCGGGCGGTGCCTTTGGTGAGAGCGCTGCATCTGCCGCCGCCGGGCACGACCGGCAAGGCCGGGGAATTCTGCGCGCTCGAGCTGGCGGACGGCGCGCTCGGCCTCACGTTCGTGCTCTTGAACGGGCTGCTGGAGCGCCTGCCGGGGCTGCGCCTCGGCCCACTGGAAGGGGCTGACGCCCTGTCGGTCGCGCGCTGGGCCCACGAGGCCGACGACGCCCGGCGCACGCTCGGCTTCGCGGCGATCAACGCGCTGACGCGCACGCTGTTCGACCGCGCGGGATACGTGCCGCCGGCGGCGCGCGATTCCTTCGGTGGACTGGCGCCCCGGCCAGGGGACCATGTCGGAATGATCGGACTGTTCCCGTCACTGATCGCCCCGCTGCTCGCCACCGGCGCTCGGCTGACGGTCATCGAGCTTCGGCCGGACGTGGCGGGCGAGCGCGACGGCTATCGGGTCACGCTCGACGCCGGCGAGCTCGCCCACTGCAACAAGGTGCTGTCGACGAGCACGGTGCTTCTCAACGGCACGCTCGACCGCATGCTCGAGCTGTGCAGGCACGCGAGCCGCTTCGACCTCGTTGGCCCGGGCGCCGGCTGCCTGCCGCAGCCGCTCTTCGATCGCGGCGTGACCGCGATCGGAGGCACATGGATCGAGGACCGGGATGGGTTCAAGGCCGCGCTGCTTCGCGGATCGAATTGGAGCGGCTGCGCGCGCAAATTCGTGATCGAGCGGCGCGATTTCGCCCCGCGGTAGAGCTGCGCGATGGCGGTCGAACCCGATCAGGATGCCCGCTTCAAGGCGACGACGATCGGGCACGCCGATCACCTGTTCCTCAGCCCACTGTCTGCCGAAAAGGCCGACTGGCTGATCGGCCTGCTCGAGCTCCCTTCGGACGCGACCGTCCTCGACATCGCCTGCGGCAAGGCCGGCTTTCTGCGGCGGCTGCTTGCCAAGCACGGCACGGCCCGGGGGATCGGCGTCGATATCAACGCCGCCTTCCTCGCGGAGGCCGCCGCCGGCGCGGCGCGAGAGGCGACCCAGGGCCGTCTGACGCTTGTCCGGCAACCCGCCGAGGAATACCTGGCGACCCTGCAGGCGGTCGATGGCATCCTTTGCTTCGGCGGCAGTCAGGCCGTCGGCGGGTTCGACGGCCTGATCGCGGTCGCGCGCCGCCTGCTTGCCCGACGTGGCTGGCTGCTGATCGGCGACGGTTTCTGGCAGCAGTCTCCCGCGCCCGAGTATCTGGCGCTGCTGGGCGCGACCGCCGGCGAGTTCACCGATCATGCCGGCAACGCTGCCAGGTTGCGCTCAGCCGGATTCAAGGTGCTGGCGACAGCGGCGGCGAGCCTCGACGAGTGGGACGACTATGAGGGGCGTTATTGCCGGGCGAAAACGCGCTGGGCGCTGGCGCATCCCGAAGACCCGGATTCGGAGCAGATGCTCGAGAAGGCGCAGGCCTGGCACGACGGCTATCTGCGATGGGGCCGCGCGACGCTGGGCTTCGGCTGGTATCTCGCGATTGCCGCTTGAACCCGGTTGCTTGAACCCGGCTGCTTGAACCCGGCCAGGCCGGTCAACCCGCGACGACACGAACCGGCGAGCGCTGCGGCTCGGGCTCGGAGTCGAAGCGCTCCAGCCCGGTGTAGCAGAGGAAGTGGCGGTTCGCGGCCCGCCCGAAAAGGGTCATGCCGAGCCGCGATGCCAGCTCGAACCCCATCGCGGTGACGCCATTGCGCGAGACGACGATCGGCACGCCGATCTGCGCCGCCTTCATCACCATCTCGCTCGTCAGCCGCCCGGTCGTGAAGAAGGCCTTGTCGGCCCCGGGCACGCCGTGCAGCCACATCCAGCCCGCGATCGTATCGACCGCGTTGTGCCGGCCCACGTCCTCGACGAACATCAGCATCTCGCCGTCCCGGAACAGCGCGCAGCCATGCACCGAGCCGGCTTTGCGGTGGACGCTCTCCTGCTGACGGATCGTTTCCAGCATGCGCCGCAGCGTGCTCTGCCTGATGCGTGCCACGGACGGATCGGGCAGCTTCACGCGGCCGACGTGCGACATCATGTCGCCGTACACGGTGCCCTGGCCGCAGCCGGTCGTCACCACGCGGTGCACCGTGCGGGCCTCGAGGTCGCAGCGGCCCGCGCGCGTGCGCACGGCCGCCGCGTCGACCTCCCAATCGACCGAGACCGACTCGATCTGCGCGATGTCCTCGATCAGGCACTGGTTGCGCAGGTACCCCAGCACGAGCAGCTCGGGCAGTTCGCCGAGCGTCATCAGCGTGACCAGCTCGCGCCTGTCGACGAAGATCGTCAGCGGCCGCTCGAACGGGATCAGGATCGGGCGCCGCTCGCCATACTCGTCGAGGATGGAAATCTCGCGCAGCAGCTCGCATCGAGCCTGCGTCAGGCGGGGAGCCTCTGCGACGACCGGCCACGCGGCCGCCGCGTCGTCCCGAAGCGCTTCTCCCGTCGTCGACATCCAATCACCTCTTCGCGCCCGCTGCGCCGAATCCGATACGAGGATACTGCTTTGACGTCCCATAAGACCCGTCGTTCAGAGCGGGTCAGGATCGCGCGTGCACGGAGTGCTGCCAGGCGTGCTGCCCCTGTGCCGCGTAGGTTCATCGCCCGCAAACAAGGCGTTACTGCACTGCGATCCCCCAAAGTTATGTCCGATCCAACATATTCCCCTGCGGCGTACGCTACTTATGATTGGCACGAACCCCGTCTCGCGCGAGCGCGTCCTCCCTGGTATCGACCGGTGACGCGGACCGGCGCCGGCGTCCGAACAATTACTCACTCAACGAAATGGGCGAGACTCTGTCCAATCTCGCGGACGCGCGGGTCGCCGGCGTGGTCCTGGCCGGCGGCCTGGGCAGGCGCATGGGCGGCGTCGACAAGGGGCTGCGCCTTTTGCGCGGCAAGCCGATGGTGCAATGGGTGCTGGAACGCCTGTCTCCGCAGGTCGACGAAGTGCTGATCAACGCGAACCGGCATCTCGAGGAGTATTCCGCGTTCGGCTGCCGGGTGATCCCGGACCGCATCGCGGGCTTCGCCGGGCCGCTGGCCGGGCTGCACGCCGCGCTGTCGGCGACCTCGCAGCCGCTGGTCGCGACGGCGCCTTGCGATTCCCCGTTCCTGCCTGCCGACCTGGTTGCCCGCTTGAAGCAGGCGTTGCTCGAGCATCGCGCCGACGTGGCGACCGCTCGCACCGGGACGCAGGCCCACCCGGTCTTCTGCCTTTGCCGGCGCGCGGTCTTGCCGGGCCTGTCGGCGTTCCTGGCGCAGGGCGGACGGAAGGTCGATCAATGGCACGGGACTCTGGCGGCGGTCGAGGTGGGTTTCGACGACGAGGAGGAGGCTTTCGGCAACATCAACACGCCGGAGGAATTGTCGCGGCTGGATTTTTGCACGAGGCGTGAATGAACCATGAAGCCGGGCAGGCCAACGTGATACCGATCGCCGACGTCGGCCGCGCCGGCCGCAAGGTCCGTTCGACCCCGAAGGGCCGCAGCGTGGACCCCGCCGCGCTGGCCGAAGTGCAGGCGCTGCTGGGCGGCGACCCGCGGCGCGCGGATCTGCTGATCGAATATCTGCACCGGATACAGGACCGCTACGCGTGCATCTCGTCCGCGCACGTCGTGGCGCTGGCCTCGGAGATGAGGCTGGCAATGACCGAGGTGTACGAGGTCGCGACCTTCTACCACCATTTCGACGTCGTCCGGGACGACGAGGCGCGGCCGCCGCAGCTCACGGTGCGCGTGTGCGAATCGCTTGCCTGCGAGATGGCGGGCGCCAGGGCGCTCATCGAGCAGCTGGTCAAGCGCTTCGGCAAGGACGTGCGGGTGGTCGGCGCCCCGTGCGTCGGCCGCTGCGACGCCGCCCCGGTCGCTGTGGTGGGGCGCAATCCGCTGGAGCGTGCGTCCGAATCCTCGGTCGCCGCCGAGATCGGCCGAAAAAAGACTTCCGCGCCGCTGCCCGACTGCCTCGGATATGCGAAGTATCGTGCCGCGGGCGGCTACGGGCTCCTGCGCGAGTGCCTCGACGGCACGCGCGACGTGGAGTCGGTGATCCGCGCGATGGAAGGCTCGGGCCTGCGCGGGCTGGGTGGCGCCGGTTTCCCGGCCGGACGCAAATGGCGCATCGTGCGGGCGGAGAAAGCGCCGCGCATCATGGCGCTCAACATCGACGAAGGCGAGCCCGGCACTTTCAAGGACCGCTTCTACCTCGAGCGCGACCCGCACCGGTTCCTGGAAGGAATGCTGATCGCCGCCTGGGCCGCGGGCGTCGGCGAGATCTACGTCTACCTGCGCGACGAATACGCCGGCTGCCGCGAGATGCTGACGCGCGAGCTCGCGGCGCTGAAGGCCGACCCCCCGTGCGCACTGCCGCCGATCCATCTGCGGCGCGGCGCCGGCGCGTACATCTGCGGCGAGGAGTCGGCGATGATCGAGTCGATCGAGGGCAAGCGCGGCTTGCCCCGGCTGCGCCCGCCGTACGTCGCCGAGGTCGGGCTGTTCGGATACCCGACGCTCGAGCACAACATGGAGACCGTCTACTGGGTGCGGGACATCCTGGAGAAGGGCGCCGACTGGTTCGCCTCGCAGGGCCGGCACGGGCGCAAGGGGCTGCGCTCGTTCTCCGTGTCGGGCCGCGTGCGCAAGCCGGGCGTGCACCTGGCGCCGGCGGGGATCACGGTGCGCGAGCTGATCGACGAGTACTGCGGCGGCATGCTGCCGGGCCATCGCTTCTACGCCTACCTGCCGGGCGGCGCCTCGGGCGGGATCCTGCCGGCGGCGATGGGCGACGTCCCGCTGGACTTCGACACGCTGAGCGAGTACGGGTGCTTCATCGGCTCGGCCGCGATCGTCGTGCTGTCCGATCGCGATCGCGCGCGCGACGCGGCGCTCAACGTGATGCGGTTTTTTGCCGACGAGTCCTGCGGCCAGTGCACGCCCTGCCGGGTGGGTACCGAAAAGGCCGTTGCGCTGATGGAGGCGCCGCGCTGGAACCGCCCGCTGCTGGAGGAACTGTCGCAGGCGATGGCGGACGCATCGATCTGCGGCCTTGGCCAGGCCGCGCCGAACCCGGTCCGCTGCGTGATCAGGTATTTCCCGCACGAGATTGCCTAGCTGGAAGCTTGCAAGAGGATCCACGGTCATGAACGTGATGCGCGAATTGGAAACCGAGGCGAAAGCGGTCGAGTTCAAGCTGAACGGGCGCAGCGTCTCGGTGCGGCCCGATCAGACGATCCTCCAGGTTGCCAGGGGCCTGGGCATCGAGATTCCGCATCTTTGCTACAAGGACGGCATGCGCCCGGCGGGCAACTGCCGCGCCTGCATGGTCGAGATCAAGGGCGAGCGCCTGCTGGCGCCCTCGTGCTGCCGCGCGCCGAAAGCGGGGATGGAGGTGACGACGGACAGCGCTCGCGCGGTGCACTCGCAGAAGATGATCCTGGAGCTGCTGCAGTCGGACATGCCGGAGCGCAGCTACAAGCTCGACTCGGAGCTCGATCACTGGGTCGGGAAGCTCGGCATCCCGAAGCCGCGCTTCGAGCCGCGCATGTCGCCGGCCGCCGACCTGTCCCACGCGGCGATGGCCGTCAACCTCGACGCCTGCATCCAGTGCACCCGCTGCGTGCGCGCGTGCCGGGAAGAGCAGGTCAACGACGTGATCGGGTACGCATTCCGAGGGCACCATTCGAAGATCGTGTTCGATCTCGACGATCCGATGGGCCGCTCGACCTGCGTGGCCTGCGGCGAATGCGTGCAGGCCTGCCCGACGGGCGCGCTGATGCCGGCCCATGGCGTGGGCATGATCGCCGCCGACAGGACGGTCGATTCGCTGTGCCCGTACTGCGGCGTCGGCTGCCAGGTCACCTACCACGTCAAGGACAACCGCATCCTGCGGGTCGAGGGGCGCGACGGTCCGGCCAACCACGGACGCCTGTGCGTGAAGGGCCGCTATGGGTTCGACTACGTGCACCACAAGCACCGCCTGACCATGCCGCTGATCCGCCGGCCGGGCATGCCGAAGTCGGCCGATTTCGTCGCCGACCCCGGCGATCCGCTGTCGGTGTTTCGCGAGGCGACCTGGGAAGAGGCGCTCGATCTCGCGGCCGCCGGATTGCGCGGGATTCGCGAGGCGCGAGGCCCCCAGGCTCTCGCGGGCTTCGGTTCGGCCAAGGGCTCGAACGAGGAGGCCTACCTGTTCCAGAAGCTGGTGCGGACCGGCTTCGGGACCAACAATGTCGATCATTGCACGCGGTTGTGCCACGCTTCGAGCGTCGCCGCGCTGCTGGAGGGAATCGGCTCGGGCGCGGTCTCCAACCAGGTGATGGACGCCACCAAGGCCGAGGTCGTGTTCGTGATCGGCGCCAACCCGACCGGCAACCACCCCGTGGCGGCAACCTGGATCAAGAACGCGGCCAAGCGGGGCGCGAAGCTGATCGTGGCCGATCCGCGCGCGTCCGACCTGGCGCGCCACGCGGCGTATTTCCTGCAGAACAATCCGGACACCGACGTGGCGATGCTGAACGCGATGATGCACACGATCATCGACGAAGGCCTGGTCGACGAAACGTTCGTCCGCGACAGGACCACCGGGTACGAGGAGCTCAAGCGCAACGTCGCAGGCTTCAGCCCGGAAGCGATGGCGCCGGTGTGCGGCATTCCGGCGCAGACGCTGAAGGAGGTCGCGCGCCTGTACGCGACCTCGAAGGGATCGATCATCTTCTGGGGCATGGGCATCTCGCAGCACGTCCACGGAACCGACAACGCGCGCTGCCTGATCGCGCTGGCGATGGTGACCGGGCAGATCGGCCGGCCGGGCACCGGCCTGCATCCGTTGCGCGGTCAGAACAACGTCCAGGGAGCCTCGGACGCCGGCCTGATTCCGATGGTGTTCCCGGACTACCAGGCCGTCGGCAGCGATGCCGCGCGCGCGCGCTTCGAGAAGCTGTGGAATGCGAAGCTCGATCCGAAACCCGGCCTGACCGTGGTCGAGATCATTCACGCGGCGCATGCCGGCACGATCCGCGGCATGTACATCATGGGCGAGAACCCGGCGATGTCCGACCCCGACGTGCAGCACGCGCGCCAGGCGCTGGCGGAGCTCGAGCACCTCGTGGTCCAGGACATCTTCCTGACCGAAACCTGCTACCTGGCGGACGTCGTGCTCCCGGCGACCGCGTTTCCGGAGAAGACCGGCACCTTCACCAACACGGACCGGATGGTCCAGCTGGGGCGCAAGGCGCTGGAGCCGCCGGGCGACGCCAGGCCCGACCTGTGGATCATCGAGCAGATGGCGCGCCGCCTGGGCCTGGACTGGAACTATGCGGATGTCTCGGACGTCTTCAACGAGATGCGCAGGGGAATGGACTCGATCGCCGGCATCACGTGGGCCCGGTTGCAGGAGGAGAGCTCGGTCACCTACCCGTGCGAAAAGGAAGGGGACCCCGGCCAGCCGGTCGTGTTCACCGACCACTTCCCCACGCGCAACGGTCGCGCCAGGCTCGTTCCGGCGCAGCTCATTTCGGCCGACGAGCTACCCGACGCCGAGTACCCGTTGGTGCTCATCACCGGGCGCCAGCTGGAACACTGGCACACCGGAGCGATGACCCGTCGGGCGAGCGTGCTCGACGCCATCGAGCCCGAAGCGGTCGCCTCGATGAACTCGGCCGATCTGCGGGCGGTGGGGGTCGTGCCGGGGGACGTGATCACGGTGACGACACGGCGCGGGAGCATCTCCCTGTACGCGCGCGCCGACGAGGGAACGCCCAGCGGCGCCGTGTTCATCCCCTTCTGCTTCTACGAGGCCGCGGCGAACATGCTGACCAATTCCGCGCTCGATCCAATCGGAAAGATTCCCGAGTTCAAGTTCTGCGCAGCCAGGGTCACCGCCGGCGGCCGCCTGGGCGGCCGCGGCGCCGAAGATGGGAGACGCCAATAGGACCCCGCCGGCGACGACCGGCCGGCGCCGTCACTCGAGCTGAATCTGCCCGTCGAACCTGGCTTGCAGTTTCAGCGCCGCGACCTCCAAGGTCATCGTGACGGGCAACGCCTCGTTGCCGGCGAGAGCGCCGCCGGCGATCGCCTTGGCGACGGCCTGCTCCAACTCGCGTTGCGAGTTGACGCCCACCGACTTCAGGAACTTGCGAATGCTCAGATTCAGCGTTTCCTGGTCCATATCGCCCTCCGCACCCGCTCATTGGATTAGACCGACTCCGGCACGATCTCGATCGCCCCGCAGGGGCACTCCGAAACGCAGATGCCGCACCCCTTGCAGTAGTCGTAGTTGAACGCGAAGCGCCTGCCCGGTCCCAGCTTGATGACCGCATTGTCGGGGCAGACGCCGTAGCAGTTGTCGCACTCGAAGCAATTGCCGCAGCTCAGGCAGCGGCGCGCCTCGAACAGCGCATTGTCCTCGGTGAGCCCCCCCTGCACCTCGTCGAAGCTGCTGGAGCGCCGCGCGATGTCGAGCTGCGGCCGCACGGTCTTGGGCGCGTCGCTGTAGTACCAGGTGTTGAGCCGCTCGAAGGTCGCCGGCGCGTGCTTCCTCGGCGCCTCGAAGCGCGTGCCGCGCAGCCAGGCGTCGATGTGGCGCGCGGCCTTCTTGCCGTGTCCCACGGCGACCGTGACGTTGCGCTCGGCGGGTACCATGTCGCCGCCCGCAAACAGGCCCGGGTGGCCCGTCATCATCGTGGCGGGGTCGACCTGGACGACCCCTTCCCTCACCTCGAGGCCGGGCACGTTCTCGAGCAGCGACAGGTCGACGTCCTGCCCGAGCGCGAGCACCAGCGAGTCGGCCTCCAGCGTCTCGAACTCGCCGGTGGGCTGGGGGTTGCCGCCCGCATCGAGCGTCATCCTCTCGATCGTGAGCGCGCCCTCGCCCGCCTGCTTGATGGTCGACAGCCATTTGACCATCACGCCCTCCTGCAGCGCCTCCTCGACTTCGAAGTCGTGCGCAGGCATCCTTTCGCGGGTGCGGCGGTAGACGATGATCGCCTCGGTGGCGCCCAGGCGCCTCGCGGTGCGCGCGACGTCGATCGCGGTGTTGCCGCCGCCGTAGACGACGACCCGGCGCCCCAGCATCGGCCTGTCCGCGCCTTCCATCGACCGCAGAACCGACACCGCGTCGAGGATGCGCGAGGAGTCCTTGGCCGGGATGTAGGCGCGCTTGGCGATGTGGGCGCCGACGGCCAGGAACGCCGCATCGAAACGGCCGGACTGCATGGCGTCGGCGATGCAGGCGACCTTGGCTCCGAGCTCGACCTTCACGCCCATCGCGACGATGCGCTGCATCTCGGCATCGAGGACGTCGCGCGGCAGGCGGTACTTCGGAATGCCGAAGCGCATCATCCCGCCGGGCATCGGCCCGGCCTCCCTCACCGTGACCCGGTGGCCGAGGCGCCGCAGGTGGTACGCGGCCGACATGCCCGAAGGCCCGGCGCCGACGACGAGCACGTGCCTGCCCGACTCGTCCGCCGGCGGCTCGAACCGCCAGCCCCGCCTGAGTGCCTCGTCGCCGAGAAACCGCTCGACCGAGTTGATGCCGACCGCGGCATCCAGCCGTCCGCGGTTGCAGACCCCCTCGCACGAGTGGTAGCAGACGCGGCCCATGATCGCCGGGAACGGGTTGTCGCGCGTGAGGTGGCGCCAGGCGGCCTCGTAGTTGCCGCTCTCGGCGTGGAACAGCCACCCCTGGATGTCCTCGCCGGCGGGGCACTGGCCGTTGCAAGGCGGCAGGCGGTCCACGTAAACCGGCCGCTCGGTGCGCCAGGAACCGGTCTTGTTGGCGAGCGACGAGCCGGGATCGAGCGTGATCGCAAAGGGCTTCTTCATCTCTCACGCCTCCGATGCGTCGAGCAGCCGGAAGCGCCGGATGTTCCGGTCCGCCGCCTCCTGGATCATCGCCAGCATCTGCGGGTGGCCGGGGTCGCCGAACAGGTGCCCGAAGCGCCGCTGCGGTTTCAGGTATTCGATGACGGAAACGCGCCGGCGGATCTTCGTCACCGCCGTGACCTCTCCGTGCTCGGCCTCGAACACCGGGAAGATGCCGGTCTCGCGCGCCAGCCGCGCCAGGCGGATCGTGTCGTGGCTCGCCGACCCCCAGCCGAGCGGGCACGGTACCAGCACGTGCAGGTAGCGCGCGCCGTGGACGCTCATCGCCTTCTCGACCTTGGCCTCGAGGTCGTGCAGGTCGGCCACCGTGGCGGTGGCGACGTAGGGGATCCCGTGCGCCATCGCGATCAGCGGGAGGAACTTGCCCTGCCCGAAGTTGGCGCCGGGGGTGGGCCCCAGCGCCATCGTCGTGGCCGTGCGCGCCGCCGGCGGGGTCGCCGAGCTGCGCTGCACGCCGGTATTCATGTAGGCCTCGTTGTCGTAGCAGATGTAGAGCACGTCGTCGTTGCGCTCGAACATGCCCGAGAGACAGCCGAAGCCGATGTCGGTCGTGCCGCCGTCGCCGCCCTGCGCGATCACTCGCACGCCGGTGCGGCCCTTCACCTTCAGCGCGGCGGCGATGCCGGTGCCGACCGCGGCGGCGTTGCCGAACAGGGAGTGGATCCACGGGAGCTGCCACGAGGTCTCGGGATACGGGGTCGAGAAGACCTCCAGGCAGCCGGTCGCGTTGCAGGCGATCAGCTGGTTGCGCGTCGCGCGCATCGCCGCGTCGACCGCGTAGCGGGCGCCGAGCGCCTCGCCGCAGCCCTGGCAGGCGCGGTGCCCGGAGTTCAGCGAATTGCTGCGCTCGGGCGACGCCTGGACGCTGCGCTGCTCGGGGGCGAGCAGCCGGTTGCCGACGGTGAAGGTTCCGGTCTGGTAGAACTTGATGGGGGCGTTCATCTCAGCGCACCTTCGAAGCGACCGCGCCGATGTCGCGCAGCAGGTTCTCGGCGATCGGGCCGCTGCGCCGGGTGGCGGCCTCGCGTTCGAGCTGCCGCTCGACGATGCGCCAGTCGAGATCCATGAACGTCAGGGGCTGCAGCCTGTCGGCGACGGCGTCGGCGAGCGTGCGCGCGAGCGACTGGCGGGTAATCGCGCGCCCGCCGAGGCCTGCGACGACGGTGTAGCCGCGCAGCGCCAGCCCCGAAAGCGAGAGGCGCACGTCGGTCGACACCACCCCGCCCAGGCCGACCGAGAAGCTTTTCTCGAGCACGACCACGCGCCTGGCGCCCTGCAGCGCGGCACGCACGGCGACGAGCGGAAACGGGCGGAACGACTGGATGCCCAGCACGCCGATGCGAACCCCGGCGGCGCGCATTTCGTCGGCCGTGTCCTTCAGCGTGCCGAGCACCGAGCCCAGCGCGACGACCACGGTCTCGGCGTCCTCGCAACGGTAGGCGCGCACCAGGCCGCCGGAGGGGCGCCCGAAGCGCCCGGCGAACTCCTCGGCGATCTGAGGGATGCGCTCCAGCGCCATCGTCTGCTTGGCGTGCGCGAGGTAGCGCACCTCCATGAACGCCTCGGGGCCGACCATCGCGCCGATCGATACCGGCTCGGTCGGATCGAGCACCTGGCGCGGCTCGTAGGGCGGCAGGAAGGCGTCGACCTCCGCCTGCGCCGGCATGTCGACCCGCTCGACGGCGTGCGTCAGGATGAAGCCGTCCATGCAGACCATCACGGGCATCGACAGCTCTTCGCCGAGCTTGAAGGCCTGGATATGCAGGTCGAGCGCCTCCTGGTTGCTTTCGGCGAACAGCTGCAGCCAGCCGCTGTCGCGCTGGCTCATCGAGTCGCTGTGGTCGTTCCAGATGTTGATCGGCGCACCGATCGCCCGGTTGGCCACGGTCATCACCACCGGCAGGCCGAGACCGGAGGCGTTGTAGACCGCCTCGGCCATGAACAGCAGGCCCTGGCTGGCGGTCGCCGTGTAGGTGCGCGCCCCGGCGGCCGACGCGCCGATGGCGACGCTCATCGCCGCGAATTCGCTCTCGACGTTGATGAACTCGCACGGGCTGAGGGCGCCGCTCTTCACGAGCTCCCCCAGGCCCTCGACGATGTGCGTCTGCGGCGAGATCGGGTAGGCGCAGATCACCTCCGGGCGGCACAGGGCCACCGCCTCCGCGACCGCGCGCGAGCCTTCAATCTGCTTGAGCATGGGCGAGCTCCTCGATGCGGCGCTTCACGTAGTCGAAGGCCGCCGTCGCCGCGGCCACGTTGTTCTGGGCGACCTTCCCGGCGAACCTGTCGCGGATCGCGTGCGCGACGGCGTCGAGCGTGATCAGCCCGGAGAGCGCCGCGAAGCCGCCCAGCAGCACCGCGTTGGGCAGCGGCCGCCCCAGGTGCTTGAGCGCGATCTCGGTCGCCGGCACCGTGAGCAGGCGGTCGTGGCGGAAGCGGCGCGCCATGTCGCCCACCCCCAGCTCGTCGAAGCTGCGCGTGCTGTTGATCAGCACGTAGCCCTCGGGCTTCAAGCCCTGGAACACGTCCACCTGGTGCAGCAGCGTCGGATCCTGGACGATCAGCACGTCGGGCGCGAGGATGGGCTCGCGCAGCCGGATCTCGCGGTCGTCGATGCGGCAGAACGCGACGACGGGAGCCCCGGTGCGCTCGGAGCCGAAGCTCGGGAACGCCTGCGCGTAGCGGCCTTGCTCGAAGGCCGCGACGGAAAGCATTTCGGCGGCGGTGACGACGCCCTGGCCGCCCCGGCCGTGGATGCGAACTTGCAGCATGAGTCTTCCTCCTCGGCGCGATCGGAATCCCGCCTGCGCGCGACCTACTGCTCGCGGACGATCAGCAGCGACGTCGACGCGATGCGCGTCAGGTGCTCCGCGACGCTGCCGACCAGCATCCGCTCGAAGCCCCTGCGGCCGTGCGCGCCGACGACGACAAGATCGGCCTTCCACTCGCGGGCGGCCTCGTCGATGACCGGCGCCACGCGCGGCCGCGTCGACTCGATCAGCCGCTGCTCGGCCTGGCACCCCGCGGCACCCGCCCTGGCGACCGCTTCGGCGAGCAGCCGCGAGCCGAAGTCGCGGATCTCGTCTCTCGCCCGATCGACGTCGAGGTAGCTGCCGAGGCCCATGCCGTGCTGGACCAGCGAGGCCTCGTCGGCGACGTGCAGGACGCAAAGCTGCGCGCCGAGGATGCCGGCCAGGCCGATCGCTTCGTCGAGGGCCTTCTTCGCGGTACTGCTCGTGTCGACGGCGACCAGGATGCGCTTGTACATGAGGATTCTCCGGTTACTTGAGGACGAGCGCCGTGAACGGCCAGACGTAGGCCTGCAGCGTGACGAGGATGCCGACCAGGCACGCCAGGGCGATCGAGTGGAAGAAGACGTAGCGCAGGATGTCCCCTTCGTGGTTGAACCAGCGCGTCGCGGTGGAGGCGACGACGATCGACTGCGCGTCGATCATTTTGCCCATCACGCCGCCGGAGCTGTTGGCGGCGCCCATCAGGTTCGGCGAAAGCCCGAGCTGGTCGGCGGCGACCTTCTGCATGCCTCCGAACAGGACGTTGCTGGCGGTGTCCGAGCCGGTGAGCGCCACGCCCAGCCAGCCCATCAGCGTCCCGAAGAAGGGATAGAGCACGCCCGAGGTCGCGAACGCCAGGCCGAGCGTGGTGTCCAGGCCCGAATAGCGCGTCAGGGTTCCCAGGCCGAGCATCAGGACGATCGTCGTCAGCGAGTAGCGCACCAGCCAGAGCGTGCGCCCGTAGGCGGCGACCAGCTGGCGGGCGCGGTAGCCCATGCTCAGCCCGCCCACCAGCGCGGCGAGCAGGATCCCGGTGCCGGTCGCCGACAGCAGGCCGAACACGTACACGGCCGCCTCCTTGGTGGGCTGGGGCACGGCGGGCGGGACCTTGACGACCATCTGGTTCAAGCCGCCGATCGGAAAGCTCGGGGCGAAGATGCCGTTGAGGAACGCCTTGACGGACGGCAGGCCCCAGATGAAGACGAATACCGTCAGGATGACCCAGGGCAGCCAGGCGCGGACCACGGCGCCGGGCGGGTGCCGCACGGGAGCGCGCTGCGAATCCGGATCCTTCGCCGCGAGGCTGCCCTCCTCGTCTTTGCGCCCACGCAGCGACACCGAGCGCCAGATCTCGCGCGGCCGCCAGACGCGCAGGAAGAGCACCAGCGCCGTCATCGAGCACATCGCGGCGATGATGCCGACGAGCTCGGGACCCATGTAGTTCGAGACCAGGTACTCGGGCACCGCGAAGCTCACCGCGGTGACGAAAATGGCCGGCCAGATCTGCATCATGCCCTTGCGACCGGCGAACGCCCACACCAGCCAGAACGGCACCAGCAGCGCGAACACGCTCAGCTGGGTTCCGATCATGGCCGAGACCTTCATCACGTCGTAACCGTGCACCTTGGCCAGCGTGATCACCGGCGTGCCGAGGGCGCCGAAAGCGACCGGCGCCGTGTTGGCGATCAAAGTCAGGCCCGAGGCGGCCAGCGGCGAGAAGCCGAGGCCGATCAGGATTGCAGCAGTCACGGCCACGGGCGTTCCAAAACCGGCGGCACCCTCGAAAAAGGCCCCGAAAGCGAAGGCGATCAACAGCAGCTGCAGCCGCCTGTCCGCCGTGATGCCCGCGATCGAGTCCTGCAGGATCTTGAAGGAGCCGTTCTGTTCCGTCAGTTGATGCAGGAAGATGATGTTAAGGACGATCCAGCCGATCGGCATGAGGCCGGTCAACCCGCCCAGAACTGCCGCCTTGGCCGCCATGTCGGCGGGCATTCCGTATCCGAGGATCGCGATGGCCAGCGCGGCGGCGAGGCCGGCGCCCGCCGCGAGGTGCGCCTTCAGGTGCAGGAATCCGAGGCCCACCAGCATGACGACGACCGGAATCGACGCGATCGCCGTCGACAGGGCCATCTGGTGGAGCGGATCGTAGGTCTGTTGCCAGGGCATCGGTGTCTTCTCCGGGTTCGTCTTCGGGTTGGGGTTGGTTGTCGGGGCAGATCGAGACTCATTCGCGACGCTCGCCGATCAGGTCGCGCAGCCGCCGGCGCGCCGGGACGAGCGGCGTCCGGAAACCGGTCCAGGCGCCCTGGTGCGCCGGCGTGAAGCGGCGGCCGCGGCTCATCAGCCAGGTCATGCAGCGGTACAGAGCCGAATGCCGGTATACGGCCGCCCAGCCGCGGAAGAGCCAGCTCACCACCCGGCTGCGCGCCTCGCCGGCGCCGCGCAGCGCGCTCGCGCTCCCGGCCCGGGCCTGGGCTTCGTTGCGCAGGCGGATCAGCAGGTCCGTGATCGGAATGCGCACCGGACAGACCTCCACGCAGGCGCCGCACAGCGTCGACGCGGTGGCCAGCGCATGCGTGGCACCCAGGCCGAGCAGGTGCGGCGAGACGATGGCGCCGATGGGCCCGGGGTACGTCGTGCCGTAGGCGTGACCGCCGATGCGCGCGTAGACCGGGCAGTGGTTGATGCAGGCGCCGCAGCGGATGCATTGCAGCGTCGCGCGCAGCTGCGGGTCGGCGTAGGCTTGGCTGCGGCCGTTGTCGATCAGGACGAGGTGGACTTCCTCGGGGCCGTCTCTCTCCCCGGGCTTGCGGGGGCCGCTGATCAGGTTCAGGTAGGTCGTGACCGCCTGGCCGGTGGCCGAGCGCGTCAGCAGGCTGAACAGCGGCGGCACGTGCTCGAGCTTCTCGACGACCTTCTCGATCCCGGTCACCGCCACGTGCACCCTCGGCAGCGTGGTGCACATGCGGCCGTTGCCCTCGTTCTCGACCAGGCACAGCGTTCCGGTCTCGGCGACCGCGAAGTTGACGCCCGACAGGCCGATATCGGCCTCGGCGAACTTGCGCCGCAGCACCTGGCGCCCGATCCGTATCAACTCGTCGACGCTCTCGGTGTAGCCGACGCCGGGCAGCTTCGCGGCGAACAGCGCGGCGATCTGCTGCTTCGTCTTGTGGATCGCCGGCATGATGATGTGCGACGGCGTCTCGCACGCGAGCTGGACGATGTACTCGCCCATGTCGGTCTCGATCGCCTCGATCCCTTCCGACGCGAGCGCGTGGTTGAGGCCGATCTCCTCGCTCACCATGGACTTGCCCTTGACCATCCGGGTCGCCCGGTGCCGGCGCGCGATGTCGGCGACGATCCGGTCGGCTTGCGCGGCGGTCTCGGCCCAATGGACCTGGATGCCGTTGCGCTGCAGGTTCCGTTCGAGCTCCTCGAGGAGCTCGGGCAGGCGCGCCAGACTCCGGCGGCGGATCGCCTCGCCCAGCGCGCGCAGCTCGGCGAGCTCGGCGGGGTCTGGAAACTGCGCCAGACGCTTGCTTTGCAGATAGTCCATGGCGCCGCGGAAGCCGGCGCGCAGCGACGGATCGGCGGCCGCCGCGCGGCTGCGGTCGCGGAAGCCGTCGGCGGGGCGCAACTCGATCGCTTGACTCATTGCGGCCTCGCGAACGAAGGCACGATCAGTACGACCAGTTCCCGCGGGCCGTGCGCGCCGTAGGCGAGCGTCTGCTGGATGTCGGCGGTCTTGGAAGGACCCGAGATCAACAACGCATTGGTCGGCAACCCGTCTGCCCAGCATTCCGCGCGCATCGCGCAGTGCAGGTCGGCGTGAATCCCGGACGCTTCCAGGAGCACGAAATGCACCGGGGGCACCAGCGACATCGCGCGCGGCTCGGCGGCGTCCGGCCACAGGATCAGGCTGCCCGTCTCGGCGATCGCGCCGCGGGCGAGCGTCAGCGACGCGGCGATCGACTCGAACCATTCGCGGCGGGGTGTGGCGTCGATGCGCTCGGTGCCGACGATCGCGACATCCGACTGCCGGCGATTCGCAAGCGGGCCGGCCGGGAACGCTCCCGCACCGACCAGCAGGTTGCGCAGTCCCTTGGCTCGCGCGATCTCCAGCAGCCGGTCCGGCCAGGCATCCGCGTCCGTGACGACGACTTCCGCGTGCGCAGCCTCGATCGCGGCAATGAACCGGAGCAGGCGCGCGCTGCCGTCCTCGCGGCGCGAGTGCCTGGCGTAATGAGCCCCGACGTCGGGCGCCGGGGCGGCGATCGCGGGGGCCGCCCGCAGGCGCGACAGGATGCTCGCGCGCGCGCTCATCGGCCGGCTCCGCCCGTGCGGCGCCAGAGGAAGCTCGCGATGTGCTCGCCGGCCAGCGCGGGCCCGCCGTGGCCCGTATCCTTGCCGAGGTGGCCCGCGCATCCGAGGATGTTGAGCAGGCACCCGCAGTCGGCGCTGACGACGGCTTCGGCTCCGCTTTCGCGCAGGCTCGCGACCTTGTCGGTGACGATGGCCTCCGAGATCGCAGGGTGACGCAGGGCGAATGTGCCGCCGAATCCGCAGCACTCCTCCTCGCGCGCCTGCCGCACCACGGTCACGTTCGCGAGGCCTGCCAGCAGCGCCCGGCCGGTCTCGTGGACGCCCATTTCGCGCCGCGCGTGGCACGACGTGTGAAGCGCCACTTTGCACGACTCGCCGCTGTCGTGCGGCCTGTAGCCGACGACATGCACCAGGAACTCGGTGAGCTCGAACACGCGCTCCGACAGGTCCCCGGCCGCGCGTGCGAGCTCGGGGTCGCCGGCAAAGAGCTTGGGGTAGTGGTGCCGCATCATCGCGGCGCAGGACCCGGACGGCACCACGACCGGCCACGGCTGCGGAAACAGCCCCAGTTGCAGACGCGCGACGGCGCGCGCCTCGTCCGGGTAGCCGCTCGTGTAGGCGGGCTGGCCGCAGCAGGTCTGCTCGCGCGGGAAGTGGACCGCGATCCCCTCGCGTTCGAGCAGCCGGATCGCGTCGAGTCCGGCCTCGGGCGCGAACTGATCGACAAGGCAGGTGGCGAACAGGTAGACGTCGGCCGGCTTCGGCGGGTAGCGCCGCATCTCGGGGGTGTCGGGCTGCACGGGCTCTCCTCCTCGTCCGCGTCTTGGGGGTGAAGATAGAGGTAAAGTGGTAGGACCACTTACGCCGACTATAGAGATGAGACTCGCTCTACGGTTTGACCTGAATCAACCCGCGCCTGGGGGTTTGACGGGCCATGCCTCAACCCCTATGATTCAACTGGTATGACCACTATCCCTCGAGCGCGGCCGACCCCGGGCCAGCCTGCGGTGACCCGGATCTCGGACGCCGTCGCCAACGAGCTGGAGAAACGCATCCTCGACGGCTCGCTGAAGCCGGGCGACCGGCTGCCGGGCGAGCGCGACTTCGCTGCCGAGCTGGGCGTGTCACGCCCGTCGCTGCGCGATGCGATCCGGAAACTGGCCGGGAAGGGGCTGCTGACCACCCGGCACGGCGGCGGAACCTACGTGACCGATCGACTCGAGGCGTCCTTCGTCGATCCCTGGCAGGAGATGCTCAACCGGCATCCGATGATCCAGAGCGACATGCTCGAATTCCGCCACCTGCTGGAGAGCCAGGCCGCGTTCTTCGCCGCGGAGCGCGCGAGCGATGCCGACATTGAGCGGCTCGACGCCGCCTATGCGGAGGTCGACGCGCAGTACGCGGCCAACGACCTCGCGCGCTCGATCGACGCCGACGTCTCGTTTCACCAGGCGGTCGCCGAGGCATCGCACAACGTGGTGATCGGTCACCTGACCGCGAGCCTGCTGCGTGTCATCCACGGCCATATCTCGAGCAACCTGGAGCACCTGCACGCCCGCCCGAGCCGCTGGAACGAGTTGCGCGCCCAGCACCGCGCGATATGGCAGGCGATCCGCCGGTATCAGCCCGAGGAGGCGGCAAAGGCCGTGCGCGACCACATCGAGTTCGTGCGCCAGAGCATGGCGGCCACGGCGAAGGAGCAGGAGCGCCGCCATCGAAAGCCGGGACGCGCGGCGGAGCGGGCCGCGTGATCGTGGGCAGGGGCGCGGCGGGCGTCGCTTCGGGCCGCCGGCCTCAGCGCGGTCCTTCCGGCGTGTCGCCGGCCGAGGACATCAAGGCGCGGGCATACCCGGGTGCGGTCGGTTCGTGCATGAAATACACGTGGATGTCGCGCCACTGCGTCGCGCACAACCGGTCCGCCCACTGCTTGAGCTCGCGTTCCGAGTAGTTCTCGAGGCGAAGCCGCACATAGCCCCACGCGGCCGTTTCGACCAGGGGTGGCGGCTCGTTGTCCTCGCGCTCGGACAGGCATAGCGCCGCGCCTGCGCGCCTCAGGGCGTCGAAGACGTCGTCGTCGAACCAGCTGTCGTTGCGGAACTCGAAGGCCGCGGCATGCCCTTCAGGCAGGAGCCGCAGGAACTCGTCGAGGCGCGGCAGGTCCTTTTTCATGAACGGCGGCAGCTGGAACAGGACCGGGCCGCGCTTGCCGCCCAAGGCGGCGAGCACGCGGTACAGGAACGCGACCGAGTCGGCGGCGGCATCCGCCTTGATGCGCGCCACGTGCGTGATGCGGCGCGGCGCCTTGATCGCGAACCGGAAGTGCCCTGGCGTGGACTTTCCCCAGTTCTCCAGCACGGGGCCCTTGGGCATCTGGTAGAAGGTGTTGTTGATCTCCACCGTGGGCAGGCGTTCCGAGTAATACGCCAGCATGCCGTCCGGCTTGATGTCCGGCGGGTAGAAGCTGCCCTTCCATTCCTTGTAGGAGTAGCCGCTGGCCCCGGCCAGAAGCCTCGCGCGCGTCATCGGCAGATCCCGTCGATTCGAGGAACGGCTTGCCCGGCCTCGCGAACATCGCTGTCGGCGGCCGCATTATGCGCGTGCGGATTTCTCCTGCGCGGCCTTCACGAGCGTCGCGCTTGCCGCTGGCGCTTCATGGTGCGGCGCTGCGATGCACGTAGTCGTGCAGCGCGGCGAGCTTCGGGATGCACAGCTCCCGGCGGCCGTTGCGTCCGAAGCTGATCACGTTCTCCCTCGCCAGGCGCGACAGCGCGCGGCTGACCGTCTCGAACCGCAGCCCGAGGTGACTGCCGATCTCGGCGCGGCTGACATGCAGCGTGATCTGGTCGGCGCGCAGTCCGCGTTGCGTCAGGGACTCGGCGAAATCGTGCAGGAACCTGGCCACCTTGGCATCCGCGCCCATGGGGCCGTGCGCGATCGATGCCTCGCGCGCGCGCCCGATCTCGCGACTCATCGCGGCATGCACCAGCTCGAGCAGCGCCGTCGACCGCTGGCATCCCCGCAGCAGGGCGTCGTAGCGGATCGACCAGACCTCGCCGGCGTCCACCGCGATCGCGTCGCACAAGTGCCGGCCGCGGGCGATGCCGTCCAGCCCCAGCCAGTCGCCCTTGAGCAGCAATGAGACCAGCTGCTCGCGCCCGTCGGCGCCGAAGCTCACCAGCTTGCAGGCGCCGCAACGCAATACGTGGACGCTGCCGAAGGCGTCGCCGGCGCGGAACACGGCCTCGCCGGCGCGGACGGCCTGCCGATGGATCGGGACGTTTCCCAGCAGGACGACGAGCTGAGCCTCGCTCCCTTTTAGGGCCGCGAGGAGCACGCGGCGAGCGGGCTGGTCGCCGGGTGCGGCATCGCCGGCACCGGGACCGATGTCGAATGTGCTGCCGGCGGCGAGCCCGGCGCGGTCCAGCGCACGCTCGGCCGCGCGCAACAGCGCAGGCACGTCTTCGCCGTCGTCGGAACAGATGCCCGCGCCCAGCTTGATCGTGAGCGCCTTCGACGATCCGTCGCCGACGCCGACCGGCCGCGCGAACGAGTCGACCATCGCGCGCAGCACATGCCGGGCGGCGGCGTCCGCGGCGGCCGGCAGCAGCACGCCGAACCCGTCGCCGCCGAGGCGCGCCAGGGTGTCGGACCTGCGCAGGCACCGGCGCAGGCGCAGCGCGCAGGTGCGCAGCAGCGCATCGCCGGCGCGGCCGCCAAGCGCATCGCTCGCCGAATCGAGACCGGGCAGGGCGGCGATCGCGAGCGCGAACGGTTCGCCGCAGCGCCGGGTCCGTTCGGTCGCCTGGCGCAGGCGATCGAGGAACAGCACGCCGTTGGGCAGGCCGGTTGCGCCATCGCGCATCGATTCGCGGGCGTGCCTGTCCATCGCCGCAAGGCGACTCGCAAGACCGCTGGTCGCAAGCGGCGGGATCTGGACGAGCGGGGCGCTCCGGCCGGCAGCCGCGTGAGCCGGCGCCGCGCGCCCGGTGCCCGGTGGGTTCATACGTCCGATCCACGGGATCGTTGGAGAGCCACTCTAGCGGGCGCATCGGGGCGAATAAATCCCGAGCCCCCCTAAAGATGGCTACTCGTTACCGGGTACCGCGCGTGACCGGGGGCGCGCGGCGGGGCGGCCCGATGCGCGTCGTTAGCTTAGCAACCCAAGCCGTCAGAGCGGCACCAGGCCTTCGCGGATCGCGTATCGCGTCAGGTCCGCGACCGTGCGCAGGCCGAGCTTACGGATGATGTTGCGGCGGTGGACCTCGACCGTGGCGAGCGAGATATGCAGCTGTTCCGCGATCGCCGGCGAGCGCACGCCTTCGGCGATCAGGCACAGGACCTCGCGCTCGCGGCGGCCGAGTGGCGGCCCATCGCCCGATCCGGGCCCGTCGCGCACCGCCGAGGCCAGAACGCCCGCCACCTCCGGGCAGAAATAGTTCTGCCCGGTGGCGACCGTGCGGATCGCCCGCACGAGATCCGTGCCGCAGGCGGATTTCGTCACATAGGCGGCCGCGCCCACCCGCACCATCTCGGTCACGATGCGCTTGTCGGCATAGGCCGAAAGCGCGACGATCTTGTGCTTCACGCCCGGCTGCGCGGTGAGGCGCGCCGCGGTTTCGATGCCGTTGAGATCGGGCAGGCCGATGTCGAGCACGATCACATCCGGCGCCAGCCTGCCCGCCGACTCGAGCGCCGTGTGGGCGTCGCCCGCCTCGCCCACGACCTCGATGTCGTCCTCCCTGACCAGCGCATCTCGAAGTGCTTCGCGCACCAGGCGGTGGTCTTCGACGAGCAACACCCTGATGGGCATCGACCTGCCTCCGCGGCCGCCCCGCGGGGCCGCGCCGCCGCACGGATTATCGACCAATGCTTGCAAAACGCCATCCCGAGGCAAAGAATCGCTGCACCGTTGCTCTGCCCGCCGACGGCCGCGACCCCGCCGGCGTCCGGGATAACGATTCGAGGAGACAGCGATCATGCTCCAAGGCCTGATGATGCAGACGCCCCTGTTGATCTCGATGTTGATCGAGCATGCGGCGCGCCACCATGGCGACGTCGAGGTCGTGTCGCAGCGCATCGAAGGCGACCTGCACCGGACGACCTACAAGGAGCTGGCCCGCCGAACCCGCAAGCTGGCCAACGCGCTCCGCGGCCTCGGGCTTCGGGACGGCGACCGCGTCGCGACGCTGGCATGGAACGGCTATCGCCACATGGAGCTGTACTACGCGGTCTCGGGAAGCGGCGCGGTGCTGCACACCGTCAATCCTCGCCTGCACCCGGACCAGATCGCCTGGATCGTCAACCACGCCGAAGATGGCGCGCTGTTCTTCGACGCCACGTTCCTGCCGCTGGTGGAGGCGGTCGCGCCCAAGGCGCGCACGGTCCGCCACTGGGTGCTGATGACCGACCGCGGCCGGATGCCGGCCGGCAGCGCCGTGGCGAACCTTCTCTGCTACGAGGACCTCGTCGAGCCGCAACCGGACCGCTACGAATGGCCGCAGCTCGACGAGAATGCCGCGGCGACGATCTGCTACACCTCCGGCACGACGGGCGACCCGAAGGGCGTCGTCTACAGCCACCGCTCCACGCTGCTGCACACGTACGCCTCCGCACTGCCGGACTCGGCCGACCTCTCGGGGCGCGACGTGCTGCTGCCGGTCGTGCCGATGTTCCACGCCAACGCCTGGGGGATCGTCTACTCGGCACCGATGGTCGGCGCCAAGCTCGTGTTCCCGGGCGCGAAGCTCGACGGCAAGTCGCTCTACGACCTGTTCGAGCAGGAGCGCGTGACGCACGCGTCGGGCGTGCCCACTGTCTGGCAGGGGCTGCTCGCCTATACGGGCGCCAACGGCCTCAGGTTCTCGACCCTGCGAAAGACGCTGATCGGCGGCTCGGCGATCCCGCCGTCGATGCTGCGCGCTTTCGAGGTCGACTACAAGGTGGAGGTCGTGCACGGGTGGGGCATGACGGAGATGAGCCCGGTCGGCACCTGCGGCGCGCTCAAGGCCAGCCACGAGCATGCGACCGAGGACGCGCGCCTGGCGCTCAAGAGCAAGCAGGGGCGCGCGCTCTTCGGGGTCGACCTCAAGGTGGTGGGCGACGACGGCCGCGAGCTGCCTTGGGACGGACAGAGCACCGGCGAGCTGTACGCGCGCGGGCCCTGGGTCGCGCGCGACTACTTCAAGAACGAACGCGGCGGGGTGCTGCGCGACGGCTGGTTCCCGACCGGCGACGTGGCGTCGATCGACGCCGACGGCTACCTGCGGATCACCGATCGCAGCAAGGACCTGATCAAGTCGGGCGGCGAGTGGATCAGCTCGATCCAGCTCGAGAACATCGCGATGGCGCATCCGCAGGTTGCGATGGCCGCCTGCATCGCGATCCGGCACCCGCGCTGGGACGAGCGTCCGCTGCTGGTCGTCGTGCGCAAGCCCGACGCCACGCTGACCCGCGACGAGATCCTCGCCCACTTCGCGGGCAAGGTCGCCGACTGGCAGGTCCCCGACGATGTCGCGTTCGTCGAGGCGATCCCGATCGGCCCGACGGGAAAGATGCTCAAATCGAAGCTGCGCGACCAGTTTCGCGAGTATCGGTGGCCAACCCAGGCGCCCGGGGAGCGGCGGACCGCCTGAGGGGGGCAGCGTCCAAATGCTGCGGCGCGATTTCTCCCGTAAAGCCGCCTCGGAGGGTGCGGGGGCGTCCCCGCACCGCATCCGCGCCGACCTGACCGCGTAGAATCGATATGCTTCCTTCGGGCCGCTCCGGATGCGGCTCGAAGGTGCGTCCGCCCGGCGTCCATTCGGCGCGCCGGCAGCCGGGCGCAGCCGCGTCGCGGAGAGGGCAATGCTTCCCTCATCGGTTTACTCCAAGACCGAGGTCGGGGCGGCCGAGTTGAAGGTCGCCCACGGAGCGCTGTCCGGGCACGAGCGGCATCTGCTGATCCTGATCGACGGCCGCCGGACCGTCGCCGAACTGGCGGCGGTCTTCGGTGCGCAAACTGTCGACCGTCTGCTGCCGCTGCTCGAGTCGCACGGCTATGTGCACCTCGTCGAGGCCGGGCCGCTGCCGCCGCCGCGGCCCGCGGACGAATCGGATGCGGCCGAGGAGCCCGACCCATCGCTCGAGACCCTCCCCGCCGCGATCAAGCGCAGATCGGGGCTCGCGGCCGGTCTGGTCGTCCTTGTGGCCTTGGGGGCGGGCGCCTGGGTGCTGCTTCAGCGGCATGACGACCGCGGCGAGCGGCCGAAGACCGATCTCCTGAGCCTGGATTTCGCGAGCGCGACTTCGCGGCCCGACGATGGCAGCATCTCGACGGTGATGTCGCCCGCGCCCGTGCGTCGCGCGGCGCAGGACGAGGAGCCGCAGCTCCCGCCACCGCGCGTCGAACGGGCGCAGCAGCGAGAGCAGATTCGCACCGGCGGTTCGAATGCGGCGGCGCCCCCGCCGTCCTCTCAGCTGCCGGCCGTCATCCTGCCGCGCGAGATCGGCCGCACCTCGCCCCAATCCCTCGCCGCGGCGCAGCCTGCCGCAGCAGTGCCCGACCGCGCCGCTTCCGCGGGTGCGGCGGCCACCGCCGCCCCGGTCACCCCCACTGCCGGCGCGCCACCTGTCCCGGCCCCCGAGGCGTCAGCGGCCATTCGCGCCAGCCCGCCGGCACCTGCCGGTAGCGACGGCGGGCGCACGCCCCGGCCGGTCATGGTGGCCGCGGCGGCGGACGTGAACATCGCCGCGGCCGGCGGCCCGGTTCCTGCGGCCTCCTCCAAGCCGCCCGGGGCGCCGGGCGGGGCCGATGCCGCAGCGCCGGCCGCGGGCATCGCTCCTTCGGCCGGCGGCCCGGCCGAGCGCGCCCCGCCCGCCGAAACCACGGCGGCGAAGCCCGACGCGAAAGTGGCGATGATCGATCCCCTCCGGAGCGACGCCGCGACGTCCGGCCTGCACGTCCGCGACCGGGTCGTGCCGCCCCTGCCGGCGCGCGCGCGGCGCGCGGGCGTGGACGGCGGGACCGTCGTGGCGCGCCTGCACGTCACCCCCGAGGGCAGGGTAGAGCGCGTGGACCTCGTCAGCGCAAAGCCGGCGCAGGTGTACGACGAAAGCGTCCGGCTGGCGCTGCTGAAGTGGGTCTTCGACCCACCCGGCCGCTCCGCCGAGATGACGGTCGAGCTCGACTTCCGCCCGCCTTGATGGCGCGCTGACGCGCGCAGTCCCCGATCGCCGGAGCGACCGCATTCAATCGCCGCCGGGCAGCGCCGCGGGCGGCTGCGGATGCAACCTCGCCATCGCGAGCGCGTCGTCGTAGCGCCCGTCGCGCAGCCCATAGGCGCGCAGCCGCCCCTCGACCTCGAACCCGAACTTGCGATACAGCGCGATTGCCCGCTCGTTGTCGGCCCAGACGGTGAGCTCGATGCGGATGATTCCGGCCCAGCGATCGGCGTAGTCGAGAAGCGCGCCGATCAGAGCCGACCCGACACCCTGCCGCTGAGCTTCCCTGCCGACGCTGACGCCGAGCACCATCGCGTGCCGCCGCCGCAGGTTCGGGGCCGCCGAATAGAGCCCGGCGCTGCCCACGACCCGGCCGTCGAGCTCGGCGACGAGCTGGATGTCGCCGCGGCCCGGCTCGGGCGCCGCTTCGAGCCGCTTGCGCCAGGCGGCCGCATCGGGATACGGAAGCTGCATCAACTGCGCGAAGACCTCCTCGTCCGCCATGATGCGGGCGAATGCGGGGGCATCGTCGGGCTGGGCGCGGCGTACTAGGATCGGATTCATCCTCCTCCTCCATCGCGGTGACGCGCGGGCATGCAAAAAGGCCCGCACTCTGCGGGCCTTTGGGTTCGATGGTCTTGCAGGGTGTCAGGCGGCCCGCCGGCGACACGGCCACGCGCGCGATTGGACGCGCGGCATCGGTGTGCAAGCGCAGAGCGAGCGGATCGCGGCATTGCGCGCCGGCTCGGGCCGATCGGGCAGAGTGCGTACGGACGGCATGGTTTCCATGTTATCCGGCGCAATCCGCGCGAGTCAATCGCGCGGGGCGAATAGTCGCGGGCTCCGAAACGCCCCGCCCTGCGGACACCGGAGGAGGTCGCCCGGGCACGCGGCGGAGCGGGTGCGGCGCCGCCGGATCCCGGATCGTACGTACGAGAAGCCCGGTCCGGGATCATTACCTGTGCAACGAGTTAATATCGCGTCCGGATCCGCGCTCGGCGCCGCAGCGGCGCGCGGGCCCCCGGGGAGACCCGCCGGCGGCGAAGCGCGGCTCGATTCGGAGCGGCGATGTGATGGGGTCTTACGTGGGTACCGGAAAGCCTGCCGCGCAGGCCGGCCCCGATGCACGCCTCTCGGGCGGGCCGAGCATCGAGGAGCGCTTCCGCCAGGTCGTGGAGTCGGCACCGACCTCGATGGTGATGATCGACCGCCGCGGCACGATCGAGATGGTCAACGCGCAGACCGAACGGCTGTTCGGATACTCGCGCGCCGAGCTCCTCGGACGGCCGATCGAGATGCTGCTTCCGGACCGCTTCCGCGCGCGTCATCCGGGCATGCGGGCGGCGTTCTTCGCCGACCCGCGCCCCCGGTCGATGGGCGTCGGCCGCGACCTTTACGGCATGCGCAAGGACGGCAGCGAGTTCCCGATCGAGATCGGGCTCAACCCGATCGAAACCGACGAAGGCACGATGGTGCTGTCGGCGATCGTCGACCTTTCCGCGCGCAAGCGCCTCGAGGAGCGCTTCCGGCGCGTGGTCGAGCTGGCGCCGAACGCGATGGTGATGGTCGATTCCGACGGCTGCGTCGTGCTGTTCAACGCGCTGGCCGAGAAGACCTTCGGCTACAGGAAGGACGAGCTGGTCGGCCGGCCGGTGGAGCTCCTGGTCCCCGGGCGCTTCCGCGCGGCGCATCCGGGACTGAGGTCCGACTTCGGCGCGCATCCGGTCGCGCGCCCGATGGGCGCCGGCCGGGACCTGTACGGGAGGCGCAAGGACGGCAGCGAGTTCCCCGTGGAGATCGGCCTCAATCCGATCGACAGCGACGAGGGGCAGATGGTGCTCGCCTCGATCGTCGATATCACCGAGCGCCAGACCGCGCAACGGCAGATCGAGGCGGCCCTCAAGGAGAAGACGGTTCTTCTGAACGAGATCCACCATCGCGTCAAGAACAACCTGCAGGTGATCATCAGCCTGCTCAACATGCAGGCGAGCTACATTCCGGACCAGCGCGCCAGGTCCGTTCTCGCCGACAGCCAGGCGCGCGTGCGCTCGATGGCCCTGATCCACCAGCTGCTGTACGAGCGTCACGACTTCTCGCGCGTCGACTTCGGCGAGTACCTCGCCCGCTTCGGCCAGCTGCTGGTCGCGACCTTCGGCTCGCCGGTGCGCAACGTGTCGCTGCAGGTCGCCGCCGAGACGGGACGTTTCTACCTCGATCTGCAGCGCGCGACCCCGTGCGGCCTGTGGATCAACGAACTGGTGACCAACGCGTTCAAGCACGCCTATCCGGACGGGCGAAGCGGCGCGGTGAGGGTCGAGCTGACCCCGATCGACGACTCCAGGGCGCTGCTGGTCGTGGAGGACGAGGGCGTCGGGCTGCCGGAGGATTGGAATGCCCCGCAGCCGAAGTCGCTCGGGCTGCAACTGGTGCCGCTGCTGGCCGATCAGATCGGCGGAGGCTTCACGATCGTCAGGAAGTCGCCGGGCACCCGCTTCGAGCTGCGCCTTCACCTGCACCGGGAGGCGCGGGAGCCGTGAGCCCGACAGCCCGATGAACGCGACCCAGGTGATGCTGGTCGAGGACGAGCGGATCATCGCCCTCGACATGAAGCGGCAGCTTCAGTCGCTGGGCTACGAGGTCCCCGCCGTGGTCGCGACCGGCGCTCAGGCGATCGAGAGGGCCCTGGCGGCCCCGCCCGACATCGTCCTGATGGACATACACCTCGAAGGCGAGATGGACGGGATCGAGGCCGCGAGGCGCATCCACGACAGCCTGCGGGTGCCCATCATCTTCCTGACCGCCTACAGCGAGGACGCGACGCTCCAGCGCGCGCAGTCCGCGCTCCCGTATGGGTACCTTGTCAAGCCGATCGAGAAGCGGGAGCTGCACGCCACGATCCAGATGGCGGCCGTGCGGCACCGGGCGCAGGCGAGCGTCGAGCGCAGCGAGCAGCGCCTGCGCCTCGCGCTCGATGCCGCGGCGCTCGGCGTCTGGGAGTGGGACGAATCGTCCGGCATGGTGGTGGCCTCGGGGCGGATCGAGTCCATCTTCGGGACCGGCACGGACGTCCTGAGCGAACCCGCCACGAACGTCGCCGCGCGCGTCCATCCCGACGATCTGCCCGCCGCCGTCGGGCAGATCGAGCGCAGCCGCGCGAGCGCGGCGCCGGTCAGCGCCGTCTTCCGCGCCAGGACCGGCGGCGGATCGCTCCGATGGCTGGAGGTGCACGCGCGGGCCTATGCGCCGGGTCTCGGCAGGCCGGCCAGGATGGTCGGCGTCATCGGGGACATCACGGCGCGGCGCGAAGCCGAGGAAAGACTGCGCCAGGCCGGCGCCGTGTTCGACGCGATCTCCGAGGGTGTCTTCATCGAGGATCGCGCGCGCCGCATCGTGGCGGTCAACCCGGCCTTCACGGCGCTGACCGGGTTCAGTGGCGAGGACGCGCGAGGCCGCGATCCGAGCGACTTCCTGTATGCCGACCGGCGCGACGAGCGGTTTTACCGGCTCCCGGCCGATCCGGCGGACGGCCCGGCGCGCGGGGAGGCCCGGTACCGGCGCAAGGGCGGCGATTCGTTCGCCGTCTGGGAGAGCGCGAGCCCGGTGCGCGATGCCGCCGGCGAAGTCACGCACTTCGTCACGGCTTTCTCCGACATCAGCGAGCTGAAGTCGGCGCTGAGGCAGGGACGGAACCGCTGATCGGGGGGCTGTCTTTTCACCAGGCCGGTGCCGATCGGCGAGCTCGAGCACATGCCGGGGAAGTGGCCGGTGGCGGCGTGATCGCCGCGTCTCTGCCGCCCGTTCACGAGGAGCCGATCTGCTGGCCGTCGGGCTCGTAGAACGGGAACGGCCCGGGGCAATCGCCGATGCACGCGGTATGGCTGACCAGCGCGCCGTCTGCCCAGCGACATCACGCTCCCGGAAGGACGAGCACGTTCCCCTCCCTGGTGCGCATTTTCGTACGGGCACGCCGCGGCCGTCCCACGACGGCATTGCGACCGGGCACCGGGGCGCCGGGTGCGCCGCGCCGGCTAACGCGCGCCTAATCCTGCCCTAAACCGTCCATAACACGACCGGTCCAGATTCACGGCGAGCCGTGAATGTTTATCCTGTGCTCCCGCTTCCGAACAGGCCCGATCATGACCTCGCGCTACCGAAGCATATCGACCGCCGCCGCGCCGTGCCCGGGGAGCGGGCGATGAGCGCCGTCCGACCGGACGCGGGCAGCCATAGGCCCACCGAACAGACCCGCCCGCCTTTCGCCTGCGTGGCACTGCTGCTGCAGGGAGGCGGGGCATTGGGCGCCTACCAGGGCGGCGTCTACCAGGCCCTGACGGAAGCCGGGCTCCATCCGGACTGGGTCGCGGGCATCTCGATCGGCGCCATCAACGCGGCGATCATTGCCGGCAATCCGGTGCAGTCGCGCGTCGCGCGGCTGCGCGAATTCTGGGAGGCGATCACGGCGCAGCCCTGGTACGCCGACGCATCGATCGCGCCGCTGGTCGGCCGGGCCGCCGCGGGCCGGCAGTTCATCAACCAGATCAGCGCAGCGCAGGCCGTCGTGGCCGGCGTGCCGGGATTCTTCCGGCCGCGGGTGCCAAACCCCTGGCTGCGGCCGACGGGGTCGCCCGGCGCGACCAGCATCTACGACACGAGCGACCTGCGGGGGACGCTGGAGCACCTGATCGACTTCGACCGCATCAACGCGCGCGCGTGCCGCCTCAGCGTCGGCGCGGTGAACGTCCGCACCGGCAATTTCGCGTACTTCGACACGACGACGCACCGCATCCGCGTCGAGCACGTGATGGCGAGCGGGGCCCTGCCGCCCGGGTTCCCGCCGGTCGAGGTCGACGGCGACCCCTACTGGGACGGCGGGCTGGTCTCGAATACGCCGCTGCAGTGGGTGCTCGAGCACGGGCCGCGGCAGGACACGCTGGCCTTCCAGGTCGATCTGTGGAATGCGCGCGGCCGCCCCCCGGCCAACATGGCGGACGTGCTGGTGCGCGAGAAGGAAATCCAGTATTCGAGCCGCACGCGCGCCAACACCGACAACTTCGCGCGCATGCAGAAGCTGCGCAACGCGGTCGCCACGGCCATCGCGAGCCTGCCGCCCGAGGCGAGGAATCTGCCCCAGCTGGCGCCGCTGACCGGGATCGCGGACCACTCCGTCTACAACATCGTGCACCTGATCTACCGATCGAAGCACTACGAAGGCAACGCGAAGGACTACGAGTTCTCGCGCCTGAGCATGGAGGAGCACTGGAGCTCGGGCTACGAGGACGCCGTGCGCAGCCTGCGAGATCCCGCGGTCCTGCGGCGACCGGCCGGCGGCGAGGGCGTCTTCACCTTCGACGTCGCGCGCCCGGGCGACGAGCGGGCGAAGGACGCGCAGTGCTGAGCGCGCGCCGGCGCCGCGTGGCGGGCTTGCCGGTCGGGCCGCGCGACGGGGAAACCCGGAGGATCAGGCGGCCGCAGCGGCGTGCACGTCGCTGGTGGCGAGACCCGAGTACGCGGTCCAGCACCGGCGGGTGAAGTCGTACAGCTTGCAGCGCTTGGCCGTGTCGAAGTACCAGCGCCAGGAGAATGGCTGGATCACGACCCGGCCGGGCAGCATGTCCTCGAGCAGGCGCTGCGCATTGCGAAGCCGGTAAAGCGGAATGCTCATGTCGAGATGGTGCGCCGTGTGCTCCATGATGTGATGCAGCACGGCGCCGATGCGCAGCGGAAAGGTCAGGTGCACCGTGGTGGAGATGAACGGCTGCGCGCGCGACCACTCGGTGCGGTCGTCGTGCCAGCACACCCGCACGTGGGTGTGGTGCACGTAGACGACGAATCCGATCATGTTGCACCAGAAAAAGAACGGCACGGCGAACCCGAACAGCAGCAGCGCCGCGACCGACTGGCCCGTGGCGATCGCCGCCCAGGCGAGCCCGCCGATCCAGGCGGCGCCGAACGCGGACGCCAGCAGGCAGTCCCAGGTGAAGATCGGGCGCCGCGTGGACATGTAGCGCCGGCTCGGGAAGAACATCCGCAGCCACCAGATTTCGATCATGTAGTACAGGCCGGGGGCCCAGCCGCTGCGGTAGATGCGGTCCATCAGGCGCCGCAGCGGCGGCAGCGCGACGTATTCGTCGCGTGTCAGCGGCGCCCACACGAAATCGAACCCCTTGAGGTTCGTATAGCCGTGATGCACCACGTTGTGGCCGACGTCCCACAGGCTGTAGGGCGTAATCGACGGCAGGAACGCGATGCGGCCGAGCCACTTGTTCAAATCGCGCCCGGGCGTCAGGCTCTGGTGGCACGCGTCGTGGCCGATGATGAACAGGCGGCCGATCACGAAGCCGGCGGCGATCCCGCACGCGAGCTTGGCCGGCCAACCGTGCAGCACGACCGTGCCCAGCAGGGCGGCGGCGAGCAGCAGGTAGTCGAACGCGAGCAGCACCATCGCGTGCGTCGTCGTGCGCCGCGACAGCGGAATCAGCCATTGGCGCAGCGTCTTGCGATGAGGCAGCGGAGCGCCCGCCGGAATCGGATTCGTCGGTAGTGTCATCGTGCCCTGCCTGGCGCCGCGCGGCGGCGCCCGGGAGTGTCGTTCAGCGGGTGTGTCGTCAGCGGACGGTGTCGTGCCGCCTGGGAGTTTCGCCCGGCGATCCATGCCGGCCCGACGGGCGCGGGCCGGGGTGCCGCCAACCAGAAACGCGGTATCTTACAGGCTCCCGGAGGCGGGGAAGTTGATCGCGCGCAAGTCAGTCAGCGCGTTGTAACAATCCGGTCACGCTTGAGCGGCAGCCGCCGACTCAGGCGAGCCGCAGCAGCAGAGGGTCGAGGTCGATCCCGCGCAGGACGGTCGACCAGGCCTGACCCGGCGCGACGGGAAAGGCACGCGTCAGCGTGCCGGTGGTGACGATTTCGCCCGCCGCGAGCGGGGGCTGGGCTCGGTCGCGCGCAAGCGCTTCGACCAGGTGACGCAGCGCCGAAAGCGGCCCGTCGAGCACGTTCGCCCCTCGTCCATGGTCCTCGATCGAGCCGTCGCGCAGCAGGTCGATCTCGAATTGCGGCAGTGCAGCCAGCAGCGCCCGCGACGCCGCTGCGACCGGGTGACGGGGGCCGATGAGCAGCGCGCCATGCAGGCCGAACCCGGCCACCGTGTCGGCGGCGCCGAACTTCCAGCCGGGGAAGATCGACTGCACGATCTCGAAGCCGTGAGCGACCCACTCGACGCAGCCCAGCAGCGCCGCCTCGTCCATCCCGGTGGCGGGCGCGGCGCCGAGGCCGAACACGACCTCGGGTTCGATCCGCGGCTCCAGGAGTCCGCCGAGCGGGAACTCGTGGCCGGCGGCGCCGCCGACATCGCGCACCGTGCGGTCGTAGACGTACCCCCAGATCGGCGCCCAGACGCCGTATTCGGCCCAGATCGTCCGGTTCGTGAATCCGATCTTCCGCCCCAGCGGCATCTCGCCGCGCGCGATCCGAAGCTCGCGCACCGCGGCCGCCGCCCGGTACCCCGCCGCCAGATCGAAGCCCGCGATGCGCGTCGAAAACGGGCGGATCTGCCGCCCGCCGTCGAGCGCGGCGAGCGCCTCGAGCGCGATCGCGCGCGAATCGATGGGATCGGTGGCGTCCGACATGTCGGGGGCGGCAGGACCGATGCGTTCAACCGCGCGGCGTGCCTGCCGCCGGAATCGAAGCGCACGGGTCGGGACGCGGCTGCGCCGGGGTGATGAACACGACGTCGAAGGCGCCGCTGTCGTCCGCGAGGCTGTCTCCGGTCTCGAGCAGTCCGATCGTGATCGTCCGCGCACGCTGTTCCGGCGGCAGGAAGCGGGCCACGCCGATGTCGCGCCGAGCGTGGCCGTTGCCCGTCAGCAGCACGACGCCCCGCGGCAGATACCGCTCGATCGATTGCGCCAGCGTGGCGTCGCGCGCGATCTGCGCCCTCGCCAGCCCCGGCAGGGCTTCGGCCGCCATCCGATGGCAATGCCCCTCGTCGACCGCGCGTTCCTGCTCCCGCACAAGGGCCGGCGGCAGGTCGTCGAGTCCGAGCGCAGCGCGCTGCCGGGTGTCGAACAACGCGCCGAAGTTGTCCAGCGCGACTCTCATCGCATCGGCACGCGAGAGGTTTGCCGCCACGATCGGCAGGTCGTACTCGAGCGCGAGTTCCACATACGGCCGATAGAAGTCCCAGTTCCAGCCCAGTCCGCCGGCGGCGCCGATGATCGCGTCGGCGCGCGCGCGCATGCTGTCCGCCGCCTCGCCGCGCGCGCGGTCGAGCGCCGGCTGCCGGTCGCGGTCGAACTGCTCGAAGGCGATCGCGGGCCGCGCGCCGCCTGCCAGCAGGCGCCGCAACGCCTCCACGCGGACCGCGTGCTGCGCTGCGTTGTCGTGATGCTCGCCGAGCAGGACCACCGGCTCGCGCGCCAACTGCCGTGCCAGCGCCTGCGCATCGAAGTCGGCGGGCCGCGGCGCCGCGCAGCCCGCCGCTAGCAGTGCGGCCGCTGCCGCGGTTCGCGCGCGACCCCGCAACGCGCCCAGCGCCGGAGTCAAGCGCGGTCGGCCACGATCACGCGGCCCGTATCGATGCCCTCGACGCTGCGGACGTAGGCCCCGGCGACCTCGGCCGCGCTCACCGCGCCGCCCGGGTCCATGCCGAACGCCTTCTTGGTTTCGGCGATCCAGCCGGGCGATACGACGTTGACGCGAACGCCGCGCCCGAGCTCGATCGCCGCGGCGCGCACGAAGCCCTCGATCGCGGCGTTGACCAGGCTGACCGCGGCGCCGCCCGGTATCGGCTGTTGCGCCAGCGTGCCGCTGGTCAGCGTGATCGCGCCGCCATCGCTCACGCTGGCAGCACCGAAGCGGACCACGTTGACCTGTCCCATCAACTTGTTGCGCAGGCAGAATTCGTAGTCGTCGTCGCCTAGCTTCTCCCACGGCGCGAACTTCGCCGCGCCGGCAGCGCAGATGATCGCGTCGACGCGTCCGGCGCGATCGAACATCGACCGTATCGATGCCGGCGTCGCGAGGTCGACCGCGATCGCCGAGCGCGTACGGCTCGCTTCGAGAACCTCGTGCCGCGGCTGCAGCGCAGCAACGATGTTGCGGCCGATCAGTCCGCTCGCTCCGACGACCAGGACCTTCATCTGCGCTCCCGCCTGCGCGGCACAAAGAAGACTCGGCGTGCAGTGTACGCGGGGTGAGAACCGACACGCGCATCCGCGGGATATGCATCGCCATCGCGTTGCGCGGATCGTTCCGTCCCGTCGCAGGTCGGCCGCGTCGCGGCCGAAGACCAGGATGTAGCGAGGGTCGCGACGCAGCGGATTCGAAACCCAGGAGGGGATATGAACCGATGCACAGCCAGGCTCGTGACGATGTATGCGGCAGCGATATCGGCCTTGGTGCTCGCCGCCGCGGCAATCGCCGCCGATGTCGACTTCAACCGCTTGCTGAAAGCCGACGGCGACGCGGACAACTGGCTCACCTACCACGGCAGCTACCGGGGCTGGCACTACAGCGCGCTGGACGAGATCAACAGCGGCAACGTCGGCAGGCTGACGGAAGTCTGGTCGCACGTGGCGGCGCACTCGACCCGCGGGCTGCAGACCTATCCGCTGGCGGCCGACGGGGTGCTGTACTACTCGGGCTCGTACAACCAGTTGTGGGCGCTCGACGGGGCGACCGGCGAGGTGCTGTGGCACTACCAGCAGAAGCTCAACGACGACCTCGTGGCCAAGCAGACGCACTCGCCGTACAACCGGGGCATCGCGCTCGGCTACGGCAACGTCTACATGGGCACGCTCGACGGCAAGCTGGTCGCGGTCGACATGAAGACGGGGTCGCTGAACTGGGAGACCAAGCTGATCAATTCCGAGAAGCTCACCGTCGGATTCACCGGCGCGCCGCTTCTGGTGAAGGACAAGGTCATCATCGGCGCGCAGGGCGGCGAGTGGCCGTATCGCGGGCCGATTTTCGGCGTCGACGCGCGAACCGGCAAGGAGGTGTGGCAGTTCTTCACGGCGGGTGGCAACGCCGACGACAGCAACGCCCGCAGCACCTGGGGCAACGACACGTGGAAGACCGGCGGCGGCGGCGGCTGGATGCCGGGCGGATACGACCCCGACACGAACTCCGTATGGTGGGGAACCGCGAATCCGGCGCCGCTTTACGACTGGTCGGGCCCGGACTTCATGACCAAGGGCGCGCGCCCGGGCACCAATCTTTACACGACCTCCGTGCTGCTCCTCGACCCCGACACCGGGAAGCTGAAGGCTTTCCACCAGGAGCTGCCCCACGACGCCTGGGACTTCGACAGCGCCGTCGGCGAGTTCGTGATGCTCGACCACGGCGGCTCCAAGTACGTCGTGCACCCCAACAAGAGCGGGTTCGTTTTCGTCTACGACCGCGACGCAAAAGTGAAGAACGTGTGGCGCCTGGTCAAGAACATCAACTTCGTCGAGGACATCAAGCCCGACGGCACGCTGGTCGGGCGGCGCGACATGACGCTCGGCAAGCACAAGAGCCTGTGCCCTTATATCGCCGGCGGCATCAGCTGGAACATGGGCACCTACAACCCGAAGACCGGCCTGTTCTACAAGGTCGGCAATGAATGGTGCATGGATCTGGAGATCGTCAACGCGCCGCCGATCACCGAGCCGATGGCGCAGCTCGACATCGGCGCGAATTTCAACGTCGTCAACCCCCCCGACGGCCATGCGCGCGGCCACGTCGACGCGCGCGACCCCGTCACGGGGAAGGCGTCGTGGCAGATCGACTTTCCCGAGCCGCCTCTGGCGAGCCTGCTGTCGACCGGCGGCAACCTGTTGTTCGTCCCCGACGCGCGCGGCGTCCTGCACGCGTACGACGCGACCACGGGCAAGGAGCTGTGGTCGCACAACGACGGACAGGGCCACAACGGCGGCATCATCACCTACAAGGCGAAGGGCAAGCAGTACGTCGCGGTGGTGACCGGCTTCGGCGGCCTGGCCGGGGACGACTATGCGTCGTTCTTCGGCGGCGTGTACGCGCAGATGCCGAAGGATTCCGGCGTGCTGAAGGTGTTCGCGCTGCCCTGATCGAGCGATGCGCAGGGCGGCGGGATGCCTGTGGCTGGCCTGCGCGGTCGGCGCGGGCGCCGCGCCGCCTCCGCCGCCTGGCCCGATGCAGTCGAACATGCCGCCGGACCGGCCGACCGCCTCGGGCGATCGCGCACCGGCGGCTGCCGCGCTGCCTGGCGCCCAGGCCGATCAGGCCGCGGCGCCGTTCGACGTCAGGCAGCTGTTCGCGACCACCTGCGGGTGGTGCCACAGCAAGGGCGGCCGGGTGCCAGGCAAGGGGCCGCAGTTGATGGGCACGCAGCTCAGCGACCGGGAGATCGCGTCGCGCATCCGCAACGGCAAGCCCGGACGCATGCCCGCGTTCGGCACGACGTTCAGCGACGGCCAGATCGCGCAGATCATCGGCTACATCCGGGGCCTTGAACCCGAATGAGGCCGCCATGAGGGCTCGAATGAACGCCGCAGGCGCACGGCGGCGCGCAGGTCCGCTGCTGCTCGCGGCGGTCTGGCTGGCAGCGTTCGCTGCCGGCGCCAGGCCGCTCGACGAAGTGCGCCAGCGGGGTGCGATCGCGATGTGCGCGAATCCCGACGCGCTCCCCTGGGCCTCGTCGAACGGGGCAGGCGCGCCGGGGTTCCAGGTCGAGATCGCGCGCGCAGTCGCCGCGCGCCTGGGGGTGCGCCTGGAAATCGACTGGATCGTGCCCAGGCGCGCGGCACGCACGCTCGACTGCGATCTGCAGCTGGATGTCGCGGCCCTGCCGGAAGTCGAGCACCCGGGCCTGCGGCTGTCGGTTCCGTACCAGACCAACGGCGTCGTGCTGGCGATCGCTCCCGGGCACGCCGAGATCGTCACGCTCGCCGACCTGCACGCGGGTGCGCGGGTTGCCGTCGTGACCAACTCGATCGCGAGCCGCGAGGTCGGCACCCGCGGCATCGACTTCGAGCCGTTCTTCACCGACGACGAGGTCATGCGGGCAACCGCCGGGGGCGAAACGGTGGCCGGCGCGGTGTCGGCCGCGGCGCTGGGCTACTACAACGTGACCCATCCCGGACAGGCGCTGCGCAACGTGTCCATCGAGTCGCTGTCGGCCGGCCTGCAGTGGCCGGTTGCGATCGGCATGCGGCGCGCCGACGCCGCGCTCGAAACGGCGGTCAACGAGGCGCTGCGCGCCCTGCTCGCCGCCGGCACGATCGAATCGATCTACTCCCGGTACGGCGTCGCGCATCGGCTCCCGCTTTTCCATGAACCGTAGCTGCGAAGGGCGGCGGAGCAGGACGTTTGGCGCCTGCGGCTTCGGAACCGAAAAGCGGGAGGATCGGCTTCGAGGGGTGGCTGCGCCCCCCCTCGAGCACCCCCCGCGGCATTCACAAGCGTCATTCTTACCGGCACCCGGTTCATGGTCCGTGCAATGGCTGCACCAGCAGGCGCGACAGCACCTCGAGATCGACGTTGCCGCCGCTCACGAGGATCCCGACGCGCAGTCCCGCGACCGGGATCGCTCCGTGAAGGACCGCGGCCGCGGCCAGGCAGCCGGTCGGCTCGACCACCAGCTTCATCCGCTCGGCGAAGAACCGCATCGTGTCGATCAGCTGCCGGTCGGATGCCGTGACGATGTCGTGGACGTGCCTGAGGATGATCGGGAAATTGCATTCGCCCAGGTGGGTCGTCGCCGCCCCGTCGGCGATCGTCCGGGGCGCCGCGATGTGGACGATCTCGCGCCGCCGGAAGGACTGCTGCCCGTCGTTACCGGCCTCCGGCTCGACTCCGACCACGCGGCAGCCGGGACAGACCGCCGCCGCCGACAGGGCCGAACCGGCCAGCAACCCGCCGCCGCCGAGGCAGACAGCGAGCAGGTCCAGATTGCCGGCCTGCTCGAACAGCTCCAGCGCCGCGGTGCCCTGGCCCGCGATCACGTCCGGATGGTCGTACGGCGGGAGCAGCGTCGCGCCGCGCTCGCGCGCCAGCCCGGCCGCGATCTGCTCGCGGTTCTGGGTGTACCGGTCGTAGGTCACGATCTCGGCGCCGTAGCCACGCGTCGCCGCCACTTTCGCGGCCGGGGCATCGAGCGGCATCACGACCGTCGCGTGGATCGCGTGCAGACGCGCCGCGAGCGCGATCGCCTGCGCGTGGTTGCCGGACGAGAACGTCAGCACGCCCGCTCGCCTGCGGTCGGCGTCGATCCTCGCGATGGCGTTGTAGGCGCCGCGGAACTTGAACGCGCCGATCCGCTGAAGGTTCTCGCACTTGAAGAACAGCTTCGCGCCCGCGCGCTCGTCGGCGGTGCGCGAAGTCATCACCGGCGTGCGGTGCGCGACGCCGTCCAGGCGCGCTGCAGCCGCGCGGACGTCGTCGAACGTCGGGGAGGTGGGTGGCATCGGGATGCGGGCGCGGGCGCCCCGCGGGCCCCGCAGACGCCCCGTAGTTTGCCTGTCCCGTCGATCGGGCGCCAGCGATGGCGCCGGGACGCTAGACCTGCACCCAGATCTCCACGCGCCGGTTCTTCTGCCGCCCGGGCGCCGTGTCGTTGGAAGCGAGCGGCATCGTCGCGCCGAGGCCGATCACCTCGGCCACCGCGATGCCGCGCGCCGCAAGGGCGGCCTCGATGCTGCGCGCGCGTTCGCGCGACAGCTGCAGGTTGGTCGCAGCCGAGCCGGTCGCGTCGGCGAAGCCCATCAGCAGCACGCGGGCGCCCGGCTCGCTCTGCAGGAATGCCATCACGCGCTCGATGTCGCGCACCGCCTTGTTGTCGAGCTCGTCGGATCCCGGCCGGAAGCGGAACGTCAGCGACAATCGCTGCGCGCGCGCGGCGACCCGGACATAGCCCTCGGGCGCATCGGCCGGCGCGGTGACGCGCTCGGGAGCGGCGCGCTGCGGCACGAAGCCGGCCTGCTGCACCAGTTCCTGCCCTTTCGGCGACAGCGCGAACTCGGTGAAGCGGGCGATGCTGAGCTTGGCCTGCGGATCGGTCGGCTGCGGCGGCGTGTACAGGAACAGGCGCCGCGACAGCGGATAGTCCTCGGTCGCGACCGTGAACTGCGTGGGCTGCAGCGCCTGGCTGCCGCGCTCGTCGGCGATCGACAGCGCGCGCGCGTTGCGCACGTACGGCAGGCCGATGAAGCCGATCGCGTCCGGGTTCTGCGCCACGTCGTCCGACAGCTCGCTGCTCGACTCCATCCGCTTCGCGGCGCCGAGCTTGAGCTTGAAGCGCTCGAGGACGAGCGCCTTGAACGTGTCCCAGGTCCCGGATTTCTCGTCGCGCGCGAACACCCGGATCGGTCTGGGCGCGCCGCCGACCTGGTCCCAGGTGCCGATTTCCCCCGAGAAGATGCGCGCCACCTGCTCGACGGTGAGCGTCGTGACGGGGTTGAGCCGGTTGACGATCACCGCGATGCCGTCCAGGCCAACCACGTGTTCCGCGCCGGACTGCGACAGGTTGCCGAGCTTCGGCGCCAGGCGCTCGAGCTCGGCCGCATTGATCGGGCGCGACGCCATGCCGATGTCGGCAGTGCCGGCCTCGAGGTCGGTGAACGCGGTGGCCGAGCCGTGCGCGTGCAGTTGCACCGTCACCGGCGCGCTCTCCTTCGGCAGCCGGGCGACGACGCTGCGCTCGACGGGGTCGGCGCCGTCGACGACCTTCATCTCGGTTCCGCCTTCGTCGGCGAGAAAGCCCTGGATCAGCATCGGCGCGAGCTTCTCGCCGATCGTATTGGAGCCGTGCAGGCGCAGGATCGGTTGCGACAGGACCACCCCGGGGACGAGCGCCGCCGCGCTCGCGCCCGGGGCGGCAGGCCTGCGGATCAACTGCGCCACGAGCGCCGACACGAGCACCAGAGCGGTCAGCCCGAGCGCGATCATCAGCGCCGGCCGGCGCCACCAGGGCTGCGTTGGCGACGGCCGGGGCGCGGGCGCCGCCTGATCCGGTGCGATCGCCTCGTCCACCCGCGCGGGCGCGTCGCCCGCCGCTGGCCAAAGCGCGGAGCGCGCGCCCGGGCGCGCGGCCGTTGCGCCGCCGCCGGGGTCGAAGGCGGCCGCCACCAGGCGCGAGAGCTCTGGATCGCCGATCTGCTCGACCTCGGCGCGAAACGCCTTGAGCAGGACCGCGTCCTTGCGAAGGGCCGAGATCGAGACCGGTCTTCCCTGCAGTGCCTCGTAGCGGCGCTTCAACTTCAGCGCGGCCTGAATCTGGCGCGTCGCTTCCTGGGTCTCGATCAAGGTCGGAGCTGACATCCCGGTTCCCGGGCAGCGGCCCAGTTCAAGACGGGGGATTGTGTGGAACGATTGTGACGGCGCGGTTACGGGCGTCTTACCTTTTCATCACGCCGTAACGTTATGGCGCTATCGCATGTTGCCGGTGTGACCGAGCGAGTAACGGCCGGGCTGCGGCCAGACGGTCAGGCCATGAGGTTCCCGGCCGACGGCGATGCGGCGGACCGCTCCGCTCGCCGTGTCGAACACGTACACCACGTCGTCGTACCGCCCGGACAGCCACAGCTGCCTGCCGTCGCCGCTGACGTTGCCCATGTCCGGGCTGCCGCCGCCCGGAATCGGCCACTGCTCGACGACCTTGAGGGTCGCGAAATCCAGCACCGACACGCTGCCCGGGCCGTGCTTCGCCCCGTGGATCCGGTTCGAGCCGCGATTGGCGACATAGAGGCGCGTGCCGTCGCGGCTCGGGTACAGGCCGTGCGCGCCGACCCCGGTGGGCACGAACCCGACCTCCTTGAACGCGGCGCCGTCGACCACGAACACGCCGTCGGCCATCATGTCGGCGACGAAGAACAGGCTGCCGTCGGGCGAGACCCGGACATCCTGGGGCATGCCGCCCTTCGACAGCCGCAGGCGCCCGACGACGGCGTGCCGCACCATGTCGATCTTCGCCAGCGAGCCCGCGAACTCGCAGGTGAAGATCGCGTAGCGCCCGTCGATCGAGAAGTCGGCGTGGTTGATGCCCTTGCAACCGGGCACGGAAAGCGAGGACTGCAGCTTCATCGAATGCGGATCGCGAAAATCGAGCCGCTCGTGCGCCTCGGCGACGACGATCGCCGACGAGCCGTCGGGCGTGAAGTACATGTTGTAGGGGTCGTCGACCGCGATCGGCGGGCCCGGCATGCCCGTCTTCGGATCGATCGGCGTCAGGCTGCCGTCGCTGCGCCCTTCGGCGTTGTTGGTCACCCACAAGGTGCGCAGGTCCCAGGCGGGCACGATGTGCTGCGGATTGACGCCGACCTTGAAGCGGCCGATCACCTTCATCGCTGCCGGATCGATCACCGTGACGTCGTTGGACTGCAGGTCCGGCACGTAGACGCGCGGCAGCGCGCCGGCGACTGCGGCGCTGAACCGATCGGCCCCGGCTTCGCTGTACAGGTTGCGCGGGTCGACGACCGGCGCCATGCCGGCGACCACGGCGACCGGCGCAGGCGCCTGTGCGCCGGCCGGCACGGCGGCCGCGATGCACGCCGCCAGGGCGGCAATGAGCCCGACACCGCGGCGACGTCGCGGCGATGAAGCGGCGGCGCGATCCGATTGCATGGCTCAGTGGTGCGAGACCATGTCCCGGATCGCCGCGACCGTGCGCCGCACGATCTCGTCGGCGCCGAGCTGGCCGAGCTCCGCGCTGGCGCGGCGCGGGTCCCCGCCGTAGACGCCCTGCGCGGTGCCCAGCGCCGCTCCCGACTGCAGCACCTCGCGGCGCACCATCGACGGATCGATGGCCAGCATGAGCGACGTGTCGGCCAGCGCGGCGTGGGTGCCGATCTCGTCGTCGCGGTAACCGCGCGCGCGCAGCAGCCGCGCGAAACCCTCTTCTTCGGCGCGATAGTATTCGGCGGCCGCGTGAACCCGGGCCGGGCTCGCGGCCCATTCGCGGTTGAGGCGGTCGGCGACCTCCTGCATTTCGCGCTGGTAGCCGCCGTGGTCGCCCAGGTACACGATGTCGCGGAACCCGTGCGCGCGCAGGCTGCGCGCCGCGTATTCGAGGGTCTTCTCGAAAGCGTCGCGCGGAATCGTCAGGGTTCCGGGAAACCGCATGTGCGAGGTCGGCGGGTCGACGCCGCCCTCCGGCACGTATGCGACCACCGGCGCGACGATCGCGTCGCCGAGCGACTGCGCGATGCGCTGCGCCAGGCGCCGGACGCGCACGTTGTGCTTGCCGAGCGCCAGCGCCGGACCGCTCTGCTCGGTGCCGCCGACCGGCACGATCGCCGTCGTGTGGCCGGCCTTGATCGCGTCGCGCAGCTCGGTCCAGGTCAGATCCTCGAGCATCACCGACGGCGCCGCCTGCGCGGTGGCGGCGTTCGCGCCGGACAAGCCTGCGCCCAGCAACACCGCGGTGCCGACCGCGGCACTCACCAGAACCGATCTCATCGCTGCATTCTATGGGCGTTTTGCCGTCGACCGTTGGAACGCGCCCCTGCGCGACGGCCATCGGCCGTCATGGCGACGTCGCCGTCAGGCCGCCGTCGCCGACGAGAACCAGCCGCGCGCCAGAAGCGCCGGCCGACCATGCGACGTCATCGATGTCGCCCGTGTAGGGGGTCGGGAGCGACGACCAGGTCGCGCCGTCGGCCGACTCCAGCAGCGTCCCTGCGGCGCCGACGGCGAAGAACTGGGAGCCGGTCCACACCGCCCGCCACAGCGTGCTCGTCGTGCCCGATGCGCGCGCCGACCAGGAAGCGCCGCCGTCGGTGCTGGCGAGCAGGGTGCCGCCGCTGCCGACGACGACGATCGTCGACGGCGACGCCGCGGCGCCGTTCAGGGTCGAGCTCACGCCGCCGGCGCGCGCGGTCCAGGTCGTGCCGTCGGCGGAGGTCGCGATCGCGCCGCCCGCACCGACCGCGACGAACTGCGATCCGGTCCAGAATGCCTTGCCCAGGGCCGGCGCTCCCGCCACCGCGCGTGCGGTCCAGCCGATCGCGTCGCTCGAGCTCGCCAGGCAGGCAGCCGACCCGATATTGACGATGGCGCCGGCGGACGCCGCCAGCGTGCCGTCGCAGGGTGCGACCCCGAGACCGGTCCAGCTGGAGCCGTCGACCGATTTGTACACGTAGGGCGTCGTGCCGACGCGCGCCAGCGCGACGAACGCGTTGACCGCGGGCGCCCAGACGACGTCGACGAATGGATAGTTCTGCGTCGCCGCCGATCCGATCTCGCCGAAACTCCAGGCGGCCGAGTCCGGCGACGTCCGGCTCGCATCAGACAGCGCGCCGGTTGCCACCAGCCGGCCGTCGAGCGCGGAGCGCGCGAGCGCGTGCAGGTTTTGGGCGCCGCCGGACATCGACCACGCCAGGCCGTCGCCGGAGACGAACACCGCCGCGAAGCCGTTGCGGTCGGTGCCCAGCGCGAGATACTCGTTGCCCCGCCAGGCCAGGGCCGACATCGGGTCGGTGGCGGCCGCGCCCTGGCTCCAGGTCATGCCGTCGGCCGAAGTCGCGGCGGCGACCTTGCTGCCGACCGCGACGAAGCGACCCCCCGCGAAAGCGACGGTCGAAAACGGGCCGAGGTTGGCGCCCCGGCTCGCCCATTGGCGCCCGTCGCTCGACGTCATCAGCGCGGGCTGCGACGGCGAAGACGGCGCGGTGGCGGCCACGATCGTCGAAGGCGAGGCGGCGAGCGCCACGATCGGGTCCGACGTCGGCTGGGCGACCGCTGCCCAGGCGGTTCCGCTGCCGGATGCGACCACGACGCCGCCGTCGCCGGCCGCGAGGAACTGGGTGCCGGTCCATATCACCGCGCGCAGGTTGCGCGCGGTCGGTGCCGCGCGCGCGGTCCAGGTCGTGCCGTCGGGCGACGACAGGATCGTCCCGGCCGCGCCGACCGCCACCCAGAACGTGCCGGAACCGGCGACGGACGCCAGGTTCGCGGCCCCACTGGCCGCCGGCGCGGCCGCGCTCCAGGTCAGCCCATCGGCCGAGTTCCAGATGCTTCCGGCGGCGCCGACCGCGACCAGCCGGTTTCCATCCCACCCGACCGCGCTCGCGTCGACGGCGCCCAGCGTCGTGCTCCATCTCGAGCCGTCGTCGGACACCTGCACGCCGGCGCCGCCGGTTGCGACCAGGCGGCTCCCGGTCCAGGCCAGCGAGGACGGCGAGCCCGCGGGGCCGTCGAACAGCGTCGTGAATTGAGTGCCGGGGGCGCTTCCGGACAGCACGGCGAAGCGCGCCGCCGAGGTCGCGACCGCGGCCCCGACGCTGATCTCGATCGGACCGCTGGTCGCTTGTGCGGGCACGAGCGCGACCAGTTGCGTGGTGCTGGCGCTGACGACGCTTGCGGCGACACCGTTGAATCGGACCACGTCGGCTGAAGAGGTCGCCGAAAAACCCGTGCCCGTGATCTGCACCTGGCTGCCTGCGCTGCCCGCCGGGGGCGAGAACGACGCGATCTGCGGCGCACCGCCGCCGCTGGGGCCGAACGTCCAGCCGCCGCCGCACGCACCCAGCGACAGCGAGATCGCCAGGAGAATGGGAAGTCCCCTATTGCTGCCGGCGCCAAACGTCCTGCTCCGCCGTTCGAAGCTACGGCTCATGGGTGGGGTCAGGGGTGAGCGGCCGCCGGAGCTCCGTTTTCCACCCTCACCCCCGGCCCCTCTCCCGCCAGCGGGCGAGGGGAGCTTCAGCCGTCGCACGGACCATGAACCGAGTGCCAGCAAGAACGACGCTTGTGAATGCCGCGGGGGGTGCTCGAGGGGGGGCGCAGCCACCCCTCGAAGCC
>CAZEIW010000166.1:0-11045 GCA_964512305.1 uncultured Burkholderiaceae bacterium | reverse complement strand
GAGAAGGTGCGGTACATCGTGCTCGACGATGCGACCGATCCGACCGCCGCGGTGAAGAACGCACGCAGGTTCGTCAACGAGGACAAGGTCGATCTGATCATCGGCTCGAGCACGACGCCGACCTCGATGGCGATGATCGAGGTCGCGGCGGAAGGCAGGACGCCTTTGATCACGATGGCGCCGCTGGCGCCGATGGATGCGGCGCGCCTGGCCTGGGTTTTCCAGACGCCGCAGAACGTGGCGATCATGGCCTCCGCGCTCGCCGACCACATGGCCGCCTCGGGCGTGAAGTCGGTCGGATTCATCGGCTACGCCGACGCTTACGGAGAGGTGTGGCTGAAGGCGATGACCGCCGCGCTCGAGAAGAAGTCGATCCGCCTCGCCCAGGTGGAGCGCTACCAGCGCGCCGACACCAGCGTGACCGGACAGGTGCTCAAGCTCGTCGGGGCCAACCCCGATGCCGTGCTCATCGCCGGCTCGGGCACCCCTGCGGTGCTGCCGCAGGCCACGCTCATCGAGCGCGGCTACAAGGGCGTCATCTATCAGACGCACGGCGTCGCCAACACGGACTTCCTGCGCGTTGGCGGCAGGAACGTCGAAGGCACGATCTTCCCCGTCGGTGGGGTTCTGGTCGCCGAGCAGTTGCCGGATTCGCACCCGAGCAGGAGGCCGGCGCTGGACTTCGTCAAGGCGTACGAAGGCGCGTACGGCCCCGGGAGCCGCAGCACGTTCGGGGCGCACGCCTACGACGCTTTCCTGCTGCTGCAGGATGCCGCGCGGCGTGCGCTGGCCAAGGCCGGACCCGGAACGGCGGAGTTCCGTCAGGCGCTGCGCGATGCGCTCGAGACCACGCGCGAGCTGCCCGCTTCCCACGGCGTGTTCACGATGTCGCCGACCGACCACAACGGCCTGGACGAACGGTCGCGCGTGATGGTCCGGATCGAGAACGGCGCCTGGAAGTTGATGCCGTGAATCGGCGTCAGAACTTGCGCACCTCGATCGCGTGCTTCTGCAGCGCGTAGGCCATCTGCCGCGGCGTGATGTTCAGCAGCCGCGCCGCCTTCGCCTGCACCCATCCGCTGCGCTCCATGGCCCAGATCAGCCGCTCGCGCTCTCCCTCGGGCTTGTCGTCGCCGGGGACCGGTGAGGCGGCGCGCGCGGGCGCGGCGGCCGCATCGGGCCGACGCCTGGATACCGGGGGCGCGACCACCGCGGCTTCCGTCGGTGCGGCAACGGCCGCACCCTCCTGCGTCTCGCCGTGCAGCATGCGCGTCAGGCAGCGATCGCTGGAGCAGGGGAAGTTCGGCATTTCGATCGTCCTGCCCCGCGTCATCGTCGCCGTGCGCTCGATGCAGTTCTCGAGCTCCCGCACGTTGCCCGGCCAGTAGCAGTTGTAGAGCACTTTCAGCGCGTCGGGCGAAAGGCGCAGGTCGCGCCGGTTCTCCTTGTTGAAGCGCTCGATGAAGTGGGTGACCAGCGGCGGGATGTCCTCGCGCCGCTCGCGCAGCGGCGGCAGGCAGATGCTGACGACGTTGATCCGGTAGTAGAGGTCGCCGCGGAACGACCCGGCCGCCACCATCTTCTCGAGGTCGCGGTTGGTCGCGAAGATCAGCCGCACGTCGACCTTGATCGGCCTGCTGCCGCCGACGCGCTCGACCTCACGCTCCTGCAGCACGCGCAGCAGCTTGGCCTGGAACGCCGGCGAGATGTCGCCGATCTCGTCGAGGAACAGGGTCCCGCCGCTGGCCAGCTCGAAGCGGCCGCGGCGCTCGCCCGACGCGCCGGTGAACGCGCCCTTCTCGTGGCCGAACAGCTCGGACTCGAGCAGCGTTTCGGTAAGCGCGGCGCAGTTGACCTTGACGAAGGGACCGCCGCTGCGCGGCGACAGCTCGTGGATCGCGCGCGCGATCACCTCCTTGCCGGTGCCGCTCTCGCCGCGCAGCAGGACCGTGCTGCGCGAGGGGCCGACCTGGTGGACTTCGGCGAACACCTGCTGCATCAGCTTGGAAGCGCCGACCGCGTTCTGGATGCTGTAGCGGCCTTTGAGCTCGCCTTTCAGGCGCCGCGTCTCGTCGAGCCAGTGCTTGCGCTCGGCGCTGACGCCCTGGTGCAGCACCACGGCCTGCCCCAGCAGGTTGGCCACCATCGTCAGCAGCCGCAAGTCGTCGCGAAAGCCGCCTTCGCGCCCGGCGGTACGGTCGATCGTCAGCACGCCGGCCACGCCGTGGCTCGAACGGATCGGAACCGCGACGAACGCGATCGGTCCCCGCGTCCCTGCGTCGAGCGCGCGCGTGCGGTTGAGGAACATCGGCTCGTCGGCGATATCGGGCACGACGATCGGCCCGCCTGAGGCGTAAACCTTGCCGATCACGCCCTCGCCGGGGCGATACCGGCCGAGCAGCTGCTCGTCGGGCGACAGGCCGATCGAACTGGCCAGCTTCAGGCCGCCCTCGCCATCGTCGAGCACGATCATCCCGCGCCGGAACCCCATGTGGGCGACCAGCACGTTGAGCGCATCGCGGAACGTTCGCCCGATGTCGAGCGACGAGCTGAGGATCTTGCTGACCTCGTAGATGGTCGTCAGTTCGATCTGTGCGCGCGAGCCTTGCGTGGCGTCCCTGGGCATGCCTCGCCTTTCCTCTCGAACGTCGACCGAAACCTGCTTCTCTTCCATCGACCTTCCGTTCTTCGCGCACTTCGATTCGAGCGACCCCAACCTCCCGCTATCCGTTCTGTTTTGTTTGCTCTTTAACCATGCAAGAGACGTGCCATACCAATTCTCGCGGCTGAGCGTGGATGTGAGGGGCCACACTGTTTGTTCTTCCGCCCGCCCCCGGTGCGCGGCCCACCTTCGGCGGTGCAAGGCGTCGTGTCCCGGCGCATTGCCCACCCGGCGACTCGGGCGTCGAAAGCGCGACAAAAGCGACACCATCCCGCCCGCCGGTTCGGCGGACCGCCGCATACTGGATTGAATCAACGGAAGTTTTCGAAACGCATGCGGCCTGGCACGCGGTTTGCGGAGTCCCGTCGGGAAACCCGCCGAAAGGAGCACTCGCGTGTCGATGCCAACCGAATCCGGATTCGCGCTCAACGTGTCGGACGCCGCGGCCGGCAAGATCGCCGAACTGATCGCCGACGAGGGCAGCACGCCGCTCGCGCTGCGCGTGTACGTGACCGGGGGCGGCTGCTCGGGGATGCAATATGGCTTCGCGTTCGAGCACAACGCCGAGGACGAAGACCTGCGCATCGAGCACGCCGGCGTGTCGCTGCTCGTCGATCCCGTCAGCCTGCAGTACCTGCGAGGCGCGCGCATCGACTACGAAGAGGGACTCGAAGGCTCGCGCTTCGTGATCCAGAACCCGAACGCCACGACGACCTGTGGCTGCGGGGAGAGCTTTGCGGTGTGACGGCGCCCGGCGCGATGACCCGCATCCGCGTCCGAGTGCGCCGCCTGACTGCCGGCGGCGTTGCGCCAATCGCGACAAATCCGACAGGGCGCGCTCACGGGCCGGCTTCGGCCTGTGTGGAAATACCCATCGATTCAATGAATTGCGAGTCCGATCCAGGTTGGCACGCGGATTGCAAGGCGTGATTGCATAGGAGCGACCGCATGCCCATCATCAACGACACCACGCTTCGCGACGGCGAACAAGGCGCCGGCATCGCGTTCAGCACGTCCGAGAAGCTCCAGATCGCGCGCGCGCTGGCCGTCGCGGGCGTCCCGGAGCTCGAGATCGGCATCCCGATCATGGGTGAGGCCGAGATTGACGGCATCGCAGCCGTCGCCGGTCTCGGGCTGAACGCGCGGCTGATGGTCTGGGCCCGAATGTGCGAGAGCGATCTGGCCGCGGCGTTGCGCTGCCCGGTCGACATCGTCAACCTGTCGATCCCGGTCTCCGACATCCAGATAGAGAACAAGCTGCGCCGTTCGCGCGCCTGGGTCCTGAGCCGGGTCGCCGACTACGTGGGCCGCGCGCGCGACTGCGGCTTCGAGGTCAGCGTCGGCTGCGAGGATGCTTCGCGCGCCGAGCACGCGTTCATCGCGCAGGTCGCGCGCGCGGCGCAGGCCGCCGGCGCGCGGCGGATCCGCTACGCCGACACGCTTGGCCTGCTCGATCCGTTTTCGACCTTCGACCGCATCCGCGCGCTGCGGGCCGAGACGGAGCTCGAGATCGAGATGCACGCACACGACGACCTGGGGCTGGCGACCGCCAACACGCTCGCCGCGCTGCTCGCCGGCGCCACGCACGCCAACACGACCGTCAACGGCCTGGGCGAGCGCGCCGGCAACGCGCCGCTCGAGGAAGTCGTGGTCGGCCTGCGCCACCTGTACGGCCTGGATGCGGGCGTCGACACCACCGCGCTGCCGGCGATCTCCTCGCTGGTCGCGCGCGCCGCGGGCCGGCCCGTCGCCGCGAACAAGAGCATCGTCGGCGACATGGCTTTCACGCACGAGTCCGGCATACACGTCGATGGCCTTTTGAAGGATCGCCGCAACTACGAGGGCTTCGACCCGGCCGAGGTCGGGCGGGAGCACCGCACCGTGCTGGGAAAGCATTCCGGCTCGGCGGCCATCGTCAGCGCCTACGCTCGGCTCGGCTTCGCGGTCGGCGCCGCGCAGGCGCGGGCGCTGCTCGCACGCATCCGTTTTCACGTTACCCGAACCAAGCGCGAGCCGTCGAACGACGACCTGAAGCGCTTCTACCTCGAGACCGCGCGGCACGCGGCGACCGATGGAGACACGGCATGCATGAACTGACGCACCGCCTCGCGAACCTGTCGGCCGCCGAGGAGTTCCTCGACTTCTTCGGCATCGAATACGAGCAGGCGGTGGTCGACGTCATGCGCCTGCACATCCTCAAGCGCTTCCAGCAGTACCTGCGTGCCGCCGGCGATCTGGCCGGGCTGGGCGAGGTCGATCTGTTCCGGCGCTACCGCGAGTTTCTGGCGCGCGCCTACGGCGACTTTGTCCGGTCGACACCCGCGCGGGAGAAGGTGTTCAAGGTGTTCCAGGACGCCGACGGGCAGCGCATCTCGCTCCACAGCCTGCGCGCGAGCCTGCCCGCGCCGCGCAGCGCCGGCGCAGCGACCCGGCTCGAAACGGCCTGAGCGCTTGCGGGAGCTGCCGATGCACATCGTCGTTTGCATCAAACAGGTCCCGGACTCGGCGCAGATCCGGGTGCACCCGGTCACCAACACGATCATGCGCCAGGGGGTTCCGGCGATCGTCAATCCGTACGATCTGTTCGCGCTCGAGCAGGCGCTGCGCCTGAAGGACCGCCATGGCGGCCGCGTGACGATGCTGTGCATGGGGCCGCCTCAGGCCGAAGACGCGCTGCGGAAGTGCCTGTCGTTCGGCGCCGACGACGCGGTGCTCGTGACCGACCGGGCATTTGCCGGGGCCGACACGCTGGCGACGTCGTACGCGCTCGCCTCCGCCATCCGCACGATCGGCAGGGAGCAGGCGGTCGACATGGTGTTCACGGGGAAGCAGACGATCGACGGCGACACCGCGCAGGTCGGCCCGGGAATCGCGAAGCGCCTGGAGCTCCAGCTGTTGACCTACGTGGCGCGCATCGTCGAGATCGATCTCGAGGCGGGCTCGATCGTGATCGAGCGCCGTGCCGAGGGCGGCGTCCAGGTGCTGAAGACCGCACTGCCGTGCCTGGTGACGATGCTCGAGAACACCAACGAGATGCGCTTCGCCGGCATGGACGACATGCTGCGCGCCGCGCGCTTTGACGTGCGCAAGTGGAACAAGGACCTCGCCGGGATCGAGGACGTCGGCAAGATCGGCCTCAAGGGATCGCCGACGGTCGTGAGCAAGGTCTTCGGGGCCAAGGCGAGAACCGAGAAAGCCGACGTCGAGGCGATCGAGAGCTCCACTCCGCGCGACGCCGCGTTGAACCTGATCCAGAAGATCTTCACCCGCAACCCCGCGCTCGAACGCGAAATGGTCGAACGAACGCTTGCCTGGGACGTCCGATGAGCGAACCGCAAGCACCATCGAGGAAACCGGCCGCACGCGCCGGGCGCAACTTCGAACTGCCCGAGCACCTGAAGGCTTACCAGGGCGTATGGGTGTTCGTCGAGCACGACCGCGGCGCCGTGCACCCGGTTTCGTGGGAGCTGCTCGGCGAAGGCCGCAAGCTCGCCGACCTGCTCGGCGCGAAGCTCGCCGGCGTGATCATGGGTGGGCCCGACGAGCCGCTTGATGCCTACGCGGCCGAGGCCTGCGCCTACGGCGCCGACCTCTGCTACCTGACGCGCGACCCCGTGCTCAAGGGCTACCGCAACGAACCGTTCACGCGCGGCCTGACCAGGCTGGTCAACGAAGGCAAGCCCGAGATCGTGCTGCTGGGCGCGACCACGATGGGGCGCGATCTCGCCGGCTCCGTCGCCACGACGCTCGCCACGGGGCTGACCGCCGACTGCACCGAACTCGCGATCGACCCGGCGACGCGCGCGCTCGCCGCAACCCGCCCGACATTCGGCGGCTCGCTGCTTTGCACGATCATGACCCTCGCGTACCGCCCGCAGATGGCCACGGTGCGGCCGCGCGTGATGCGGATGCCGCGCCGGGACGACGCGCGCACGGGCGGCATCGTCGAGGCGCGGCTCGCGATGGCCGAATCGGAGATCGTGACCAAGCTGCTCGACTTCATCCCCGACGCGAACAGCGACAGGATCAACCTCGCGTACGCCGACGTGATCGTCGCCGGCGGCAAGGGGATGAAGAACGCCGACAACTTCCGCCTGGTGCGCGAGCTCGCTCAGGTGCTCGGCGGCGACGTCGGCGCCTCGCGCCCCGTCGTGCAGGCTGGCTGGGTGGAGGCCGAGCGGCAGGTCGGCCAGACCGGCAAGACCGTGAGGCCCAAGCTCTACATCGCGGCCGGCATCTCGGGCGCGATCCAGCACCGGGTCGGCATGGAAGGTGCCGACATCATCGTTGCGATCAACAACGATCCCCGCGCGCCGATCTTCGACTTCGCGCATTACGGCATCGTCGGCAACGCGATGCAGGTGCTGCCCGCGCTGACCGAGGCCTTCCGCGCACACCTGTCGGCGCGAGCGCGCCGCGCTGCCTGAACCGGAGACCGCGGCCATGAAGGAGAAATTCGACGCGATCGTGGTGGGCGCGGGACCCTCCGGCAACGCGGCCGCCTACACGATGGCCAAGGCCGGCCTGAAGGTCCTGCAGATCGAGCGCGGCGAGTACGCGGGGTCGAAGAACGTGCAGGGCGCGATCCTGTACGCGGACGCGCTCGAGAAGATCATCCCGGATTTCCGCGAAGACGCGCCGCTGGAGCGCCACATCGTCGAGCAGCGGATGTGGGTGCTCGACGACGATTCGTTCGTGGGCTCGCACTTCCGCTCCGACGACTACAACAAGCCGCCTTTCAACCGCTACACGATCCTGCGTGCGCAGTTCGACAAGTGGTTCTCGCAGAAAGTGCGGGAGGCCGGTGCCCTGCTGATCTGCGAAACGACCGTCGAGCACCTGCTGATGGACGGCAAGCGGGTCGTCGGCGTTCGCTGCGACCGCGAGGGCGGCGACGTGTTCGCCGACGTGGTCGTGCTGGCCGACGGCGTCAACTCGACGCTCGCCCGCAAGGCCGGCTTCCACCCGGAGATCGCCGGCAGGAACGTCGCGCTGGCCGTCAAGGAGATCCTGTTCCTTCCCGAGGAGACGCTGCAGGCGCGCTTCAACGTCAAGGAGGACGAGGGCGTGGTGATCGAGATGGTGGGCAAGATCACCGAGGGCATGGTCGGGACCTGCTTCCTCTACACGAACAAGGATTCGCTGACGATCGGCGTCGGCTGCATTTTGGAGGACTTCAAGAGCCGCAACCCGAACCGCAGCGCGCCCTACGCCCTCCTCGAGAAACTCAAGCGCCACCCGGCCGTGGCGCCGCTGATCGAGGGCGCGGAGATGAAGGAGTACTGCGCGCACCTGATCCCCGAGGGCGGATTCTTCGCCGTGCCGCAGATCTACGGCGACGGGTGGCTGATCGTCGGGGACTCGGGCGGTTTCGTCAACGCCGCGCACCGCGAGGGCTCGAACCTGGCGATGACCACCGGCAGGCTCGCCGGCGAAACGATCGTCGAGGCGCGCCGCGCGGGGACGCCGATGAGCGCGGCCACGCTGAAAGCGTACAAGACGAAGGTCGACCAGAGCTTCGTGATGAAGGACCTGCACAAGTACCGCCACCTGCCGGACGTGCTGCACCGGAACAACCAGTTCTTCACGTCGTACCCGGAGCTGGTGAACAAGGCGGCCAAGACGCTGTTTACCGTCGACGGCGCCGACAAGACCAGCAAAGAGCGTGAGATCCGCACCAGCTTCAGGGCTAGCCGTTCGCTGGTGGGGCTGATGGCCGACGCCTACAAGCTGTGGAGAGCGACCCGATGAGCCTCGCCGTCAATGTCGAAGAGAAGCTCTACCAGAACCGCTACAAGGTCGACCACGGCCGTCCGCACATCCGGATCGCAGACCTGGCCGTGTGCGCGAACGACTGCCGTTCGCAGGCCTGCACCTACGTGTGCCCGGCCGGGTGCTACAAGGCCGAGGGCAACGGCGCGGTGACGCTCATCACCGACGGGTGCCTGGAGTGCGGCAGCTGCCGGATCATCTGCACCGAGCACCGCAACGTGCAGTGGGAGTATCCGCGCGGGGGACACGGGATACTGTTCAAGTTCGGGTGAGGCGCGGCGGCGGCGTCGCCTGGCGACGACTACGGCGCCTCGATCAAGCCGGCGAGCATCCCGCGCATCCGCTGCCAGTGGTCGCCTTCCCAGAACACCCGTCCGCACGCATCGCAGGTCATGAACCGCTCGTAACGGGCCAGGACGCCCGGCATCACGCGCGCCGCCGCCTGCTCGCGGTCGATCGGATGAAGCGGCTCGTTGCAGTGCAGGCAACGCGTGAACGGCTGCGCGCTGCGCGCGAGGTCGAGGCGGTCGAAGACCGCGCGCAGCTGCTGGTCCGACTTCAGGGGATGCACGTAGCAGCCGTGCGTGATCTCGCGGCGCTTGAGCAGCTCGCGGTCGCGCGTGAGCACGATGCGCGATTCGCGCGCGGCGATCTCCGCGATCTCGCCGTCCTGGTAGCCGTTGTCGTATAGCGTGTCGAACCCGGCCATCCGCAGCAGGCGCGCGAGCCCGCCCAGGTGCGCATCGGCGACGAACCGGACCACGCGCAGCACGCTGTCGCGCACGCGCAGCAGCGGCGTGACGTCGATCGCCTCGAATTTCGGATAGACCGCGACGCGGTCGCCGTCGCGCAGCACGCGGTCGAAGCCGACCGACTCGCCGTTGACCAGCACCAGCTCGACCTCGGTGTGCGGAACGCCGAGCGCCTCGATCATGTGCTTGGTGGTCGCCGCTCGCGCGCACGGGCTGGCGAATTCGTGTCCGCGCCGGTCGGGAGCCAGGAAGTCGTTGAGCTCCTCGTAGAAGCGGAAGGTCGCGGTGACCATCGCGGCAGTATCGCACCGGCGCGCGCGCGGCGATGGCGCCGTCGGCCCCGTAGAATCCGGTGCTTTGCGTCGGGGAGCCGGCATTGGAAATGCGCCCGTCTGATCGAAGCGAGCGGCGCCGAGGTTCGAGTGAGTGACGTTCGCGCGCGCTCGTGGCCGCACGTCGCGATGCCGCTCGCCTTCGTGCTCATCTGGAGCACCGGCTTCATCGTCGCCAAGCTGGCGGCGCGGCATGCGCCGCCGCTCACGTTCCTCGCTTGGCGCTTCTCCGGCGCCATCGTCGTGATGGGCGCCTTCGCCCTGGCGATGCGGGCGCCGTGGCCGCGCACGCTCGCGCTGTGGCTGCACGTCGTGGTCGCGGGCCTCCTGCTGCAGGCGACCTACCTTGGCGGCGTGTGGTTCGCCATTGCCCGCGGCGTGCCGGCCGGCGTGTCGGCGCTCATCGTCGGCACGCAGCCGCTTCTGACCGCCGCGCTTGCGTTCACGATCGGCGAACGTGTCGGGTGGCGGCAGTCGGCGGGATTGGCGCTCGGCTTCGTCGGCGTGACGCTCGTGCTGTACGACCGCCTGTCGTGGTCCGGCGCATCGGCGCCGGCGCTGCTCGTCAACGTGCTCGCGCTGGCGGGGATCACGGCCGGCACGCTGTATCAGAAGCGCCATTGCGGCACGGTCGACGTGAGGACCGGCACCGTGATCCAGTATGTCGTCTCGCTGCTGGTGATCCTCCCGGCCGCGCTGCTCCTGGAAGATCCGAAGGTGGACTTCGCGCCCGATTTCTGGATTGCGCTCGCCTGGTCGGTCTTCGGGCTGTCGTGGTTCGCGATCACGCTGCTGATGCTGATGATCCGCCGCGGGCGCGCGACCGAGGTCGCGAGCCTGATGTACCTGACGCCGCCCGCCACGGCGCTGCTGGCCTGGTGGGTGTTCGGCGAGCAGCTCGGGTGGCGGGCGTGGATCGGTATCGCGGTGGCGATGACGGGGGTGGGGATGGTGGCGGCGGCGCGACGGGCGGCCGACTCGCTGCGGGCGGACGATGCCGCTGGCGAGTCTGCCGAGGTTCCGGTGCAGTAGCTGCTGTCATCCTCGGATCTGTCCGGGATGCATGCCGGCACGCCGTAGAAACGCCTAGTTGCACGCCGTCCCCCGGGTCAAGCCCGGGGGCAGGCTTACGGATGGCCGGGACAAGCCCGGCCATGACGACGCTCTTGGCGTCCTCCGTAGCAGGCGTCGCTAATGACGTCCTCCATAGCAGGCGTCATCCCCGGGCGCAGTCCCGGGGATCCACGTCGGCGTGGGCTGGAAGCGCTTCGTCTCACATCGACGTGGATGGCCGGGACAAGCCCGGCCATGACAATGCTATCGGCAGGCCAAGTGCGCGCCGGGTCTGGACGCTGCTTTCAGCGTCGCAAGCCCGCCAGCCATCGGTCGTAGAGATGCGCCGCCACGCGCTGGCTGGCGGCCAGGTGCGTGGCGGTGTCGGCGCGGATCGCGGCGGCATCCTGCACGCCGGGCGAGTCGGCGTGATCCGCGATCTCGCGGTCGCCGTCATCGTTCAGCCAGGCATCG
>CAZEIW010000165.1:0-40646 GCA_964512305.1 uncultured Burkholderiaceae bacterium | reverse complement strand
GGGGTGAGGGTGCGGAGCGAAGCTTCGAGCGCTCGCCCTCACCCCCGGCCCCTCTCCCGCGAAGCGGGAAAGGGGAGATTTTCGCGGCGTCGCCCGCATGAAAATCCTCGTCGTCGGCGGCGGCGGGCGCGAGCACGCGCTCGCCTGGAAGATCGCCCAGTCGCCGCGCGTGCAGCGCGTCTACGTGGCGCCGGGAAACGGCGGCACCGCGCGCGATCCGAGGCTGCAGAACGTGCCGCTGACCGACAACGAGCAGCTGGCCGGCTTCGCCGCGCGCGAGAAGATGGCCTTCACCGTGGTCGGTCCCGAGGCGCCGCTCGCCGCCGGCATCGTCGACCTCTTCCGCGCCCGGGGGCTGCGCATCTTCGGCCCGACGCGCGCGGCCGCGCAGCTCGAGTCGTCGAAGGATTTCGCGAAGGGCTTCATGCTGCGCCACTCGATCCCGACCGCGGCCTACCGGACGTTCACCGGCGCCGCGGAGGCGCACGAGTATCTGCGCGCCAGGCGCGCGCCGATCGTGGTGAAGGCGGACGGCCTCGCCGCCGGCAAGGGAGTCGTGGTCGCGCAGACGTCCGAGCAGGCGCACGCGGCGGTCGACGCGATGCTCGGCAGCGGACGCCTCGGCGCCGCCGGCGCGCGCGTCGTGATCGAGGACTTCCTCGACGGCGAGGAGGCGAGCTTCATCGTCGTGAGCGACGGCCACCGCACGCTGGCGCTCGCCTCGTCGCAGGACCACAAGCGGCTGCTCGACGCCGACCAGGGCCCGAACACCGGCGGCATGGGCGCGTACTCGCCCGCGCCGGTGGTGACGCCGCAGATCCATGCGCGCGCGCTGCGCGAGGTGATCGACCCGGCGATCGCCGGCATGGCGGCCGAGGGTCACGCCTACACCGGTTTCCTGTACGCCGGGCTGATGATCGGACGCGACGGGCAGCTGCGCGTGCTCGAGTTCAACTGCCGCCTGGGCGACCCGGAAACGCAGCCGATCATGATGCGGCTGAAATCGGACCTCGCCGAGCTGATCGAGCACGCGATCGACGGCCGGCTGGATGGCGTCGAGGCGCAATGGGATCGGCGCACCGCGCTCGGCATCGTGGTGGCCTCGCACGGATATCCCGACCAGCCTCGCACCGGCGACCTGATCGAGAGTCTGCCTCAAGACACCGAGGATTGCATGGTCTTCCACGCGGGGACTCGAATCGACAGCGGCCGCCTGCTGACGAGCGGCGGGCGCGTGCTGTGCGTGACCGCGCTGGGCGAGACGGTGCGCTCGGCGCGCCGGCGCTCCTACGATGCCCTGACGCAGGTACGATTCGAAGGACTGCACTACCGCACCGATATCGGGCACCGCGCGCTCGGCGGGGCCGGTTGAACGAGGAAGGGAAAGCTTGACGTACACGATCGAACAGCACATTGCCGCCCGCCGCGTGTCCGAAGTAGCGGCAGCGCCCGACGGTTCCTGGCTCGCGGTGGCCGTCCAGCGGCTCGATCGCGAAGGTGCCAAGTACGTGTCCGATCTGTGGAGGGTGCCGGTCGACGGCTCGCCCGCGACGCAGCTCACGCGCGGCGAGAGCAAGGACGGCGCGCCGTGCTTCCGCCACGACGGCGCCCTGGCGTTCCTGTCCAACCGGACGCCGGTGGCGGTCAAGCCGGACGACGAAGCCGACAAGCGGATGCAGGTCTGGCTGCTGCCGCTTGCAGGCGGCGAGCCGGTCCAGCTCACCGACGAGCCGCTCGGCGTGGCCGCGTTCGCCTTCGCCCGCAACGTCGACCGTCTCGTGCTGCTGGCGCCGGTGCTGGCGGGGGTCGAACCGGACAAGCAGCGCGAGACCGCGACCCGGCGCGCAAAAGACGGGCCGAGCGCGCGCCGCGTGCTGCGCCAGCCGGCGCGCCACTGGGATCACTGGCTGCACGACAACGACGACCACGCGTTCGTGCACGTGATCGCGTACGAATCGACGCGCCACGAGGGCGCGCTGGCCGATGGCCGCACCGACCTCACGCCGCAGGCGCGGCGCGAGTTCGCCGTCGAGCCGCAACTGGACGTTTCGGCCGACGGGAGCCGGGTCGCGGTCAAGATCGCCAGCGTCGGCGCCGATCGCGAAGAGGACAGCGCCGTGGCGGTCATCGACTGCGTCACCGCCGAGGCGCGCGTGCTCGGCGGCGCGCCCCTCACGAACTGCGAGTCGCCGCGCTTCTCGCCCGACGGCGCGCGGCTCGCGGTGATTCGCAGCCGGCGGTCGCCCACCCATGCGCCGCGGCCGCAACTGGCGCTGATCGGCTTGAAGGACGGCACGGTCCGCGACCTCGCGGGCGACTGGGACCGCTGGCCGGCCGAACTGGCCTGGGCGCCCGACGGCAAGCACCTGTTCGTCAGTGCCGACGACGAAGGCCTGCACCCGGTGTTCGAAGTCGATGTGGCCGGCGGACGCGTGCGGCGGTGCACCAGCCGCTCCGCCGGCGGCACGCACGAAGGGCTGGTCGCGCTGCCCGACGGACGAGTCGCCGGCATCCGCTCGACGCTGCTGGAGGCGCCGGAGCCGTTCGTGCTCGAATCCGGCGGCGATGCGACGCCGCGGATTCCCGCGCGCCTGTCCGGCCTCGAGGCCGCCGCCTTCGCCGAGGTCGAGAACGGCGCCGTCACCTCCACCGACGGCGTTCCGATCCACTACTTCCTCGTCAAACCGAAGCGGCCCGCCGGTGCAAGCGAGCGCCTGCCGCTGCTCTTCTGGATCCACGGCGGCCCGATGGGGATGGACGCCGACGGCTGGCACTGGCGCTGGAACCCGCTGCTGCCGGTCGCCCAGGGATACGCGGTGGCTCTTCCGAATCCGCGCGGATCGACCGGGTTCGGCCAGGCGTTCGTGCAGGGGATCTGGGGCAATGTCTGGGGCGGCCAGTGCTACAAGGACTTGATGGCGGTCGCCGACGCGCTGGCGGCGCGGCCCGACATCGACGGGCGCCGCATGATGGCGATGGGCGGGTCCTTCGGCGGCTACATGACCAACTGGATCGGCACCCAGACCGACCGCTTCCGCTGCCTGATCACGCACGCGAGCGTGTTCACGATGGCGGCGTTCACCGGCGTCACCGACCACCCGCCGTCGTGGTACATCGAGATGGGCGGCGAGAACCCGTACGCCGATCCGCAGCGCTTCGACCGCTATGCGCCCGTTCGTTACGTCAGCCAGTGGAAGTCGCCGACCCTGGTGATCCACGGCGAGAAGGACTACCGCTGCCCGGTCGGCGAGGCGCTCAACCTGTTCGAAGCGCTGCAATACCACGGCGTGCCGAGCGAGCTGCTGCTGTTTCCGGACGAGAACCACTGGATCCTGAAGCCGCGCAACATCGTCGCGTGGTACGGGGCCGTGCTGGAATTCATCGCGAGGCATCTGCGGTGACGGGTGCGGCAGGCCGCCCGCGGGGCGAGCCGGCAGTCGCGGACCGGCCCGGCGGCCACGCCGAGCCCGCGGCGGTGCGCGCGTACCTGGTCGACCTGCAGCGGCGGATCGTCGCCGCGCTCGAGCGCCTCGACGGCAAGGCCTTCGCACGCGACGAGTGGCGCCGGCCCGAGGGCGACGCGCTGCGCGGTGGCGGCACGACCTGCATCCTCGAAGAAGGCGCGCTGTTCGAGCGCGCCGGGATCGGCTTCTCCGACGTCCACGGGGACCGGCTGCCGCCCTCGGCGAGCGCGGTGCGGCCGGAGCTCGCCGGCTGCGGATTCGAGGCCATGGGCGTGTCGCTGGTGCTGCACCCGCGCAATCCGTACGTCCCGACCGTGCACATGAACGTGCGCATGCTCAATGCCACGCGCGCGGGCGCCGCGACCGGGGTCTGGTGGTTCGGCGGCGGCATGGACCTCACGCCCTACTACGGCTTTGCGGAAGACGCGCGCCACTTCCACACCGCCTGCCGCGACGCGCTGGCACCTTTCGGCCCCGACTTCTACCCGCGCTTCAAGCAATGGTGTGACCGGTATTTCTTCCTGAAGCACCGCAACGAGGCGCGCGGCATCGGCGGCGTGTTCTTCGACGATTTCAACGAGCCGGGATTCGAGCGCAGCTTCGCGATGGTGCGCTCGCTCGGCGACCGTTTCATCGACGCCTACGCGCCGATCGTCGAGCGCCGCCGCAACGTCGCCTATGGCGATCGCGAGCGCGAATTCCAGGCCATCCGGCGCGGCCGCTACGTTGAATTCAACCTCGTCTACGACCGCGGCACGCTGTTCGGGCTGCAGTCCGGCGGCCGCGCCGAATCGATCCTGATGTCGATGCCGCCGCAGGTCGCCTGGCGGTACGACTGGAAGCCGGCGCCTGGCAGCGACGAGGCGCGCCTCTACACCGATTTCCTGCCGGCGCGCGATTGGATCTCGTCCTGAGCCTCGCCGCCGCTTCGGGCATCGCGCGCCACGCGGCCGGGCCGATCGGCCTGCTGGGCGGATCGTTCGACCCGATCCACGTCGGCCACCTTGCGCTCGCGCGTGCCGCGCGCGATCGCCTCGAGCTCGCCGAAGTACGTTTCATTCCCGCCGGGCAGCCGTGGCAGAAGGGGCCGACGACGCCGGCCGCGCAGCGCGCGCGGATGGTCGAGCTGGCGATCGCTGGCGAGCCCGGCTTTTCGCTCGACCGGCTCGAAATCGAGCGCTCCGGCCCGACCTACACCGTCGACACGCTGCGCGAGCTGCGATCGGCCTGCGGGCCGCGGGTGCCGCTGGTGTGGATCCTGGGCTCCGACCAGCTGCAACGCCTCGACACCTGGCGCGAGTGGCAACGGCTGACCGACTGGGCGCACCTGGCGGTGGCCCGGCGCGCGGGCACCGCCGGAGCGCTGCCTGCGCCGGTGGCGGCCTTCGTCGAGCGGCATCGCGCATCGGCCGCGAGCCTGCGCGACAAGCCGGCGGGAACGACGATCGAGTTCCCGATGACGCCGGTCGACTGCTCGGCGACCGAGATCCGCGCGCTGCTCGCGTCGGTGGACGCGGCGGCGGGCGAACGCCTGGCGCGGATCGTGCCCGCAGCCGTGCTCGAACATATCCGGTCGGAGGGGCTGTATCGATAAAGGCATGGAACTGAGGAAACTGCAGCGTCTCGTGGTCGACGCGCTCGAGGACGTCAAAGCCCACGACATCGAGGTGTTCAACACGGAGCACCTGTCGAACCTGTTCGACCGCGTGGTGCTGGCAAGCGGCACCTCGAACCGGCAGACCCGCGCGCTCGCTTCCAGCGTGGTCGAGAAGGCCAAGGAAGCCGGCGCGACGGTGATCAGCGTCGAGGGCGCCGAGACCGGCGAATGGGTACTGGTCGACCTGGGCGAGATCGTCGTGCACATCATGCAACCGCCCGTACGCGCGTACTACGGCCTGGCGGAGATATGGGGCGGCAAGCCAGTGAGGGTCAAGCTTGCGGTCCCGCCGCGGGCGCGAGCAGCCGGTTGAACGCGACACCGAACGAGGTGCCTGGCAACAGGCAAACCCGCGGCAGGCGTCATCCCCGGGCTTGTCCCGGGGATCCCCGTCGGGGCAAGGCACCGCACCCCCATGGCGTTCGACTCCGATGAAGCTCGCCATCCTCGCCGTCGGCCACCGCCTCCCCGCCTGGGCGGACCAGGCGATCGAGGACTTCCTCTCGCGTTTCCCCAAGGACTTCGCGGTCACCATCCACGCTGTCAAACCCGAACCCCGCAGCGGCCGGGCCGTCGAGCGGCTGCGCGCTGCGGAAGCGGACCGCCTACGCGCATTGCTCCCTTCGGGCGCCATGGTGGTGGCCCTCGACGAAACAGGCACCGATTGGAACACCCGCCGCTTCGCGCAGGAGCTCGCCCGCTGGCGCGACGATGCCGAGGCCGTCGCGTTCCTGATCGGCGGCGCCGACGGTCTCGACCCCTCCCTGCTCCACGCCGCCCGCCTGCGCCTGCGCCTGTCCAGCCTGACGCTGTCCCACGCGCTGGCCCGCGTGGTCCTCGCGGAGCAGATCTACCGCGCCTGGTCGATCATCGGCAACCATCCGTATCACCGGGAGTAATCTTTCCGCATGGCGCCGTGCCATGCCGATCGTGCGATAGTTCTCCATGGCCGATTTCTATCTCGCCTCCCGCAGTCCGCGCCGGCGTGAGTTGCTGCAGCAGATCGGCGCACGCTTCGAAACCCTGCTGCTGCGGATCTCGAAGGGGCGCGGGGCCGATGTCGACGAGCTGCAGCACAGCGGCGAGGACCCGCAGACCTACAACCTGCGGATCGCGCGCGAGAAGGCCGAGGTCGGCCTGCGCGCACTGGCCGGGCGATCGATGATGGTCAAGCCCGTGCTCGCCGCCGACACCGTCGTTGTGGTCGACGGCGAGATCCTCGGCAAGCCGGTCGATCCCGCGCAGGCGGCGGCGTTCCTGCGTCGCATCGCCGGCCGGACCCACGAGGTCCGCACGGCAGTGGCGCTGGCGACCGCCAGCGGCCGCCTGGATCAGGTCTGGACCGCCGAATCGGTCTCGCAGGTGACGCTGCGAGAAGTCTCCGATGCCGAGATCGAGCGCTACTGCGCGACCGCGGAGCCCTACGACAAGGCCGGCGGCTACGCGATCCAGGGGCGGGCCGCGGTCTTCATCGAGTGGCTGCAGGGCAGCTACTCCGGCGTGGTCGGACTGCCGCTGATGGAGACCGCGGCGCTGCTGACGCGCGCCGGCATAAGAATCCTATAGGGCGTTCACGAGATGATTGCACCGTGGCTTCGACATCGGCATCGACATGACCTCCGCCCTTTATGATGCGGGCGCCGCGGGCGCCGGTGCCGACGCGGCCGGTTCCCAGGCTGCCCACCCGGCAAGAAACACCGTGTCCGCCGAAGACATCCTCATCAACATCACGCCGCAGGAGACGCGCGTCGCCGTGCTGCTTGCCGGCGTGGTGCAGGAGCTTCAGATCGAGCGTTCCGCGACCCGCGGCCTGGTCGGCAACGTCTACCTGGGCCGCGTCGCGCGCGTGCTGCCCGGCATGCAGTCCGCCTTCGTCGACGTCGGACTGGAACGCGCGGCCTTCCTGCATGTCGCGGACATCTGGGAAACCCGCCAGTTCGCCGGCGACAAGGCGCCGCCGATCGAGCGCCTCGTGCACGAAGGGGACTCGCTGCTGGTGCAGGTGGTGAAGGACCCGATCGGGACCAAGGGCGCGCGCCTGTCGACCCAGATCAGCCTGGCGGGCCGCATGCTGGTCTATCTGCCGCAGGACCCGCACATCGGCGTGTCGCAGCGGATCGAGGACGAGGCCGAGCGCACTCACCTGCGCGAGACGCTGGCCCGGCTGGTGCCGCCCGACGAGACCGGCGGCTACATCATCCGCACCAGCGCCGAAGACGCGCCCGAGGAGGACCTGCGCGCCGACATCGAATACCTGCGCAAGCGCTGGATGCAGATCCGCGAGGCCTCGTCGCAAGTCCCGCCGCAGAGCCTGCTGTACCAGGAACTGTCGCTCGCGCAGCGGGTGCTGCGGGACGTGGTGACCGACGAGACCGCGTCGGTGCAGATCGATTCGCGCGAGAACTTCGTCTCGCTTCAGGCGTTCGCCTCGCAGTACGTCGCGCAGGTGCTGCCGAAGCTGGTGCATTACACCGGCGAGCGCCCTCTGTTCGACCTGTACCTGATCGACGACGAGATCGAAAAGGCGCTCGCGCGCCGGGTCGACCTGAAGAGCGGCGGCTACCTGATCATCGACCAGACCGAGGCGATGACGACGATCGACGTCAACACCGGCGGCTTCGTCGGCACGCGCAACTTCGACGACACGATCTTCAAGACCAACCTGGAAGCGGCGCAGTCGATCGCGCGCCAGCTGCGCCTGCGCAACCTGGGCGGCATCATCGTCGTCGACTTCATCGACATGGTCAACGCCGCGCACCGCGACGCGGTGCTGTCGGAGTTCCGCAAGGCGCTTGCGCGCGACCGCACGCGCATGACCGTGAGCGGCTTCACGCAGCTCGGCCTGGTCGAGATGACCCGCAAGCGCACGCGCGAATCGCTCGCGCACGTGCTGTGCGAGCCCTGCCCGGTGTGCGGAGGCCGCGGCGAACTGAAGACCGCCCGCACCGTGTGCTACGAGATCCTGCGCGAGATCCTGCGCGAGGCGCGGCAGTTCGGCGATGCGCGCGAGTTCCGGATCCTGGGGTCGCAGAAGGTCATCGACCTGTTCCTCGAGGAGGAGTCGCAGTCCCTGGCGATGCTGTCGGACTTCATCGGGAAGCCGATCTCGAGGCAGGTCGAGTCGATGTATCACCAGGAGCAGTACGACATCGTGCTGATCTAGGTCCTGGGACACGGGGCTGCCGTCTCAGGAGGTGCCGGGACGGCCTTTGCCCTTCCGGCGACGCTGGATTATCGTGAATCCTCCTATTGCCGGCCTCGTCAGACCGGTCTAGATACGCACAAGCACCAAGAACGATCGACATTGCGCGAGGGAGGGACGCGGCATGCCGCGAAAAGAACAAGGAAGCGTCGCAAGACGCCGGGGCTTCTGCACGCGCCTGGCGGCCGGGCTTCTCGCGGCGGCGAGCGCCGCCGGCTGCTCCACCGTGACACTGCACGACGACTCGCGCGCTCAACTGGCGGCATCCGCCAGGAAGACCTACGCCGACGCGAACGTCGCCGACATCGCCTCCACGGAGCAGCAGAACCTCGCGGTGCTGCTGGACGAGGAGATCAAGGTCGTCCGCGACAACTATGCCTTGCAGGCCGACTATGCGGCGCTCGAATTCGCAAGCGGCACCGATCCGATGGGCGTCAGGTACCTCGAGGCGGTCGACCGGCTGGGAGAACTCGGTTTCAAGTCCGTCGAGAGCATGAGGGGCGTGGTCAAGGGGGAGGCGTCGCGCGCGGCGGCGGAAAGGACCATGGCGACGGTCCTCAAGACCTTTCAGGGCCTGCATTTCAACCCACCGCAATGCGGCGAGCAGCTTGCCGCAAGACTCGAACTGCCGGCCGATACCCCCGAGGCCCGAGCGAGACTGTTGAACTTCGTCTACCAGAAGTACAGGGAAGCTTGCGCGGCGAAGGTCGCATCGAATCCACCCGACACGGGGCTGCTGGCCGAGGCGCACAAGCAGTGGGCCGACGCAAAGGCGGCGCTGGACAATCGGACCGCGGCGCAGCAGGACGCCGCTCGGGAGCTGGCGGACGCCAGCAAGGCTTACGACGCTCGCGCGAAGGATCTCTCGGCAAAAGGCGCCAAGGGCGAGGAGGTGTCCAAGTCCCTGGCGAGCGAGGCGACCCGTCTGGCCGGCGCGCTCGACAAGGCCAAGTCGCTGGGCGCCGGGGGCAGCGCGCAGATCGAGTCGCTGGTGGAGCTGTTGACGGCCGTGGCGGGCGGTACCACGGACAGCGCAACCCCGTCCCTGGCGCGAGCGACGCTGGTTGCGAAACAGATCCCCTCGCTGACCCAGGCGGCGATCGATCTTGAAACGAAGCGTACCGCCCCGCCCGTCAGCGGGCTGCTGCTCGAGCTGCATCACCAGTCCCTGCTCGCCGATACCGCGAAGAAGCGCGCAGACCTGGCGCAGGAACGCGTGGACATCCTGAAGCAGGTCTACGACGCGCGGCTTGCCGAAGCGCAGCGGCTGCTGGACTTCACCGACGCCGTTTGCATCTACGCCCTGGCCTCGGCCGGCAGGCAGGCCGATGAGTACGGTCCGCTTTGCGACCGTCTCGTCTACCAGAAAACGCCGCCGGCGTGCCTGCTCGATCGGGATCCGATCGAGGGGTGCGTACTGCTCGCCTCGTGGAAGGACCGGCTCGCCGCCGACCAGCCGGGTACGGTCAAGCGCAAGCTGTACGTGGCGGTCACTTCCTACTTGCAGGCGTTGTCCCAGCAGGAACTTGCGCCCGAACTCGCGTTCCGCGAGCTGGATGTGCAGCATCGCGAGACCTTGCTGGCCGAGAGCAGCGCGATTCAGGCCTGGAACAATCTCGTCAGCGTGCCCCTCGACCAGCTCGACGGCTACTACCAGGGTGGATTGAAACCGGCCGAGATCGCCGATCTCCTGGTCAAGGCACTCGGGTTCACCGCCATCACCGTGGGGGTCTCCCGATGAGCCCACGCATCCTTCTCATCGCGGCCACGGTCGCAACCCTTGGCGGCTGCGCCACTCCCGCGCCCGTGCTCGATCTCGCCGACAAGAGCTCGGCCAACGTCGCAATCGTCAGCGAGCGCCTGCGCGAGCTGGCCGCCGAAAGCGATCGGCTTTACAAGAGCCGGGTGGACAACATTTCCCAGCTGGCCGGTGTCAACGCCCGCTCGCGCGCCCAGTTCACGTACGATGAGGCGGTGACGAGGAAGGTGGGATCGCAGAGCGACCTCGATACGGCCGATGACCTGAAAGCCTGGAAGCAGCAGGTGGATCAGATCCTCGCGGGCGCCGCCGACGCGGAGAAAGAGCGGCGCGACGAGCTGTCAGGCAAGCAGACCCGGCTCGACGTCAAGAGTCAGGCGCTGCAGCAGGTCGCCGCCGCGCTGGCCACGCTCGCGTCGAAGGAGTCGTTCGCCGACCGCGCCAAGGCCCTTTCCCAATTTGCCACGACGACGCGCGACGACGTGAAGAAGGACCTCGACTCGGGCACGCAAACGGCCAACGACGCGAACGCGCTGCTGGCTCGCATCAAGAGCAGCCTACCGGTTCCCGCAGGTCATTCCTCATCCAAGTAGAGTGAAGGAGGCGGCACGTGGACGACATGATTCCCGGCCTCTTGAATGCGGTCGACATGGTGAACCGCGCCATCGCGCTCGTTCAGATCAGCCAGGCCAATGCCCCGTCGGACGACCAGGCTCGCGCGCTGCAGAGAAATTTCCTGCGCCTGAACGCCGAGCTCGCCGTGTTGCAAGCCGAGCTTGACGCGGCCGTGCATGACGGTGCCCATATCCAGGGGCCGAGCGCTGCCCAGGTTGCCCAGATCGACGGGCTGCTCAACAAGGTCGAGCAGGCAACCAATCAGAACACGGCTGTCGACGATGCCATCTCGCTGACGGGCGACGTGCTGGACCTCGCGACGTCGGTCGTCGCGAATCGCTGACATGCACAACCGGGCAAAGTATGTTCAGTGCTGGCGGCAGGCAGTCTGAAGCCCGGTACGTGCCCTGTGCCGGTGCCAGCCGGCTTCGGATTCTCTGCGTTGTGGCTGTCCTGGGCCTTGCGGTCCGGGTCGATGCGCAGCCGGGCCCCGACGCACAGGCATCCTCCGTCCCGGGCCTGTGCGGCTCGACGGAGATCCACGTGGTGGTGGAGCCGAATTCGGTCTCCGCGACGGCGCAGGCCGAATTCTGTGCGGCCGCCGGAGGGAGCTCCGCCTCTGCCCTGCTGACCGCGGGGGACTTCACGAGCCGGATGACGAAGTTCGGCTTGAACAGCCCGATAACCTTCTCCAGGCCTGGCGAGACCGGCGCCGATTCCAGTTTCAGGCTGAACCCGATCAAGCCGGGTGACACCGTGCTGGTCAAGATTCAGATCTCGAACCTCTGGGAGGCGGGAGAGGCCGAGGCACCCCTCAGACTGAACGGGAAGGAGATCGGCAGGCTCATCGCCACCAAGTACCGCCTGCCGTTTGGCGTGAAGGTGGACGCGGTCGACCCCGCCAGGCCCGAGATCGTGCTGGAGCGGGACCAGGCCTACGACGTGGTGTTGAAGAACGACGATCCGCTGAATTACCAGGTGGACTGGGAGCTCTCTTTCCCGGCCGGTTCGCCGCAGAGCGGGCACGCTGTTCTGACTCCAGGCGGTTCGGCCAAGTTCACGATCCGGGGCGATCCTCGCTGGTACGAGGGATTCGCGGGCGTGCTGAAGGACTACGACGCCGACGCGAAGCTGACTTTGGGCTTCCGCCCTCCCGACGCGCCCAATCCGTACTGGCCCGCCAAGGTCGTTCCGGTCAGGTTCCATCTGCGCTACGCATCCGACGGCGTACGCGCATGGCTCGTCAACATCGTCCTGGTTCTGGTCCTGTTTGCGGGAGCGGCGTTCTCGTTCGCGGGATCGGTGGGGCTTCCCAATCGGATCAAGCGGAGCGAACGCCGCGAGCGTCTGGCGCTGCTGGCACAACGGATCGGCGACATCTCGCAGAGAGTGGACTCGCAACTGAGGGTCGTTGTCGGCGTGCAGCGCAAGCGCCTCACGGAGTTGCTGACATCCCGCCTCAGCATCAGTCCCGACCTGAGGCGGGTCTTCGACCAGGTGGATCGCGGAACGCTGATCCTGGAACGCCAGGTCGCGCTCGCCGAGCGCATCGACGCCGCTCACGTCCGCCTGGCATCGCTCGATGCGAAGGGCGCGCCGCCGTCCGGCCTCGGGGACGTGCAGGACCTCATGTGGAAGGCGGCGGAGTCGATCAATCAGGTGACGCCTTCCGATGCCGATCTCGGTCAGGCGGAGAAGCTGATCAACCTCGCGCAAAGCCGGATGGACAAGGCGGACGAATACGACGCCGACTTCGCGAAAAAGATCATCGACCGCCTGAACGACGTCAGGCAGCGCCTGCTCGTGTTCCAGGTGGGCGACGCGTATCAAAGGCTGAGCGTCGCCCTGCCCGGGGTTTTCGGCAGCCTCGCGACGACGGCCGTGCCCGCGACGTTCGGCGACAGTTCCCGGCTCGATGGCAACGTTGCAAAGCTCGAGCTGATCCTGCAGTTCCTCCAGGTCTATCAGGCGACCCAGGACCACGAGGCGCTGGATCGCCAACTCGCCCGCCTGGTGCACTGGCTGAGCCTCGAAAGCTTTTATGCCATCCGCAAGGGCCTGGTGCTGGTCCGGGAGGTGCGGGAGGGCGTCTACCCCTCCGACCTGGCGCTCGCGGGCTGGTCGGGCTCACCGCGCATCGAGATCGATCCGCCCGTGGTCCAGCCCCACGATCTCGTTCGCTATGGCATCCACTTCGACGACCCGCGCTTCAACAGCGCCGCCGCGCGCGAGGAATTCGAGGGTCGTTGGAGCTTCGGGCACGACGGGTACGGGGAGGTCGGGTGGGATCCCTTCCACTATTTCCCGCGCGCCGGCAGCTTCGAGGTCGTATTCGAGTTTCAGTCGTCGGGCGACAAGGAAGCAATTCGCCTGACGCGCAAGATCGATGTCGCGGCGAGCCGCGAGTGGTGGTACCAGCTGGACCGCAACCGGGTGGAACTGGCCCGCTTCGTGATCATGCTCGTGCCGGCCCTGTTCGGTCTTCTCGCGGGGGCGCGCGAGCAATTCCTCAAGATGGACGTGGCCTCGGCATTCTTCGCGGTCTTCCTGCTCGGGTTCGGGTCCGACACGATCAAGAACCTGGTGTCGCAGAGTCAGGCGACCGCGGCATCTCCTCCCGCGCCGCCGGCGCCCGGCGGGAGTAGCGGTGCCGCGGCGGGGGAAGCGGGGGCTCCGCCGCCCAAGCCGTGAGCGGCGGTCGTCGCGGCTTCGATGCCCGGGCGCGGCGCCTCACCGCTCCCGCGAGGGCCGCTGGCTGAACCGTCTGGTCGCCTCGGCGCTTCCACAAACGTAGGCCGCGTCGTCCTTCTGGAGGCGGAAACCGGCGGGAAACTCCACCAGCAGGTCGTCGCCGCGCTCGACTGCGATCACGGTGCACTCGGTGTGCTCCTGCAATTCGCTCTCGCGGGGATGACGGTTTTCCAGGCCGGCGGTCGAGACCTTCACGACCTGCAGCTCGGGGCCGACGATGACCGACTCCTTGCCAAGAAGCCGGTACGCGAGCAGCTGCCCCGAAACCTGGCTCACCGAGAGCGCGAAGTCCGCGCCGGTGACGTACAGCCGCTCGACATTCTCGGAGCGGTTGACGCGGGCGATCACCGGGACATCGGGCGCCAGGTCCCTGACGATCACGGTGGCGAAGATCGCGGTCGCGTCGGCATTGAGCGCGAGCACGACCGATTTGGCGCTCGCCAGGTCCACCTGCTCGAGGACCTTGTGATCGAGCACGTTGCCGACCAGATCCACGCCCGGGCCGGGCCGGGCATCGATCGTGAAGGTCTTTTCGCCCGCATCGGCGAGAAGCTCGGCGACCTTGCGCCCGACCTCGCCGCAACCCGCAATCAGGTACGTCCCCGATGCGCGCAGCCTGCGCGCGCCTTCGCACAGTTCGATGCAGCGCCCGATGTTCTCGTCGCTGCCGACGAGAATCAGGATGCCGCCGGCCTCCATGCGCATGCCGGGCGTCGCCGGGTAGACGAGCCGCCCGCCGGCCCACTGGCCGATCACGCTGACCCCGGCGTGCTGGCGGAGACCGGCCTGCTCGAGCGTCTTGCCGCACAGCACGCTGTCGCGAACGATCCGCGCCTCGGCGACCTGGAGCCGGTGGCCGAGGTGCTGGATTCCCACGATCGTCGGGCTGACCTTCTGGCTGGCGCGGGCCGCCAGGGCGGCGCCGAGGACATGCCGCGGCGTATACGCGTCGCTGGCGCCGGCCAGCAGCATCGGCTGGCGATGGAACGGGTCCTCGACGAGCGCGATGATCTCGCCGGCATAGCCGAGCTGACGCGCCGCCAGGATCGTCGCGGCGTTGCGGTCGTCGCTGCTATTGACGATGAGCGCGCGCGCCTGGCGCAGGTTGCAGCGCTCGAGCACGCCGCCGTCGAGATTGCCGAAGACCACCCGCTGCCGCTGCGCGAGCAGGTGGCGGGCTTCCTTTTCGTCCTCGTCGATGATGACGCTGGGGATCCCCGCGTGCGACAGTTCCGTCATCAGCGTGGCGACCGTCGCGTCGTAGTCGAAGATCACCACGTGGTTCTTCGCGTCGGGCGCCGCGTCCGGCAGCCGGGTTTCGAACCGGTCCTCGAGGAACGGCACCAGATAGATCGGCAGGATGACGAAGAAGAGGGCCACGCCCATGAATTGGGCGAGGACGACGTAGATGACCATCACCGGGTGGTTCCAGGCGGCATCGGGCCCGAAGCCGGTCGTCGAGGTCGCGCCGGCCGCCCATTGCAGTGCCTGCCAGAAATCGCGCGGTCTTCCCTCGAGCATGGCCATCCCGGCCATGTAGAGCAAGGCCATCGCAACCAGGACGGCGGCGAGCCCGCCGATGACGGCGAGGAAGCGGTGGTTCGGGGTTCGCATCGCGCATCGAATCCGGGTGAAACGCGGTCAGCCGCACGCCACCTCGGAACCGAACGGAAATGCCGCCAGGGCTTCCTCGAGCGACGGCACGATCTGGCGGCCGGATTCGGGAAGTGCAACGCGCACGTGCAGTCCCCGGCGCCCGCCCTCGCGCGCCTCGATGCGGGCATCCGTCAGGGCGAAGCGCTCACGAACGAGCTCAGCGACCAGCCGCTCGGCGGCGTCGCAGCGCAACCTGGGCTTGTAGATCTTCCCGACCGTCGTGACCGGGATGGCATCGACGATGAAGATGCGCTTCGGCCAGGCCGGCCGCTCGGCGATCGTGCGCTGCGCGTGCTCCCGCAGCTGCGCCTCGGAAGCGGTCGCGCCCGCGCGCAAGGCGACATAGCACACCGGCAATTCGCCGGCGTAGCCGTCGGGCATGCCGACCGCGGCCGCCATTGCGACCGCGGGGTGCGCCGCCATCGCGTTTTCGATCATCAGCGGGTCGATGTTGTGGCCGCCGCGGATGATCAGGTCCTTGGAGCGTCCGGCGATGTGCAGGCAACCTCGGGCGTCGAGATAGCCCAGGTCGCCTGAGTTCAGCGCGCCACGGTCGAAGACGCCGGCATCGTGCTCGGGGTTGCGGTAGCCGCGCGACAGATGCGGTCCCTTCACCACGATCACGCCGATCTCATCGGTCGCGCACGCGGGCCCCAGCCGGCCGTCGGCGTCAAGGCGACGCACCTCGACCTCGGTGTAAGGCAGCGCCAGCCCCACCGATCCGACGTTGCCGTCTCCGGCGACGGGATCGATCGCGATCAGTCCGGAGGCCTCCGTCATTCCGTAGACCTCGTACAGGCCTCGGCCGACGACCTGCCGGAAGCGGCTCGCGACCGCCGGCGGCAAGGAAGCGGCGCCGCAAAAGCCGGCCCGCACGCGGGACAGATCGGCGCCCTCCAGCGGCACGTCGAGAACGGCGCCCACCGATGTCGGAACGCCGCCGACCAGCGTGGCTCCATGTTGGGCCACGATCCGCCAGCATCCGCGCACCATGGCCGGGTTGCGCAGGCCGCCCGGCGACATGACGAGCAGGTTGGCGCCGGCCATGAATACGCTCAGGCCGCAAAAGATCGTGCCGCCGACGTGGAACAGCGGCAGGCTGGCCATGAAGACGTCGCTGGCCTGCAGGTTACCCAGCGCCGCGCCGCCAAGCGCCGCCACCAGCTGGCTGCGGTGCGTGTGCGACACCAGCTTGGGAGTGCCCGTCGTTCCACCCGTGTGGAAGTAGGCCGCCACGTCGTCGCCGCGGCCGGGTTCGCCGAACGTCAGGCAGTCCTCGCGTTGCGCCATCAGCGCCGAATGGAAGTCCAGCACGCCATTTTCGAGCGGCACTCCCGGCGGCGCGACGCGCAGAAGCCGCAAGCCGGGCACCCGATCCCGGATCGCAAGCGCCTTTTGCCAGATGTCCAGGGCGGGATGCGGCCCTAGTGCCACCAGGAGGCCGGCCCCGGAGGCGCGCAGCAGCGCCTCGATGGCCTCGGGCTGCAGCAGGAAGTTGATCGGCACCGCATAGCCCGCGGACTCGGCGCCCCAAAGGGTGGCGTGGGTCTCGACGAGGCTTGGCAGCATGTAGGCCACGCCCGGCCGCTCGCCGCCCAGGGCCGAGAACAGGTTGGCCGCACGCCGCACGAGGCCGAGCAGTTCCCGGTACGTGACGCGACGCGGCCGCTCGTCGGCTTCGCCGCTCATCAGCATCGTGATGGCGACGTGCTCCGGCTGCACGGTCGCGGCGCCGACGAACACGTCCAGCACGCTGCGCTCGGGCAGGCGCTGATCGAGCGTCAGTGCCTGCTCGAAGCGCTTCAGGTCGTCCCGGTTCCGGATCGGGATGTCGTTGTAATTGGCCATCCATGCTCCCGCGGCGGGCGCTGCGAACGAGTCTAGATTCCAGGCGCGTTCATCGCAACGTGAAATTGCGGCGTCTATACTGGCCGGCGGTCGGACAACAGGAGAAGCGCCGGATGAGCTGGTGGAGCTGGGTCGTTGGCGGTGCAATCCTTCTCGGCGCCGAGCTCGCCTTCGTCGACGCGCAGTTCTACCTCGTCTTCGTCGGTGCGGCCGCCATCATCGTCGGACTGATCGCGGCGGTTTCCGAAATCGCGGCCTGGGCGCAATGGCTGGTCTTCGCCATTCTGGCGATCGTCTCGATGGTGACCTTCCGCGCTCGCATCTACGACCGGTTGCGCCGCGCGCCGGGGGTTCGAACCGGGCCCGCCGGCGGCGTGCTGACGCTGCCGGTCGCCCTCGCTCCGGGCGAGAGTTGCCAGGCCGAGCACGGCGGTACCTTCTGGACGGTGCGCAACGACGGCGAGGCGCCGATCGCCGCCGGTACCCGCGTTCGCGTCGCGAGCGTGCAGGGCCTGACGCTCGTGGTGCGTCCCGACGTCCCGTGAACCTCACATGGATCGGATCATGTTCCTCCCATACGTCTTCATCGTCATCGCGGTGGTGGTCGTCATCCTGGTCGCGAAGTCGTCGACCGTGGTCCCGCAGCAGAGCGCCTACGTGGTCGAGAACGTCGGCAAGTACAGCCGCACGCTGCAGGCGGGCTTCCACATCCTGATCCCGTTCGTCGAGCGCGTCGCATACAGGCACAGCCTCAAGGAGCAGGCGCTCGACGTCGCCGAGCAGGTGTGCATCACGCGCGACAACGTGCAGGTCGGCGTGGACGCGGTGCTGTACATGCAGGTGCTCGACCCGCACCTGGCGTCCTACGGCATCACCAACTACAACTTCGCGATCTCCCAGCTCGCGCAGACGACGCTGCGCAGCGAGATCGGCAAGATCGAGCTCGACCGCACGTTCGAGGCGCGCGGCACGATCAACGCGAACGTGGTGGCCGAGCTCGACAAGGCATCCGGCGCCTGGGGCGTCAAGGTGATGCGCTACGAAATCAAGAACATCACGCCGCCCAAGGATGTGCTCTCCGCGATGGAGAAGCAGATGCGCGCCGAGCGCGAGAAGCGCGCGGTGGTGCTGACCTCCGAGGGCGAGCGCGACGCCAAGATCAACCAGGCCGAGGGCGACAAGCAGCGCGTGATCAAGGCGTCCGAAGCGAACAAGCAGCAGCAGATCAACGAGGCCGAGGGGCAGGCGACGGCGATCCTCGCGGTCGCGAACGCTACCGCGGAGGGCCTGCGCGCGGTGGGCGGCGCCATCAGCGACCGCGGCGGGGTCGAGGCGATGCAGCTCAGGCTCGGCGAGGACTACCTGCGCCAGTTCGGCAAGATCGCCAAGGAGAGCACGACGCTGATCGTGCCGGGGAACCTGAGCGATCTCGCGTCGGTGGTCGCCATGGCGACGAGCATCGTGCGCAAGCCGCCGCCAGCGCAGCCCTGACTCGCACGACTCCCCGCTCCCGCATCGCAGGACTGACTCCCCTCTCCCGCTTGCGGGAGAGGGGCCGGGGGTGAGGGCGCGCATCGAAGCTCCGCTCCCAACCCTCACCCCTGACCCCTCTCCCGCAAGCGGGAGAGGGGACGGTCATTCGCCGGTCACGGCCCCCTGTCGAGAATTCGTGTTGCCGCCGACCCTGGCCGGGTCTATAAGTTGCGTTCGGCCGCGGGCCGCCTCGGAGGAGAGAACCGAATGCCGCAGATTGCCGTGATCAACGAATCCACCGTCATCCAGGACGGCGACGTCCAGGCCATGATTCCGGCCTTCACCCAGCAGTGGAACGGGGACCTCGAGCCCGTCTGGGGCGTCGAGACGTCCACCTTCGCCTGGGTTCCATCGGGCTCCGCGCCGGCTGCCGGCACCTGGTGGGTCGTGTTCCTGGACGACAGCGACCAGGCCGGCGCGCTGGCCTACCACGACCTGACGAACGACGGCATGCCGATCTCGAAGGTGTTCGTCAAGACGATCCAGTCCGACAACACCAGCGTCAGCGTGGGCGCGACGCACGAGATCTGCGAGATGGCCGTCGATCCGTGGCTCAACAGCGCGTATCAGGATTCGCAGGGCGTCTTCTGGGCCGGCGAGGTCTGCGATCCGGTCGAGGACGACCAGTACGGTTATCAGATCGGCGGCATCCTGGTCACCGACTTCGTGACGCCCAACTGGTTCGGGCACAAGAACGCCCAAGGGAATATCGATCTCAAGGGCAACGCGAATGCGCCGTTCCAGGTCCTGATCGGCGGCTACGCGCAGAAGTTCGATCCGCAGACCGGCTGGCAGCAGATCACGGGATCGCAGGCGATGCGCCGCAAGAAGGCGGCCAAGGCGGCCTTGGGCTCGCGCCGCGAGCGCAGGACGCGGCACTGGACGAAGTGGAAGGTCAGCGCCGTAAGTTGGGGCAAGCACCGCAGCCGCTGACGGGAAGGCGGCCGCGCGGGCCTGCCGCGCGGCCGTGCCGTGGGAGGGTTTAGCCTAGCGAGGCGAACGACGATGAAGACGGGTGTGATGGGGCCGAACGGCCGCCTGTATGCCGATCCGCGCAACCAGCCGGACGAGACCAAGTTCCAGGTCGACAACACCAGCGCGGCCTACTACAACTCCCCGTACTACCTGGCGCACAAGGCGCAGGTCCAGCCGATCCCGCCGCGCCGCGGGAACCAGCCCGTCGACCTGCGCGACTACCTGCCGGCGCCGATGATCCAGTCGATCGTCTCGTCCGGCAAGGTGAGCTTCCACGCGGTCGGCGACACCGGCGCGGCGAAGGTGAACCGGTCGCAATCCGCCGGCACGGCGATCGAGCACCAGGGGCATGTCGCCGACATCATGGCGGCGGATATCGACGGCGTCGATCCGGCGCAGGCGCCGGCGTTCTTCTTCCACCTCGGCGACGTGATCTACAACTTCGGCGAGGCGCAGTACTACTACGACCAGTTCTACGAGCCGTACCGCGACTACGACCGGCCCATCTTCGCGATCCCCGGCAACCACGACGCGATGACCTACGGCCAGACGGCCGCGGCACCGGCTGCGCCGACCTTGCAGGCGTTTCTCGCCAACTTTTGCGCCGCCGAACCCGGCCGCTCGCCCAACTCCGGCGGGCTGATGCGCAGCGTGGTCAACCAGCCGGGGGTCTATTTCACGCTCGACGCGCCGTTCGTGTCGGTCATCGGCCTGTACAGCAACGCGCTCGACAGCGGTCCCGGCGTGATCTCGAGCCAGGGCAGGAAGTACCCGATCGGCGACGACCAGCTCACCTTCCTGAAGCAGGAGCTGACGCGGCTCAAGAGCGACCGCGAGACGCACTCGCGCGCGATCGTGCTCGCGGTGCATCATCCGCCGCTCTCGTGCGACGTGCGCCACGGCGGCTCGACCGGGCTGTCGAACGACATCGACGATTGCTGCCGCGCCGCGGGAATCTGGCCCGACGCCGTGCTGGCCGGCCATGCGCACCTCTACCAGCGCTACACCCGCAAGATGCCCGGCGGCACCCAGATCCCGTACATCGTCGCCGGCTGCGGCGGCTTCGCAGCGACGCGGCCGATGCAGGGGCTGCCGAAGGCGCCGACGACCGTCGGCGATCACACGCTGGCGATCGACCCGATCGTCGACTTCGGCTACCTGACGGTCGCGGTCGATGCCGGCAAGAAGCAGCTCTCGGTCATCTTCAACCAGGTCGGCACGAAGGGGACGAAGCACACCGGCGACCAGGTGGTCGTCGACCTCGCGAAGCGCGCGATCGTCAAGGGCTGAGCGCGAGCCCGCCCGCGGGCGTCACTGTGCCTTCTCCGCCGAGCACGTGTCGGCGCGGCACTGGCGCACCTGCAACCCCTTCGCCTTGAGCAGGTCGACGACGCTGTTCTCGCCCGCGAGGTGCCCGGCGCCGATGACGACCAGCGCGTGCCGGGGTCCTGCGGCCAGCGAAGCAATCTTGTCGGCCAGCGGCCGGTTGCGCTCGTCGAAGAGCCTGGTGTACAGGCGCCTCGACGCCTCGTCCTTGTTGGCGTCGTGCATCAGGCGCGCGGTGGACTCGACGTCGCCGGCCTGCCAGGCGGCCGAAAGCTCCTCGATGTTGCGCAGCAGCTCGCCGCTGCGCAGCTCGTCGAGCGTCGTGCGCAGCATCATCTCGCCGTCCTCATCGGACAGCCCGCCCAGGATGCCGGCCTGGAACTCCGCCGTCTCCAGGTCGACCACCGGCTTTGCGTCGGCATGCGCAAGCTCGAGGAAGTGCCGGTCGATGCCCGCCTGCGGCTGATAGTCGTGCGCGCTCAATGCGCCCACCATCAGGGCGCTGACCAGCAGCGCCGGCTTGAACGGCTTGAGCGACGCGGAACTCTGCTTCGCGGCGGCCGACATCGTCTCGAGCGCTTTCCAGGTGTCGGGCGACACGTGCTTGTCGAGGCCGTCCGGCGGCGAGTAGGTGAGCAACGGGATGCCCTTTGCCACCTTGGCGAGGTCGGTGACGTCCAGCTCGACGACCAGCTCGTCGGCCTGCTTGTACGCGTCCTCGACCATCCGGGGCAGCGGATAGAAGTCCGGCCGCGCGACGTGCAGCGAGCCGAAGAGGTAGACGGAGTTCGTCGCGGACTTCACTTCCCACAGGAAGATCCTGCCGCTGCCGCCCGGCTCGGCCCCGGCCGCACAACCGACGAACGCGAGCCCGAGCAGGCAGGCAAGCATCCGCGCGGCGATGCCGCGCACGGAAAGTTCTCTTCGAAACGTCATGCGGTGGGACCTCCAGGGGTTTGCCGCAAACTAGGTGCGCGACGCGCGCCTGTCGATGGCTCGATCGCGGCAGGCGCAGCGTATGATGCCCGGTCGCCCACATGCGTGACAGCACGCCGCATGCGCGCCCGCCCCGTCATCCCCTCCATCCCGCCGGACGAGATCGAAATCACCGCCATCCGCGCGCAGGGCGCCGGCGGACAGAACGTCAACAAGGTCTCAAACGCCGTCCAGCTGCGGTTTGACATCAACGCCTCGTCGCTGCCGACCGCGATCCGGGAGCGCCTGTTGAACCTCAACGACCAGCGCATCACCCGCGACGGCGTGGCCGTCATCAAGGCGCAGGAGTTCCGCAGCCTCGAGAAGAACCGGTTCGAAGCGCTGCGCCGGCTGCACGCGCTGGTCGCAAGCGTCGCCGCGCCGCCCAAGACACGCCACCCGACCCGGCCGACCCGGGCATCGGTGGCGAAACGGCTGGAGTCGAAGGCGCGCCACGCCCAGGTGAAGGCAGCGCGGCGCGATCGCGGCGAATAGGCGGCCGGCCCCCGCCGCCGCTCACGACGGCAGGAAGTCCACCGGCCAGGTGACGACCATCACCTCGACGTTCTTGGCGCCGAAATCGAACTGGCGTATTCGGGCCAGCAGCTTGCGCTCGAGATCCGCGGCGCGCAGCTCGCTCGACACGATGCGGCAGTTGGTGACCTCGCCCGTCGGCGCGATCGTCAGCTCGAGCACGACCTTTCCTTCGAGCGTCGGGTCCTCGCGCAGCGCGCGGTTGTAGAGCGCGTAAATGGCGCCCTTGTTGCGCTCGAACACGAGCTTGATCTCCTCGAGCGAGCGCGACGCCTTGCCGCTGCCGCCCTTATGCAGCGTGCCGCCGGCCCCGTTGCCGTCGCCGCCCAACCCGGTGCCGCCGCGGCCCCCGCCGCCTCCCATGCCGCCGCCGCCGGCAACCATCGTGGTCGCCCGGCCCGCGAGTCCGCCTCCGCCGGTGTCGTGGCTGTAGCCGGCGGTGTTGATGCCGCCGCTGCCGCTGGTCGCGTTCGACGTGATCAGCGCGCGCATCGGAATGCCGGGGCCGTTGCCCGGTCCGATGCCCGGGCCGGTGCCCGTGCCCACGCCCGGGCCCTGCTTGATGTCCTTGTTCAGCTGGATGGCCGCGGGCTTCGCCAGCTCGGCCAGTTCGTTGCTCAGCGCCAGCAGCCCGGTCGAGGCCGCCTTGCGGCGCGCGGCTTCGACCTTCTCGCCGGGCGGCAGCTCGGGCTGCGGCTTCTTCGCCTCGGCGGCGGGCTTGGCGGACTCGGGCTTTGCGGCCTCGGGCTTGGTCTGCTCGGCGGCGAGCTTCGGCGGCTGGGCGACCACCGGCGGCTCGTGCTCGAGCAGCATCTTGGCCAGCCGGGGCGGCAGCTCCTCGGGCTGCTCGCGATCGGGCTTCGGCACGGTCACGAGCCGCAGCACGATGCCCAGCACGACGCACACCGCGAGCACGGCTCTGAGGATGCGGCGGAAGCGCGCGTCGTCCTTTCCCGAGCCGGTCCACGGCAGCAGCGCCGGGCGGTACAGGGCAAGGGAGGCAGCCATTACGCTTTGCTCTTCATCTGGACGGCGAACGAGACGTCGCTGAAGTTCGCGCGGGCGCAGGTGAACATCACCTTGCGCAGCAGCCGGTACGGGATCTCCTTGTCGCCCATGATCGTGACCGCCTGGCCCCTGGCCGCATTCTCCTGGCGGACGATCTTGCGGCCGGCCTGCAGCTCGAGCTCCGCCTTCAGCGGCTCGATGAGATCGCCCGGCGCCTCGAGCACCTCGGGGGTCGAGGCGACCTTGCGCCCCTGGACCAGGATGTCCTGCTGGTTGACCACCACGATCACCGTTTCCTTCGGCCGCTTCTCCGCGGTCGATTCGGGCAGCCTGACGGCCTTGCTGGGCGGCAGCGTCTCGACGTCGAGCGCGTTGGCGAGCAGGAAGAAGATCAGGATCGTGAAGATGTCGATGAGCGACACGAGGTTCATGTCGACCATCATCAGGTTGCGCTTGCGGCGCTCGGCGCGATGTTCGAGCGGGGTCAGCTTCATGAGCCGGTTCCGGGCCGGACCGGCGCGTCGCCGATCGAGATGTCGGGGAAGAGCTCGGTCCGCGAGATGGTCGCGTCCTGCACCGAGTAGCCGACGCGCACGGCGTCCATCACCTGCACCAGCACGTCGTACGACGTGGTCGGCTCGGCCAGCAGCGTGGCTTCGGTCTTGGACGGGAACTTCTCCTTGACCTGCCGCATCAGCTGCGACAGCGCCTTGAAGTCGTAGCCCGCGTCGGACTTCGCGAAGCGCTGGATCACGCCGGCGACGCGGTCCTCGACGATCAGCTCGTCCTTGCGGATCACGACCTCGAGCTGCAGGTCGCCGGTGACCCTGTCGAGGCCGGAAGACTGCGCCGGAAGCGTCAGGTCGAGCACCGCCAGGCGCGAGAACACCGCCGTGGTGAGCAGGAACGGCACCAGCACCACGATCAGGTTCAGGAACGCGGTGATCTCCAGCTGCGCCGGCCGCTTGTGCAGGCGTCGGACGCGCATGGTCAGCGCGCTCCCGCCGCCTCGGCTGCAGGCGCGGGCGGGCCGCGATGGACCAGGTTCAGGAAGCTGATCTTGGCCGCCTCGAGGCTGTCGACGATCTCGCTGGTGCGTGCCTGCAGGAACGCATGGATGAGCAGGAACGGGATCGCGACCATCAGCGCGAACGCGGTGTTGTTCATCGCGATCGAGATGCTGGCCGACAGCAGCTCGGCCTTCTCGGCCGGGTTGACCTGCGCCACGGCCGTGAACGCCTTGATCAGGCCGATGATCGTTCCCAGCAGGCCGACCAGCGTGATCACGTTGGCGAAGGTCGCGATGTAGTGGGTGCGCTTCTCGAGGCGCGGCACCACTTCCATCATGCCCTCCTCCATCGCGGCGTCGATGTCCTCGCGCCGGCGGGCGCCCTGCAGGCGGGCGAGCCCGTTGTTGACGATCTTGCCGATCGCGGTGTCCGACTTCGAAGTGACGCCGTACACCTGCTGCAGCTTGCCGTTCTGCAGCAGCGGCAGGATGTGATCCCACATCCGGCGGTTGTCGGCGCGCGCCCGGCTCAGGAAGATGAACCGCTCGATCGCGATCGACAGTCCGAGCGCCATGATCAGCATGCTCGGATAGATGAACAGACCGCAATCCTGGAAGAACTTCACGACCGTAGCGAACCCACTCATACGCAATGCCTCCGAAGCACCTGTATCGTCGTTGGAAAATCGTTCAAGGACGGGCCGGCGCCGCTGCCGCGGCACTGTCCGCCTGCCCCGACCCTTTGCCCGCCTGCGCCGGCCCGGCCCCCTGCACCAGCGCGTGATAGTGCACCTGGCGCCGGAACTCGTCGCGATCGACCGGCCCGAGCACCTCGTCGAGAAGGCTCCGGGCCGGGCGCCCCGACAGCTCGCCCGGCTGCGGCTGCTTCCAGGGCACGATGTACAGCACCTTGGGCAGCTCGCGGTTGCCGATGATCTGCGTCTTGTCGATATCGGCGCGGTCCTCGGCCGCCGCGGGGACTGCAGCGGCAACGCATGCCAGCCCGATCGCGGCGGCCGCCACGATCTTGCCCGCCGTCCCTCGCGCCGGTGCCTCGAAATGTACCCGTATCATGGTCCCTCCTTGCGGCTCAGCGCGCCGCGCGCGGCGCCCGGGTTGCGCTCGCGGTTGCGAAGGTCGGCGATCCACTTGGTCACTTTCTCGTCGCCGCTCGGCGACAGCGCGAGATACCTGCCGTAGTACTCGAGCGCGCGCGTCCCATCCCACAAGTAGAGGTCATACAGAATGCCGAGGTTCAGGCACGCCCCGGCGTAGTTGGGATCGAGCTCGATCGCCCGCTCGTAGGCCGCGCGGGCCTTTTCGAACTGGCCCTGCTCGCGGTACGCGATGCCGAGCTGGTCGAAGTACTGCGCCTGCTGCGGACTGAGGTTCACCGCCCGCTCGAGCTCGTCGACCGCCTCGGCGCCGCGCCCCGTCTGGCGGTAGATCAGGCCGAGATTGGCGTGCGGGCCGCCGAGCTCCGGGTTCGAGCGGGTCAGCGCGATAAATCCGCGCTCGGCCTCCCGCTTGCGTCCCGCGACGAGCGCCTGGTACGCCTGCTCGAACGCCTGCTTCACGGCGGGGTCGGGGCCGGTGTCGACCGCGGGCTGCGCTGCCGAGTGCGCGCCGCCGGCGGCCGCAGCCGGAGCCGCGGTGGCCGCGGCCGCCGTGGAGGCAGGTGCCGCTGCAGCCGGCTTCGCCGCCTGCGCCTCGGCCGGCGCAAGCCGCACCGGCGCCGACTCGCAGCCGCATACGGCCGCGCACCACGCGACAATGGTCCCGGCTCTGAGCAGGGCGTCAGCGAATCGCATCGATCGCCACCTCGCTGCGTTCGCTTTTCGCATACCGGGCCGGACGCAGCTCGCCCAGCGCGGCGAAGCTCTTCCGGACCCACTGGTCGTAGATGCCCTGCGCGCTGCGGCGCGCGTTCACCTCGTGCAGCTCGATCGCCTTCTCCTCGAACGGGAAGGCCTGCTCCTCCAGCATGACGTCGTACTGCTCGAGCTCGTCCTTCGACAGGCCTTTCGGCCGCTGCGACGCGAGCAGCGCACGCCCGAAATCGTGATACAGCTCGGCGGTGCGGTAGGTCGCGGCGGTCGCGATGTCGGCCACCCCGTACTCGGCCGCGACCGCGTAGGCCTTCAGCACGTCCTCCATCTTCGCTTTCTTCGCCTTGAGCTGCTTCTTGAGCGGCTCGACGAGGGCGACCTTGCTGTATTCCGCGAACACCGGCTCGGACAGCGCCAGCGCAGCCGAGGCGCCGAGGTAGCGGGTGCGATCGGTGCGCGCGCCGCCGCCGGCCTGCTCGGCCTGCAGCAGCTCCTTCAACCAGGCCTCCGCGCGGGCGGGATCGCCCTGTTCGCGCGCAAGCCTGGCCAGGCGATCGCGCGCCTCGATCGCGGCCTCGAGCGGCGACGGGTTCTGCCGCACGTAGCGCTCGTACGCCTGCGCGGCCGGCGCGCGGGCGCCCGCCTTCTCGTACAGCTCGGCCGCCTGCCATTGCGCCTCGCGCGCGAGCTGCGGGTCCTTCTTCGAGGCCGCCAGGCGCTCGAACTCGGCGGCCGCGTGCGGCAGGTCCTTGTTCTCGCTGTAGGCAAGCGCCAGCTTGGCCGGAACCTCGTCCTGCAGCGGGTGGCCCGGATAGCGCGCGCGAAAGTCCTCGAGCACGCGGATGGCGGCCGGCCAGTCCTTCAGCCCGATCAGCACCGCCGCGGCGTCGTACTGCGCGGTGGCGCGCACCGGCGACTGCGGGGCGGCGGCGGCGACGCGCTCGAAATGGCCCACCGCTTCGCGCAGGCGGCCCTCGGCGCGCGCCTGCTCGCCCTGCTTGTAGATCGACGCCGCGAGGCGCTCGGTGAGCTCGGCGCGGCGCGGGTCGTTCTCGGGCGTCAGCTTGAGGACCTCCTTGAACCCGTGCTCGGCGCCGTCGAAGGCGCTCCGCTCGAACGACGTGTACGCGATCACGGTCCATGCCACCCGACGCTGGGCCGCGGCCGCGGGCGGCTCCAGGATGAGGACCTCCTGCGCGACGTCGGCCGCGCGCCCGCCGTCGTGCAGCGCGTACAGCTTGTCGGCGGCATCCGAAAGGACCGGGCCGGTGCGCGGATCGTGCGGGAACGCGTGCGCGAAGCGCAGCGCGCTGTCGATGCCGGCGAGCTGCAGCGACTTGATCGCCTCCGGCGTGCCGCCGCCCTTCTCCTGCTCGGCGTAGCACAGCAGCGCCGCGTACCCGGCGTCGGCGCTGTGGGCATGATGCGGGTATCCGTAGGCGGAGCGCTCGTACTCGGCCGCCGCGGCGTCGTACTGCCGCCGCTCGAACAGCAGCTCGGCCAGCAGGAAGCGGGTCGGCGCCGCCTGCGGATCGGACGGGAACGAATCGAGGTAGGCGCGGTACCAGTGCACCGCCTGCTCGTAGTCGTCGGCCTGCTTGGACTTCTGCGCGGCCGCGTGATAATGGCGCGCGAGCTCCGCCAGGTCGGCCTTCACCGAGGGCTGCGCGCGCTCCCACGCACCCGGGCTCGCGCGCCGGAATTCGCTGTCGGCGCCGTAGCGCGTCACGTAGTCCTTCTTGGCCTCGAGCGCCAGCGATTCGAAGCCGGCCTGCTGGACGATCTCGATCGCCCGCGCCTGCAAGACCGGCGCCTGCGGATGCAGCGGGTTGCGCTTGACGAAGGCGCTGAAGGTGTCGGCCGCGTCCTTGTAGCGCTGCTGCTTGAGATACAGGTCGCCGAGCTGCTCGTACACGCGAACCTCGTAGTCGCGCCGCAGCACCGGCGCCGCGAAGCCAGGGATCGACTCCGCCCCCTTGAGGTTCTCCAGGCACAGGCTGACGACGCGGAACGTGTCCTCGACCAGCTCGCGATCGCCTCGCGTCAGCCCCGGCACCTCGGCCAGGCTGCCTTCGGTCTTGCGGCCGATCAGCTTGACGTCGAGGACGCCGAAGAACGAGTGCAGCGCATCCTCGAGCCGGCCCTGCTTGAACTGGGTCCACCCCTGCATGTAAAGGGCGCGCTCGAAATACAGCGACGGCGAGCCGCTGTGCAGGATCGCCGCATAAGCCTGTTCCGCCCCCGCGTAGTCGCGCGTCGCGAACATCAGCTCGCCGCGGCGGAACTGCGCCTCGTCGCGATACGGCGTCTTCGGATACTCGCGCACGAGGCGGTCGAGCGCGTCCATCGCGTCTTGCAGGTCGCCCGCCTGTTCGTAGGCGTGCGCGAGCTGGTAGAGCACGCGGTCGTTGCCCGGATCGCTCGGATAGGCGGCGAGGAGGTCTTTGTAGCGCGAGATCGCCGGGCCATAAGTGGGGTCGCCGTTGCGGCGCGCGGAGCCCGTGGCCGGCCGGTCCGGCCCGGCGGCCGCAGGGCCGGCAGCGGCTGCGCTGCCGGCGCTCGCAGCGCCGGCGCCCGAGGGAGTTCCAGGGGCCGCGGCGCCTGCGGCCGCGCCGCCGGGCGTTGCGCTGCCGGCCGCGCCACCCGGCGCGCCCTCGGCGCCGGTGTCGGCACGGCGCTCGGCACGGCTCATCTCGAGATCGCCCAGCCGGCGCATCGCTTCCGCGATCTGCGGATCGTGCGGCGACGCCTTCACGAAGTCGCGATAGGCGGTGATCTTCCGGTCTTCGTCGGCCACGACGCCGGCGTCCGGCGTCACCGCGACCTGCTTGCCCTCGAGCGTGAACAGCGTCGGCGCGTCGTCGCCGCTGCCCGGCCTGTGCGCGCACGCGCCCAGCGCGGCCGCGGCGCAGGCCATGCCGATGCGCGCGAGGCTAGCGTGCAGGCGCCGGCGCACGGCTGCCCTCCTTCGCGACATCCGCGCGGTCGTAGATCTGCGCCACCGCGAAGCGCGCCTGCGTGGCGTAGCCCGCGATCAGCTCCTTCTGGCGCTCGAGCTCGGCGACCGCCAGATCCTGCACCACACGCTGCTCGCCCGGGATCAGCTCCTCGACCCGCGCGAGCAGCGCGTCGACGTGCGGGGCGAGCTCGGCGATGCGCTGGTCGAAGCGCTCGAAGCGCGCCGGCTCGTCGCGCTGCGCCTGTGCGATCTCGACATTGCGGCGGCGCGCCGCGGCCAGTTCCGCATCGAGATCCCTGAGCCCCTTCTTCGCCTCCCACAGGCGCGCCGGGAACTCCTGCGCCAGCTGCCAGGCAAGCGCGCCGGAGGCGAGCCGGTAGCGCTCGCGCGCGGCGTCGGCATCCGGGCCCGTGCCGATCCGGTCGAGCGACCCGCGCGCGCGCTGCAAGCGCTCCGCCAGGCCGCGCTCGCGCCCGTCGGCGAACGCGGCGCCGTCGGCCTGCGCCTGCGCCTGCGCCAGCTCGGCGGCCAGCCGCTCGCGCCGGCTTTCGAGCGCGGCGATTTCGGCGGCGAGCGGCTGCATCTTCACCTGCGGCAGGCGCTCGGCATAGGCCTGGCGCCGGTTGTCGAGCATATCGCGGTAGACGCCGAGGTTCTGCTTCCAGCGGCGCAGGTTGCCGGCGAGGAACTGCAGGTCGCGGAAGTTCTTGAACGCCTCCTGGAACTCGTGGCCCGCCAGCACCGGGACCAGCTGCCCGGGATGCGGCAGCTCGGGCAGCGCGTCGATGTTCCAGAACCAGCCCATCTCCTCGCCGGGATTGCGCGCGATCAGGCTGTCGATCAGCTTGCCGGCGCGCACCGCCGCGATCGATTCATCCAGGCTCGCCTCCTCGCGCTCGAACAGCGCGATCGCCTCCTGGTAGCGCTGGAGCGACTGCGCCAGCGCGCCGAGCTCCGCGTACACGTACGGCACGGCAAGCTCGGCCTCGAGCACCGCCGGGTCGCTCGAATCGCGCCGCGCGAGCTCGGTCCACGGCACGAGCGCCTTCTGAGGCTGCTTGAGCACCTCCGCCGCCCAACCGAAGCCGAGCAGGGCCTTGCTGGCGAGCATCCCGTTCAGGCGCACGCGGTCGAGGTACTCGCGCGCCAGTTCCGGGTCGTTGGCCTGCAGCGCCGCGTAGCCGAGCGCGACGTTCGCCTTGTCGCGCAGGCTGCGGAATTCCTCGCTCGACGCGGGCGTACGGCCGAGCTCCTCGAGCAGCGCGGTGCCCTGCTCGACCTTGCCGGACTTGATCAGCGCCACGCCCAGGTTGTAGCGCGCGTACAGGGCCACGCCGCTCGCGCCGCGGGCGCTTCCGATGGTCTTCAGGACGTCGGCCGCGCCGGCGTAGTCCCCGCGCGCCATGCGGACCTGCGCCTGCAGCAGGCGCCGCTCGACCTCGAGATCCGGCGGCAGGCTGTTGCCGATGCGGTCCAGGGCCTCCTCGGCCTGAGCCGTGCGATCGCGCTGGTAGCGGATCTTCGCGAGGTAGAACCACGCGCGGTCGCGCACGGTCGGCGGCACCTTGCCCTGCGCGCTGTCCTCGATCAGGCGCTCGAACACCTCCCCCGCCTCGCGGTACACGCCATAGGAGAGCAGCAGTCCGCCGCGCAGCAGCTCCGCCTCGTCGGCGTGATGGGAGACGCGGGCGAACTGCTGCGAGACCATCAGGTCGGTCAGCGCCGAGAAGTAGCGCTGCTGGTAGAAGTAGAAGAGCGTGTCGCCGTAGTAGGGGTCCTTGACGACGTGGCGCAGTTCCTCGGCCGGTGCCGGCGCACCCAGCGCGAGCGCGGCCGCGAGCGCGGCCGCGGGAGCCGCCGCGCGCACCAGGCGCGCGCCGGCCCGCCGCGGGCTTTGCCGCCCGCCATCGACCGCGCCAACCGTTGTGCCGCTCCACGACCGCATCGGTGCCTACTGCCAGATCTTGACGTCGAATTCCGGCTGCAGCTTCCCGGTCGAGTCCTTGATCTGCAGCTCGATGTACTTGGGATCGGTGCCTTTTTCGAAGGTCACGTTGGCGCCGCGCCGGTAGTCGCGCTCGTGCGGGCCCTGGCCGGTGAAGAAGGCGACCAGCTGGTGCTGGCCGGCGCGCAGGTTGCCGAGGTAGACCCGCTGCACGCCGCCCCGATGCAGCGCCTGCACCTCGGCCGGCGTGTACAGGTAGTTGGCGACCTCCTTGTCGTCGACCTTCACCTGCACGGAATCGAGCGAGAACAGCTTGCCGACGTCCATCGAAACGAACACGGCGACCTGCGTGCTGGCCGGAAACAGCAATTCCTCCTCGAGCACCATCAGGTCGCGGTTGAGCCGGATCACGTCGCCCTTGACGTCCTGGATCCGGTCCTCGAGCGCGCCCGGCTGCGCCGCCGCCGGGGTTGCCGCCGCCGCGGCTGGCGCCGCTTCGTCGGCCCACACCGGCGCGAGCGCGCACACGCTCGCGGCGGCGGTCAGCGCGAGCGCCGCGGCGAGCCGCGGCATGAAGTGGCAGCTTCGAATCACCATCGTACGACCCCGTCAAAAAGTTGCCGACGCGAACAGTTCCAGCACGGTGGCGCTGAACGCGTAGGGCTGGCCGGTGCGGATATCCGTGAAATCGCTGTACTTGAAACGCAGCCATTCGCAGGCGGCGTTGAGCTTGACCTCGAGCCGCGCCGGGACCTGCACCGCGGTATAAGACGCCTTGAGGCCGATGCCGCGGTCGTTGAAGCTCCCGAGTTGCCGGTTGCGCGACATGTAGGTCATCTCGGAGGCGAAGTTGTCGCTGTAGAACAGCGCGTGGCGCTGCGTGTAATAGCGCAGGGTCGCATCGGCCAGCCAGAGCGGACCGAGGTGCCGGCTGTAGCCTAGCTCCGCCGTGTGGGCGCGGATGTCCCAGGTATCCCAGAAATACCGGTACTCCGCCCGGACGGCCCCCTGCACCGCATCCACATCGCCGACGGCGCGCAGCGCGACCGCGCGGCTGCTGCGGGTGTTCGGGTCGATCTCGGGCACCAGCGCGCCGAAAACGCGCGCAGCCCGGTACGGGCTTTGAAGATACCCCGTATCCGAAACGGCTTCGAAGTTGGCGCTCATCAGCCAGCGCGGCGTCAGGACCTGTGTCACGCCCAGCCGGTACTGCCAGTGATCGGCCGTTTCCGAGAACGATGGGCTGCCGTGGCGGCCGACCACGTCATGCCCGCGTGAATAGCCGACACTGACCGTGGTCATGCCGCCGAAGACATCCTGCGCGACGTCGAGATTGGTCATGTCCGCCCGGTAGTCGGGCTCCCGGCTCGCGGTCGCCGACCAGCTGATCAGCGAGTCGCGGACCACGTAGTCGAGGCCGGCGCCGCGCTCGGAGCGGCGCTCCTTGTACGGGCTTGCCGTCGTGACCACGTCGATCGAGGCGTTGCTGACCATGTCGACGTAGTAGGAGGCCGACACCGACACCCGGTCGGCGATGCTCTTGCGCACCAGCAGCGCCGGACCGTCGGCCTTGACGCCGCCGCCGTTGTACGAGTGGTACATCACGTCGGCGCGGTCCTGCGGCAGGTCGGCGGCGTCGGCACCCGCGGCGGCGAGCACGCCGCCGACGAGACCGACCACGCGGCTCACCGTGAGCCCGCCGCAGAGCCCGCTCGAGGATCCGCCCGAACCGGCTCCGAGCTGGCGTGCACCCACGTCGGGCGCCGCGCCGGGCGCCCTAGTTGCAGCCACATCCGCCTCCCTGCACCCCGGTGGCGCCGCGAGCGCCCTCGCGCACGTCGTACACGTGCTCTCGGTGCTTGTCCGCCAGCGCGTCGCGCGCGGGCTTCATGGTCGGGTCGGCCAGCCGCTCGCGCTCGTAGGGCCTGACCCACGGCTCGATGCCGCAGCCGGCGAGCAGCCACGCCGCGGCGACGGCAGCGGCAAGCGCGTACGCAAAGCGCTTCTTCGGCAACGCGTTCATTCCTTCAGCAGCTCCCGGATCTGCGACTCGTAGTCCTTCTCGTAGCCGTCCTGGTAGCCGCGATGCACGTAGCGCACGTGGCCGTCGCGGTCGATCAGCACCGTCGAGGGCATCGTGCGCAGATCGTACAGCCGGCTCACTTTCTTATCGGTATCGAGCAGGACCGGGAAGCGCACGCCGAGCTTCGACGCCACGCCCGCGGCCGTCTGCGGGTCGTCGTCGACGTTGACGCCGAGCAGCGTGAAGCCGGCGGCGCGGTACCTCTCGTAGAGGCGGTCGAGGCGCGGCATCTCCTGGCGGCAGGGCGCGCACCACGTGGCCCAGAAGTTCAGCATCACGACCTGGCCGCGCTGTTCCTGCAGCCGCACGTTGGGGCCGGAGACGGCGCGCAGCGTGAAATCGGGTGCCGTGCTTGCGGCGCCACCTGCCACCGCGGCGGCGGCGGCGCCGCACGCCAGCGCCAGCAGCAGCGTCCACGCGGCGCGCGCCCGCACGAGTCCCGTCATCGCGGCGCCTCGATCAGAAGAAGAACGTGACTCCACCGGTCAACTCCAGGTTCTGTGTATCCCTGCGCGTGCCGAGCACGTCGAGCGCGAACAAGTGGTCGCGCAGGTCCAGTTGCATCGCGATCCAGTCCGCGAGGAAGACCCGCGTCCCGAATCCGACGTTGATGGTCTGGTGGCGCTCCTCGAGGAGGTGCGTCGTGCCCACGCCCCCGACCAGGTAGAACGCCGCCACCTTCGCGTGGCTGCGCCCGATGAACAGCTCGCCCGGCAGCACGTTGTAGCCGACCGAAAGGTCGTAATAGCGCAGGAACTGCTTGGTGCTCGGGAAGATGCCGCCGGGCAGGATCTGCCGGTAGGTCTGGTCCGAGACCTTGGTCTGGCCGTAGACCGCCTCGATGAACACGTCCTCGGTCACGTGGTAGCCGGCGCGCAGGCCGTAGATCCAGCTCGAGCCGAAGTTCTCGAGGTTGTAGGTGCCGGTGAACAGGCCCAGCTCGACGTCGTTCGAGGGGATGTGGGGCACGCGGACGTTGCGCCGGTCGAGCTGCGGCTCGATCACCTGGTCGTTGCCGGGAGCCTGCTCGGCGGCGCGCGCCACAGGCAGGATTGCCGACAGCGCCGACAGCGTGATCGTCATCGCGAGTGCAAGGGCCGGTCTGGACATCGGTTGCTCTTGTTGGGGTGAGATCGTCAGAAGAAGAACGAGATGCCGGCGGTGACCGCCTTGTACTCGTCGGTTCGCGAGTCGCCGACGAACCCGGTATAGGCGGTGTACTCGAGGCGGCCGACGAAGCGCTCGCCGAAGTGGTATCGCAGGCCGATCGTCGCATCGGCAAGCTTGGCAGTGGTCCGCGCCGCGCTGACGAGCGTCGCCTGCGGGATGTTCGTCATCACGCCGAACCCGATGCCGAAGAACGGCTCCAGGCGCCTGTCCGACCACGGCTGCGCGAGCAGGTTGACGTGCCAGAAATCGGTCCCGGAGAACGTGCCCTGCACTTCGCCGGCGGTCGCCTCGACGGCCCAGATGTCGTTCACGTTGTAGCCCGCCCAGACCTTGAGCATCGGCTCGCTGCGGAACTGGCCCCACGCGGCGCCGAATTCGCCTCGCCGCCGCAGGTAGTCGTCGAGCACGACGTCGCGGAAGGTCTTGCGGCCGCCCGCCTCCGTGAGCGTGTTCTCGAGCTGCAGACGGTTCACCCAGCCTTCCCTTCCCGATGCGGTGCGCACCTTGAACCAGTCGGTGTGGCGCAGCTCGATCTCGATCCACTCGCCGCGCTCCGCGACGAAGAAGATCGGAAACCCGCGTCCCGGCCCCGTTCGCAGCTCGATGTACGGGTCCGTCACGAGCACCCGCTCGCGCGGGGGGGCCTCGGCACGCGCGGGCGCCGGCGCCAGCGTCAGGCTGGCGAGCAGCCACGCCACCAGCGCGCCCGCCCTGCGAACCGACGCCGACGGCGCGAGCATCACTGGATGTTGCACGTGCCGATGCCTGGGTTCGGCTGCGCGGTCGTGGGCGTGAATGTCGGCGAGAACATGGACGCGGCGGCGCTGCTGAACTCGTCTTCCCCCGGCGGCATCGGATGGTTGATCCAGTACTCGATCAGCAGGACATTCTGGTCGGTCGCGCTCTGGAAGACCAGGCCGCCGCCGTGCAGCACGTTGAGCAGCATCGGCTTGTCGAGGAGCCGGCTCTGCAGCGGCGAGCCGATCACGACTTCCCCCTGCGCCGAGAGGAAGTTCTTGTACATGTCCAAGGCCCGGATCGCAGGGATGGCGGCGGTGGACCCGGAGAGAAGCGTCGGGCTGCTGGCGTCGAGCGGCTGCGGCTGGGCTGCGGCAACGATGCGCAGCGCGCCGCCGGCGCCGTTGTTGTAATCGTGGCATCCCGCGGCGGAGCACGTCTTGGTGGCCGACGTGCCGTTGACAACGACCTGTATCGGGTTCGTCAAGATCGGGTCGATGCACTGCTGAAAGTAGAGAAACGAAAGGACCTGCCCCGCCGCGCCCGGCGGGTTGGCCACGACCGGCGGATTGTTCAGCGGATCGCCCCCGCCGCAGGCGCCGAGGCACAGCAACGCGGAGACGGCGACGCCGCCGAGCGCGTGCCTGTGCCGCGGCCCGGTGTGCATCATAGACGAGGCGCGCGAGCGCGCATCACGGCGTGCAGCCACTGGCGATCCAATTCGCGATGGTCGTGTAGTCCGCGCTTCCGGCCGGCAGGACGGCGGCCGTCTGGCCGACCGCGGTCGGTGGGTGCGGAATCGTCGACGGCTTCTGCAGCAGCGGGTTGGAGGCCGCGCTGCAGACATTGTTGATCATCGTCAGCGTCTGGTTGAAGTCCCCGTCGACATTGCCGGTCAGCACGAAGCGGTTGTCGACGAAGGAGCTCGCCGAGCCGGCCGGTATGGCCGCGCTGCCGATCGCCTGGTGGCAGCTGGCGGCGCAGGTCTTCATCTGGATCGGCCAGACCTGGGCCGCGTAGACGGTCTTGTCGAGGGTCGCGATGTTGCGCACCGTGCTGCCGGTGGCGAACGGGTTGTTGTAGTACTTGCCGCCGGTGTCGATCCATTCCGCGATCAGGCGTTTTTCCGCCGCGTTGAGCATCGTCGCATGATTCGGCGAAGCGGGCGGATTCGGGTAGGCGGCCTGCGCTGCGCTGTCGCTCATCAGGATTTCACCGGCCATGATCTCGACCAGCCGGCTCTTGCGCGACATGCCGACCGCATCGCCCTCGCTGCCGGCGGTATTGACCAGCGCCGGGCCGGTCTGCACGACCGGAACGCCATCCTGGATCACGGTTACCGGCAGCCCGGTCGTCGGATCGATCACCGGCGCGCCCACCAGCAGGCTTTCGTAGGAGGTGAGGCGCCCGGTCCCGGCGGTCGTCGCCAGCAGGTCGATGCCCGCCGGGTCGCTTGCCGTGTGGCAGTTCGTGCAGGTATTGGCGCCATTGGTGCCGCGAGGGAGCGACCACAGCGGCTGGATGTGGTCCGGGTAGTTGATGATCCCCTGGGTCGGCACCGCGGTCGCCAGGTCGTTGGCCGACGCAGGCGTGTGCGTGTAAGCGAGATCGATCGACGGGCGCGCGTGGGCCCCGGGGTAGCTCGTGCTGGCCCAGATGTCGACGTAGACCGGGTCCGGCCCGAGTTGCAGCGCGGTCGGGTCCAGGCGGGTGTGGGTCTGCGCCATCGTCTCGCCTTGAATGTGGCTGGTCGACAACGGGTAGGTCTGCGAATTGATGGTCAGCACGGCCGCCGGCGGCACCGAGTCGACGAACGAAGGCGCCGAATTCAGCGCGCCGCCCCGGCGCGGGCCGTGGCAGCCATCGCAGGTGCGAACCTCGCCAGGACGCGCCTGGATCCAGTTCGTATGAGTCTGGAAGGCGCGGCCCTCGGAATCGACGACCTGCAGCCCGATCGGCGTATCGGGCGGGATCGTCAGCTCGAACGAGCCGTCGGGCTCGATCGGCGCGTAGCCGAGGATCTGCTGCGGCTCGAAGTTGGTGTCTCCGATCGCCGTTCGCAGGCCGGTGGTGCCCGACGGCGGCGCGACCGCCCGTACCGCGCGCACGAAGCGCGCCGGCGCGCACAGGTATGCGCTGTCGGTCGGGTTCTTGATCCGCGCCAGGTCGGCAACCAGCGCCCGCGCGTCGCCCGGGTCATCGCTCGGCGGCGCCCTCTTCGCGATCACCGACGCGATCGTCGTGCAGCCCGCCCGCTCGTCGGCGGCGGCGATCACCGGGTCGCCCATCCTGCCGAGATCGTCGGTGTCGTAGACGCTGCGGATGGAGATCTTCGCCAGGTTCTGGCTCGCCAGCGCCGTGTCGATCGTCGTCGGCGGCGCCACATTGGGCGCGGTACGCGCCTGCAGCGCGACCGGGTGCACGTACATGAAGCCGGCCGGCGGCGCCGCGACGATCCGCCACGTCTGGGCCGCCGGGTCGAACATGTAGACCGCGTACGACGGCGGCACGTTGTCCTGCACCGGGTCCGCCTTGGCGACGGTGAGCAGCCGGTTCGGGTCGCCGAGCGCGGCGAGCTCGGCCGAGCTCAGGGTCGAGCACGAGACGACGACGCCGGCGGTCGTCACTTCGCAGGGCGCGAACGACACCAGGATGCGGTCGGTTCCGTCCCACAGCGGATACGGCGCGGTCACGCGGCCGTACGGCGACGGGCCGGTGTTGTAGTTGAGGGCCTGGGACGTCATCTGGGTCTCGCCGCCGATCGCCGGCACGTTCGCGTTGGCCGGGGTGTTCTGCTCCGAGTAGTTGTAAAGGTCGACCAGCATCAGCGCGCCGCCCTCATGGGTGCGGTCGAGCGGCATCAGGTCGGTGACGACCTTGCCGGCGTACTTGCCGGCCGGGTCCATGTCGCGCGGGTGCAGGAAGCTGTTGCCGTCGCTGTGGGCGCCGTACAGGACGAACATGTCGGTGCCGTCGGGCTTGGCGCGGAAGATCGTGAACCGGTTGCGATCGCCGACGTGGTCCCAGCGCGAGTACATGATGTCGCCGTTGGGCCGCACGACCGGATTGCGGTCGTGACTCTGGTTGAACGAGATCTGCTGGATGTTGTTGCCGTTGACGTCCATCGTGTGCAGGTTGAACACCCGCTCGCGCTCGTACTCGTCGAGCGCGTAGTACGACTGGCCGAGCGCCTGGTTCGCATACGACTTGGTCTGCCGGTTGGACGAGAACACGAAACCCTGCGCGCCCGGCAGGTAGGCCGGGTGGACGTCGTCGGCCGAGCTGGTGTTCGTGATCCGGCGGAACGTCCCGGCGGCCAGGCCGCCCACCGTCGTGTCGTATTCCCAGATGTTCCAGTGGCCGGTGCAGGCGGGCAGGCCGCCGATCGTCGAGGTGTTGGACGCCGGGCAGTTCATCGCGAACACGATCTTCTTGCCGTCGAAGGAGACCTCGGGGTCGAGCACGTCGCCCTGGCCCTGCGTGAACTGCGAGGTGATGTTGTGCTCGGGCGCGCTCGGCGAGGACAGCTCGCGGATGATCAGGTCGCCGCCGGGCGCGGTCGGCGCCCCGCTGAGCGGGTTGGTGTTGATCGAGTTGACCCGCATCGCATACGCGATCGGCACATCGCCCGCCACCGTGACCGAATCGCTGCCGCCGCTGCCCTTGCAGGCGGCGAGCCCCAGGCAGAGCGCGGTCGCACCGATCAGCAGCGGGGTGCGCATTGCGGTCGAAGTCATCATCTGTCGGCCTCCTGACGTGCGGTCCCGCCACGCCGCGGCGCGCGAACCGGAATCCAAGCAAACGTTCATGCCGCAAATCCCGTCGAGTAATGCAATCCGCCGCCGGCGTCGATCACCACCGCGTCGACCCCCGGCAGCGATGCGACCAGCCGCATGCCCCGGTCGAGGCCCAACACGAACACGCTCTTCGACAGCGCTTCGCTGACGAGCCCGTCGGGGGCGACGACCGTGACGCCATGCACCTCCGCGGGCGACCTTCCGGTGCCCGGATCGATGATGTGATGGCAGCGGACCCCGCCCTCGTCGTCGAAGTAGCGCTCGTAATCGCCGGAGGTCGAGATCGCGACGTCCTCCAGCGGCAGCACCGCGACCACCTCGCCCGGCCGCCGCGGATCGCGAATCCCGATCGTCCAGGGGCGCCCGCGGCGGTCGCCGACGATCCGGCTGTCGCCGCCGGCGGTGACGATCGCGTGCGCGATGCCGTGCTGCCGCAGGATCGCCGCCCCGCGCTCGACGGCGTAACCCTTGGCGAAGCCGCCGAGATCGATGCGCATGCCGGCGCATGCGAAGCGGACGGTGCCGGCATCGCGATCCAGCAGGAGATTGCGAAAACCCACCGCCGCGCGCGCCCGTGCGAGCTCGTCGTCGCCCGGCTTGATGCCGCGCCGGTAGTCGTACAGGTGCCCGACGGCCGCGTACGTGACGTCGAACGCGCCGCCCGACAGCTCGGAGAACTCGATCGACCGCGCCAGCAGGTCGAGCATTTCACGGCTCACCCGCAGCGGCCCCGCGGCCGCCTCGCGGTTGATGCGCGACAGTTCCGAATCCGCGAGGTAGGGGGACATCGCGGCGTCGATACGGTGCATCTCGTCCATCACGGCCGCGAGGGCGGCGTGCGCCGCGGCGCGCTGCTCGCACCACAACTCGACGCGGATGGCGGTGCCCATGATCGCTTCCTCGCGGCTCCACCAGCCTGCCGCGGCGGGCGCCGGGGCGGGCATTCGGACAACGTCGACGACGGTCGATCCCATGATTGGCACGCGCGGCCCCTCGGACCCGAACCACATCGTTCGCGTCCTGCAGGCGTTGAAGGCTGGAAACGGGCCCCGGTGCGACTTGCACGCACCCGATGGGCGAAGCAGGTTCAGAGCTTTATAGCGCCCCGTTTATGGGATGAGTACGGGGTCACATCCTTACTTTGCGGGAGTCCTTTCAACCGGTCCGCCGTTCAGCGCGCGTTCAAGTCTGCTCCCGTCCCATCCGATAGAACTCATCGTTGGCCCGCATTGCGGTCACATCGGCCATCCGGTTGGACAGCGCGAACAGCGCCGCGATCGCGCCGATGTCCCAGGCGTCGTCGTCGGAAAAGCCATGCGCGCGGAGGATTTCGAAATCCGCATCGGCGATCGAATGTGACACGGTCGCGACCTTCAAGGCGAAGTCCAGCATCGCCTTCTGCCGCAGCGTGATGTCGGCCCGCCGATGGTTGACGGCGACCTGGTCGGCTACGTACGGATCCTTGGCACGAATGCGCAGGATCGCGCCGTGCGCGACCACGCAGTACGGACACCGGTTGGCCCCGCTGGTGGCAACCACGATCATCTCGCGGTCGGCTTTCGACAGTCCGCCCGGCTTCTCCATCAGCGCGTCGTGATACGCGAAGAACGCGCGGAACTCGTCCGGCCGGCGGGCGAGCACCCAGAACACGTTCGGCACGAAGCCCGCCTTCTGCCGCACGGCCTCGATCCGCTCGCGCACGTCGGCGGGGAGTTCGGCGAGGGTGGGGATGGGGAAGCGGCTGATGGGGTGGCGCGTGGTCATCGCGGGCTCTCCTATCCTTAGGCTGCGTACTCCCTTGCGCCGCCGGCGA
>CAZEIW010000164.1:0-2922 GCA_964512305.1 uncultured Burkholderiaceae bacterium | reverse complement strand
GGTACCCCCGCCCCCCGCCGCAAAAACCCCCCCCCCCCGCTGGGGGTAGGGGGGCGGGGGGTGTGGGTGGGAAACGGAGCTCCGGCGGCCGCCCTCACCCCCACCCCTCTCCCGCAAGCGGGAGAGGGGAGTTTTTCAGGGCTCGACCCAGCCCAGCAAGGGCGACCACTGCTCGATGTCCTTCTGCACGCGCCCCGGCGCGACGTCCCACAGCGTCAGTCCGTGCGCGGCGAGGTGCACGTAGTTCTGGGTGTCGCGCAGGAACCCGAGCACCGGCAGTCCGAGGTCGAACACGAAGCGCTGCAGCTGCTCGGCCGCGCGCGTGCGCGCGTCGATCCGCATGCCGAGCACGCCGACGGCGTGGCCGTCCTCCATCGCGCCCCGCTCGGCCAGCTTGTCCAGGAAAGTCTGCGTCGCGTAGATGTCGAAGATCGATGCCTGCAGCGGAACGATCACGCGGTCGGCCGCCCGCAGGGCGTCCTTCAGCAGGTGTCCGTGGATGCCGGACGGCGAATCGATCACGACGTGCGTGACGCCACGCGGCGGCCGCGCGATGCGGTCGTCGGCGAACTCCCACGACTCGATCCGCGCCGCATCGGTGGGACGCAGCCGCAGCCATGCGGCGGCCGACTGCTGCCGGTCGAGGTCGCCCAGCATCGTGCGCCTGCCGCGCCCCGCGAAGTAGCCGGCCAGGTTCGATGCGACCGTCGACTTGCCGACGCCGCCCTTCGGATTCGCGATCAGGATCACCGGCATACGTGCCGCGACTATAGCGAAGGCCCGTCCCGGCCCGCCTGCGGCGGCGCATCAAGGGCGCCCGTGCCGGACGCGCTTCCATCGACGACGAACACGGTGCGGGCGCCGATCGTCGCGGCAACGATCCCGGTCGCGAACAGCTCGGACAGCGCCGCCGCCGTGAGCACCTGCGCGCACGGCCCGGCCCGCCAGCCACCCCTGCCCGAGAGCAGCAGCGCGTGGGTGGCGAAACGAACCGCCGCGTTGACGTCGTGCAGCACCGCGACGAAGCTGCAGTCGCGCTGTTGCGCCAGCCGCGCCAGCACCTCCGCCTGATGACCGGGATCCTGGTGCGACGTCGGCTCGTCGAGCAGCACCAGCGCCGTGCCCTGGGCGAGCGCGGTCGCGATCGCCACCCGCTGCCGCTCGCCGCGCGACAGGCTGCGCACGTCGCGCGCGGCGAGCCCTCCGCAGTCCATCGAGGCCAGTGCCCGGCGCGCGATCGATTCCCCGTCCGGATCGTCGCGCAGCCGGAAGCGCGCCGTCAGCACCGTGTCCAGAACGCTCGCCGCGAACGGGTCGAGCCAGCGGTCGGTCACCAGAGCCCGCTGCGCCGCCAGCGCCTCGACGCTCCACTGCCCGATCGGACGATCGCCGAGCTCGATCGTGCCGCGATCCGGGACGCGCGCGCCGGCCAGCGCCGCGAGCAGCGTCGACTTGCCGGCGCCGTTCGGCCCGATCACGACCCAGCGCTCGCCGGGTGCCACGCGCAGCGACAGCGCCTGTACCAGCAGGCGTCCGCCGGCGCGCAGATCGAGGTCGCGGCAGGCCAGCATCGGCTGCGCTCAGGCCCGCTGCAGCTGCCAAAGGAACACCGGCACGCCGATCATCACCGTCACGACACCGACCGGCAGCTGCAGCGGCGCGGCGACCGAGCGCGCGGCGGTGTCCGCAAGCACGACCAGGATCGCGCCGGCAAGCGATGCCGCCGGCAGCACGACGCGCTGGTCGTTGCCGACGAAGCGGCGCACCAGGTGCGGCGCGACGAAACCGACGAATCCGATCGCTCCGGCCAGCGCGACCGCGCAGCCGGTCGCGAGCGCCGCCAGCGCGATCTGGCGCCGCCGCACGCGTTCGATCCGGACTCCCTGGGTGAAGGCCTGCAGGTCGCCGCGCAGCATCAGGTTGAGCGCGCGGCCGTCGCGCGCGGCCGCGATCACGCACGCGAACCAGACCGCGGCGCCGAGCGCCGCCATCGCGAGGCTGGCCGCCCCGCCCAGATCGCCCAGCAGCCAGAACACCATCGTGCGCAGCCTGCCGTCGGGCGCGAGCGACAGCGCGAGGCTCAGGATCGCGGCCGACAGCGAGGCGATCATCACGCCGTTGAGCAGGATCGCCGTGCCCGCATGCTCGGCCTGCGCCAGGTCGCGCGTGAAAAGCGCGCGGCGCGCCAGCACGAAGAGCGCCGCCAGCGTCAGCGCCGCGCCGGCGGCGGCGGCACCCTCGATCGCGAGCGCGCCCCAGCCAAGCGCGATCGCCGCGAGCGCCGCGCAGGCGGCGCCGCCGGAGATCCCGAGCACGTAGGGATCCGCGAGGGGGTTTCGCAGCAGCGCCTGCAGCAGCCCTCCCGAGAGCCCGAGCAGGCCGCCGACGGCGAGAGCCGTCAGCGCGCGCGGCAGGCGCAGCGCGAGCAGCGCGGCGGCGAGCGGCCTCGGCTCCGAGGCGCCGCCGGGTTCCAGCAGGGCGGCCGCCAGCTGCGACGGCGCCAGATCGACGCTGCCGATCAGCAGCGCCGCTGCACATGCGAGCAGCGTCCCGATCGCCAGCACGGCGATCGCCCGGCCCGCATGCACCTGTTTCTGGTTCATTGGGCTATCTTTGCGCTGCGCGCAAAGGGCTGTTCGCCCTTGGGGCGGCCCGGCGGGCAGGTTGGGCTTTCCTTTGCGCTGCGCGCAAAGGGCTGTTCGCCCTTGGGGCGGCCCGGCGGGCTCACGGCGCTGCTGCCGGCATCAGATCCTGACCTCGACTCCGCCGATGATCAGGCGTGGCAGCGTGTTGTAGCCGTCGACCAGGCGGTACTTCGCGTCGAACGCATTCTCGATTCGCAGGCGCAGCCGCACGCCCGGCGCCACGTCGCGCGCGAACCGCAGCCGCGCGAGCGTATACGGCGCGAGCCTGACCGGCGCG
>CAZEIW010000163.1:0-6744 GCA_964512305.1 uncultured Burkholderiaceae bacterium | reverse complement strand
TCACCACCCTGGTCACCACCGACTACGACGCCACCACCGCGCGCCTGGTCGGCACCAAAGTCGACATCGGCGCGCTCGAGTTCCACTGAGATCCGCCCCACAACGCTTCGACAAAACACCCTCCGGGCCGCGCCCAGCGCGCGGCCCGGCCCGTGGGCGCGCCGTAGCCTCGTGGCATGTCGATCCAGATCCGCACGTTGAAACGCAACGAGTCGCATTGCACCAAACACGTCGATTCGTGACTTGTAGCCCGGGTGCGCAGGCCCTACACTCCTCTGAAGGAGTTGCGGCAAGAGATGCACAGTGACTAAGGTGGCGTCGCACTGGCTCGAATCGGCATCGTGGCTGCCAAAGGCCGTCGCACAGAAGGCGATCGGCAAGTTCGGCCTGCTACCGCTTTACCACGGCGCCCAGCACGTGGGCGGCCGGCTCAGACATTTCCATGCCCGGTCCCGCGTCGAGTACGCCGCGAAGCTGTACTCTGACCTCCAGGGCCATGCCTCCGTCGACGGCGCAGCGATGCTCGAAATCGGAACGGGCTGGGTGCCGGTCGTGCCGCTCGCGCTGAGCCTTCTCGGCGCCAAGAGCATCGTCAGTTTCGATGTCAGCCGACATCTGCAGGAGCGGCTGACCCTGAAGGCCGTGAAGCAGTTGCGCGACTGCATTCCGGAGATCGCACGTCGCACGGGGGTCGGCGAGTGTCGGCTGCGGGAGCGACAGGCGGAGCTCGAGCGGGCCACGACAATCGACGATCTCTTTGCGCGCGCCGGAATCACCTACCTCGCGCCTGCTGACGCCTCCCGTTCCCGCATTGCCGACGCCTCCGTCGACATCGTCTACAGCAACCTCGTGCTCGAGCATGTTCCACCCGCAGCACTTTGCGCCATCCACGCCGAGAGCCGCCGAGTCCTCAAACCTGCGGGAGCCTGCTGGCACAACGTCGACTTTTCGGATCATTACGCGGCGACGAACGACAGACTCTCGAAGCTGAATTTCCTTCGCTATGGAGCACGCTTCTGGGAAGCCGTCGGGCAGAACGACATCCTTTACCAGAACCGGCTGCGAAGCGCGCAGCACTGTCGGTTGTTCGAACGCGCCGGATTCACGGCCGTCCATGTCGTGAGGCACCAGAGCGATGAATTGGTGCGCAGCCTGGCGCAAGGCCTGCCAATCCACCCGGATTTCCTGCGCTTTGGCGCTCCTGACCTAAGCCTTGTTTCGGCGCGCTACGTGCTCAAGCACGTCTGCACGCCCGCCGCAACCGCCCCCGAGCTGGGCGCTCTCCGGTACCACTGATTCCCAAGCGTGCAGGCTCCGGGGGCGACGACGCTCAGGGGCCTCCCGGCCGCTCTCCACCCACTGCCGCGCTCCGTCCTCTCAGCGGACGCTCGCGACCTCCGCGGATGCCCGGTGTTCGTTGTAGCGGCGGCGGATCGCGCGCATCGCCGGCTTCTCGACCAGGAAGGTCAGCATCGCGGCGGCACAGATCGCGACCGCGATCGCCAGCGGGATCGCCGCGACCGGGCTGAAACCCTCGCGGTACAGGCCGCGCAGCACGATGTAGCCGATATGCTGATGCAGCAGATACAGCGAATACGAGATGGTGCCGAGGAACACCGGCGCCTTGAGCCGGAGCAGGCCCAGGCGCCCCCGCACGAGAGCGCCGAACAGTGCGCAACCGACAAGCGCCGCCAGCAGCCCCTCGAGGCCGCCCTCGACGGCGATCGCCGCCAGGCAGGCGGCCATCGCTGCCAGGTTGAGGGCAAGCCTGCCTTCCTTCGCATGTACCCGAAAGAAAAGGATGCCCAGCCCAAACAGCGGAATGTGCGGCAGGATCGCGAGCGTGGACAGCAGGCCGGACCCCGGCACCCTCAGCCCGCTGCGGTCGAGCGCGAAGACCGACAGGCTCAACAGCAGCCAGACCGCAAGGACCGGGACGATGCGCGGCAGCAACCGCGAGAGGTACAGGGCCAGCATCGCCAGGTAGAACATCAGCTCGATCTGCAAGGTCCAGTACACGCCATCGACGTCGGGGACGTGGAACAGCTCGTGGACCATCGTGAGGTTCGCGAGCATGTCGCCGACGCCGACCTGCCGTCCGGGCAGGCCGAACCACGCCACGACGGAAAAGGTCACCAGGACAGCGCACCAATACGCAGGGAACAGGCGCGAAAAGCGCGAAACGACGAAGTCGGCGGCGGTGCGGACGCGCTTCAGCGTCATGAAGATCACGAAGCCGCTTATCATGAAGAACACGTCGACGCCGTGCGCCCCGTAGCCGACCGTGAACGGCGGGGGCTCCGGGTGCCCGTACAGCTGACCGAAGCGGGTGGTGTAGTGGAAGAGCACCACCGCGAAGGCAGCCAGCCCGCGCAGCGCATCGAGCTCGGATATCCGGTTCATGCGGTCGTTCCCGCCAGCCCGTCGCGACGTATTTGCAGTCGACTCAACCCGCCCTCGGCTTCCAGGTCGCCATGGTCTCGCCGCGCAGGAACCTGAAGACCGCGACCGTGAACGCGGCGTTGCTCAGCAGGAAGTAGCTCGGCACGACCGTCAGCTTGCGCAGCACGGCCGGCAGGCCGCGGGCGAGCCCCGCCAGGGCGAGCACGTATAGAGACAGCTGCAGCGCGAGCACGACGCCATAGAACGCGTCGTCCGCCGCCAGAGCGGCGTTGCCCGCGAGCGCGACCGGCAGAAACAGGAAGGTGAGGTAGCGCAGAAGCTTGTGCGACGTGAGGCAGAAGGCCGTCAGCGGATAGCGCAGCGGGTTGAACAGGCGGCGCATGTAGATCAGCCCCTGCAGCGCACGCAGGGCAACCCTCACCCGCATCCGGAACTCGGGAGCGAGGTCCTCGTTGGGCGTCTCGCGCGAGACGACGCGCGGGTCGTAGACCACCCGCCGCCCGCCGGCGATCACGTGCAGCGGCAGCACGAAATCCGTGATCAGGGAGCGTGGGATGTCGACGTAGAGATCGCGGCGGATCGCGTCGACGCCACCATTGACGCCGATGATCGAGCCCGCGCGGGTCTCGATGGTCCGAACCAGGTTCTCGTAGCGGATGTACGCGCTGCCGCCGCTGCCGCTCAAGCCGGCCGTGCCGTCGGGGGCGGCCAGCTGCAGCGATCCCGTCACGTAGCCGACCTCGGGATCCGCGAAGTTCTCGACCATCCGGCGGATCCCATCGGGCGCGAACCTGGAGTTCGCGTCACTGAAAACGACGATCTCGCCGCGCGCGTGGCGGATCGCCTCGTTGAGTGCTGCAGCCTTGCCCTCACGCCCTTCCCGCCGGAGAAGCTGAACGCCGCGGTCGGCGAAGCCCTGGACGATCGCGTCGGTGCCGTCATCGGACCCGTCCGACACGACGATGATCTGCAAGCGCTCGCGCGGGTAGTCCTGCTCCAGCTTGTTGCGCACCGTCTCGCCGATGCAGTCGGCCTCGTTGTACGCGGGTATCAGCACCGTGACATCGGGTTCCCGCGCGTTCCGTCGTACCGGCCGCGGGCGCACCGAGCCGAGGAGCAGCATTGCCAGCGGGTAGATCAGGTAGGGGTAGAGCGTCAGAGCGACGGCACCCCAGAAGAACAGCTTGATCACGTATCGATCTCCATCTGCGGGCGGCCGGCACCGATTCGATCGGCCTGCCCAAGTTCGAACACGGCCTGCCGCCCGGCGGCGTAGCGCCGGACCGCGCGGCCTTCGGTCCAGTGCGTCTCGATCAGGCGCGCGTTCTCCAGCGGCTCCACCCCGGCTCCGCCAGCGATATCGAGCGAGACTTCACCCGGCACCGCGAGCTGCAGCGCCAGTCGTCCGGTGCGAGCGTCGAGATCCAGCGAGGTCAGCCGCCCCTCGACCCGCATCGCGGGTCCGATGCGGGTGCGCACGGTGGCACCGGCGGCACCCGGCTCGATCTGCTCGAGTTGCAGCCGCTCGGTCGTGCAGCTTCGCAACCGGTGTCGCGCGCTGGCGACGTACAGCGAGCATGCCGGCGGCGGAACGGCGAAGTCGACCCAGGCCGACGGATCGCCGGCGTGCCCGTGTTGCGCCGCGCGCGCGATGTTGTATGCCTGGCGCGCGGTCGCGTAGTGCAGGCGCCAGCGCCGGCCGTCGTTGTAGCGCTCGTTCAGGATTTGGTGCATCTGGAAGGCACGCTCGCCGAACAGCGCGTCGAAATCGCGCTCCACCGCGCCGTGGCAGTGCAGCTTGACGAACAGCCACTCCGGGCGGCCCTTGACGTGAACCTGGCAGTCGAGCCAGCTTCGGATCCGGTCCGGGCGGCCCCAGTTCTCGCTCGTCAGGCTCGCGTTCTCGATGCGCGGATGGCCGGGTGCGCCCCAGTTGACGGCCAGCGGGCCCTGCATCAGGAACAGCCCTGGCGGGTCGGGCTCGCCGACTCGCGCGTCGCGGCCGCGATCGTGCGATTTCGGCCGCGCCGGATCGTCGACGGCGAAATAGATCGAGTTGATCTTGCGCGTCTGCGCCTCGTCGCCGGACGGCATGGTGAAATCGCCCCAGCAGCCGAGTTCCTGCAGGATCGTCAGCTCGTCGTTGACGCCGCAGAACCGGCCGTGGCGCGAGTTGTCCAGGGCCCAGTCGCCGTGAATGAACCCGAACGAAGCGTGCGGCGGCGCTCCCGATTCCAGCAGCAACCCGCACTCGTTGTAGCGCGACAGCACCGAGCGCAGATCGGCGCGCAGCTTCGCCGACGTATCGTCGCGGTGGTGGTAGTGGAGTTCGACCTCCCCGAGCCCATCGAAGACCCATTCCGCCAGCGCTGGGAGGTGCTCGTCGCCGTGATGGGGCGGGTAGAAGAACGAATGCAGCGGCGCGTGGCCGTAGGCGCTGCGGCATCGCCTCTGCAACTCGGCGAACCCCTGCCGCCAGGCCAGCATCCGCCGCTGAGGCTGGTCGTCGCTCTCGATCTTGTGCCGCGGCTCGAAGTGATCGCAGACCAGGAACACGATATGGGTCAGGTCCCTGCGCCGCGCCCACGCCCCCCGCGCGCGCGCCGGCGCGGACGAGATGTAGGCCGGGAGCCAGAGGTCGACGCGACGCTGCATCGCTCGCCTCTCAGCCCGCCGCCACTGCATGGCCGACCAGGCGGCCGTACTGCCGGACGATGTGCAGCGCGTTCTCGCGCCACGTGTGGTGGGCGATCACGTAAGCGCGCCCTTCGCCGCCGAGGCGCGAGCGCAGGGCCGGGTCGGCGGCCAGTTGCAGGATCCGGTCGGCCATCTGCGCGGCACTGCCCGGCTCGATCACGAGCCCGGTCACGCCATCGCGCATCACCTCCAGCACGGGTGGAACGCCCGGAGCCACGACCGCCTTGGCCATGCCGAGGTACTCGAAGATCTTCATCGGCGAGCCGTGCCGGTTGGAGTCGAGCAGCACGGCGATGTCCATGACCCCGACCAGCGGCGGCACCTCGCGGTGCGGCTTGCGGCCCGTGAAGCGCACCCGCCCGGAAAAGCCGTTGTCGCGGCAGAACCCCTCCAGCCCGGTACGGAATTCGCCGTCGCCCACGAACAGGAAATTCACGTCGCTGCGCCGGGTCAACACCGACCGCAGCACTTCGCCGAATGCGTCGATGCCCTGCCAGCGGTTCATCGTGCCGACGAAGCCCACCACGATGCCGCTCAATCCGAGCCGGCCGCGAAGTGCCGGATCGGCGTGGCGCTCGGGATCGAACCACGCCGGGTCGATTGCGTTATGACAGACGCTCACGCGGGCCGCAGGCAGCCCGCTTCCAACGAGCATCTCGCGCTGCACCTGGGTGACCGTGATCACATGGTCCGCAGCAAGCAGGGTGCGGTGCTCGATCCATCGCGCGAGGCGCCTCAGATTCAGGCCGTAATACTGTGCCCAGGCCTGCGCGTACGGCGTATTGACCTCGAGGATCAGCGGGATCCGGCGCGCACGTGCAAGCAGCACCCCCACGAACGCGAACAGCGCGTAGCGCTCGTAGATGAGATCGGGCCGGAATTCGCGCACCACCCGTCGGGTACGCCACCACGCGACCGCGTTGTACCCGATCTGCATCAGTTCGAAGGCCCAGCGTGGCGCAGCACGCTTGATCCGCCCCGCCAGTGTGGGACGGGAATCGCCGTCCGGCGCGTGGCTCAGCGGCGCGGGGCCGACGATGCGTACCTCGTGGCCGAGTCCGCGCAGGGCGTCGACGATCGCCGCGATATGGATCGACTCGGGTTCCTCGCCCTGGGTCCGGTGCAGGTACAGGATTCGCATCGGCGGCATCCGGATCAGAGCGAGGCGAACCCGACGCCGTTGCGGCGCCAGCCCGGCAGCACGCGTTCCAGCGCCGCAGGCGTGTACGGGTTGTTGTCGTGCAGCAGCACAATGTCGCCGGCGCGGATCGGATCCTGACTCATGCGGGCGACCAGTGGATCCGTGCCGTCGCGCCGGTAGTCGCTGTAGGTGCGGCTCCAGTGCACGAGCCGGTAGCCCAGCCGGGCGACCCGCCGCATCGACGCGAGATCGACCAATCCCCTCGGCGGCCTGAACAGCGTGCTATCGACGCCGCAACTGTCGGCAATCGCGGCCCGGCAGGCCGCCAACTCGGCCTCGAGTTCGTGCTCATCGAGCCCGACGATCACCCGGTGCCCGTACGTATGGCCACCCAGTGCATGACCCCCGTCGGCGATCCGGCGTACCAGGTCCGGGTGCAGAGCAACCTGCTGGCCGATCAGGAAGAACGTCGCCTTCAGCCCTTGTTTCGCGAGAAGGTCCAG